>CAYWPZ010000061.1:0-20250 GCA_964460135.1 uncultured Caldilineales bacterium | reverse complement strand
CCCCTTGCCCACCCCCTGCCCGACGCCGGCCGCCTGGCCGCCCTTTCCGGGTTGCAGCAGAGCCGCGGCCGCCTGAGCATCGGCCTCAACACCTCGCTCGCCGACCTGGCCCACAGCAGCCTGATCCGGGCCGGGGCCGTCTGCCTGGCCGAGGCCGCCCGTTTCGAGCAAAGCCGGGGCGAGTTCAGCCTGGCCGAAAGCCTCAGCCCCGATCGCGCGCCCACCTCTGGCCTGGCCCTGGCGTTGGTGGCCCTGGCCGCCGAGATCGAGATCGCACAGTTGCAGCCCGACCAGGCCCTGACTCGCTCCTGGCAGCCGATCTCGATCTTCCTGACCGACCCGCCGCCGCCGCCCTCCTTGCCCCTGGCAGTGCGGCTGGCGATTGGTCAAGACATTCGCGGCAGCGCCTTCGTCCCGGCGCCGGCCGTGCGCGGGGCTTCGGCCTCGCTGCGGGCCGCCGTCGCCGGTCTCGGCCTGGCTGCCGACGGGACGATCGCCGCCGCCGCTGTTGCCCTGCTGCCCCTGGCCGGCCCCCTCTTCAGCGCCGAGGTTGCGCAGCTGCTCGTCGGCTATGCCATCGACTCCAACCGCCTCGCCGCCGCCGCCCGGCAGGCGCAGCTCGAGGCCCAGACTCGCCTCGGCCCTGCCCTTGCCCCGCCCGCTTTCCCCATCCAGGTGGCTGCTCACCTGGCGCGCAAGGCCCTCGACCGGGCGGCCGCTCGCTGTCTGGCCCAGAGGGAGGCCGGGGCCTAGCCATGCCGCCGGCGCCCACCATCACCGTCGCCGTGCGCGCAGGCGAGCCACTCTGGCGGGCCTTTGGGCGGCATCGCATCGCCGTCGATCTGCCTGCCCCCGCCGCCCTCGCCGATCTGTTGGCTGCTCTGGCCGCGACCTACCCCGATTTCAGGAGCCGCTACCAGGGCGACGACCTCGGCCATCGCCATCCCTATCGACTGTTCGTCAACCACCGCCAGATTTCGGACGAGGAGATGGCCCGGCAGCCATTGAACGACGGCGACCTGGTGCATATCGTCATCCCGGTTTCGGGGGGGCGGGGATGACGGCCCTGCCGCCCGCTTTCTTTGCTCGCCCGCCCGTGCTGGTCGCCCCCGACCTTTTGGGCTGCCTGCTGGTGCGCGAGTGGGCCGGCGAACGGCTGGCGGGGCGCGTCGTCGAAGTCGAAGCCTATGGGGGGGCCGAGGACGCCGCCTCGCACGCCCATCGCGGCCCCACCGACCGCAACCGGGTGATGTTCGGGCCGGCGGGCCATGCCTATGTCTACTTCATCTACGGCATGCACTTCTGCCTGAACGCCGTCACCGGGCAGGAAGGAGAGGCGTCGGCCGTGCTCATCCGGGCCGTGGAGCCGGCGGCCGGCATCGAAACGATGCGCCGGCGGCGGGGACAGAACAAGGTGCAGGCGCTGTGCAACGGGCCGGGCAAGCTGTGCCAGGCGCTGGCCATCGACCGGGCGCTGAACGGCCTCGACCTCACCCTGGGCAGCGGGCTTTGGCTGGAATCCGGCCCGCGCCCAAGCGAGGGCATCGTCATCGGCCCGCGCCTGGGCGTGCGCGGAGACGCCGCCGCCCTCGCCGCCCCCTGGCGCTTCTGGTTGGCGGGGAATCCCTTCGTCTCGCGAGCGGTGGGCGCGAGATAAGCCAGTCGCTGACTTCCGGCTTCAGCCGCTGAGCAAAGGCCAGGGGATGGAAGTTATTCATGGCGTGAATAACAATTCAACACCATCACCCCTGAAAAGTTCGTATATCGCTTTTCTTGCCCCGCATCGCCCTTCCTCAAGGGCGGCAGTGCCGCCCTTGAGGAAGGATCATCGCGATTCTTCAGATCACCCCAACTTCCTTGCCCGCAGCCTCGAACACCCCCAGGGCGAAGTCGATATCGGCGGCGGTGTGGGCCACAGTCACGTTGGCGCGCAGGCGGCTTTCGCCCGGCGCCACCGCCGGCGACAGCACCGGCAGCACGAAGATGCCGTGATCCTGGCAATACTTGGTCATCAGCATGGCGCGGTCATCGTCCCAGGTCATGATCGGCACGATGGGCGTCACACTCACGCCGGTGTCGAAGCCCATCTCCTTCAGCCCGCACAGGAAGTGCTCGACATTGCGCTGCAAGATGCGGTTGCGCTCGACGCCTTCCTTCTCCAGCACCTCGAAACCGGCCTTGCAGGCGGCCGCCACGGCCGGCGGCAGCGCCGCCGAAAAGACAAAGCCGCGGGCCGAGTGCTTGAGGAACAGGATGAGGTCGGCGTCGCCGGTGATATAGCCGCCGATACCGGGGATGGTCTTGCTCAGGGTGCCCATCTTGACATCGATGGCGCCCGGCAGATGGAAGTATTCCTCGATGCCGTGGCCGGTGGCGCCCAACACACCCAGGCTGTGGGCCTCATCCACCATCAGGCGGGCGTCGTACTTGCGGCAGAGATCGACCGCGTCGGGCAGGTTGAAGATGTCGCCGTCCATGCTGAAGACGGCGTCGGCCACCACCAGCTTGCCGGCTTTGGCCGGCGCCTGCGCCAGCCGCCGTTCCAGGTCGGCCATGTCGTTGTGCCGGTAGCGCACGAACTCGCCGCGCGCCAACTGGCAGCCATCGACGATGCTGGCATGGTTCCACTTATCGGAAATGACGTAGTCGCCCTTGCCGATCAACGTGGAGATGGTGGCCAGGTTGGTCACATAACCGGATGAGTAGACGATGGCGGCGTCGCGGCCATGAAAGCGAGAGATGGCGTCTTCCAGTTCCAGGTGCAGATCGAGCGTCCCGCCCAGCAACCGCACGCCATGTGTGCCGGCGCCGTAGCGTTCGACTGCGGCCATGGCGGCCGCTTCGATGGTGGGATGCTGAATCAGGCCCAGATAACTGTAGGTGGCGAACATCAGCTTGCGTTGACCGTTGACTTCGACCCAGGCGCCCTCCAACCGGCTCACCGGCTGCTGGTAATAGTAAGCTTCCAGTCCTTTGGCCCAGGCCACGCGTTCCAGGGTCTCATCGATCTTCCATTGCAGACCATCGCGCAGGCGGCCTGCCGGCCCGGGGCGCGAATGGCCATTGGCAGGGGGCGGCATGGGAAAGTCCTCCATCTTTGTCGTTTCCAGGATGGAAACGCCTTCTTCGAGAAGTGCCTCTTGAAACATGGGAAGTTCTCCTTATTAGAAACAGCTGACTAACAGATCAATTTCTTTGTTATTTTGACACGCACGCCTCACGCCTCTGGCTCGAAAACATCGACATCAGGCGTATCGGTGGAGCTGCCTCGCGCCCACTCCTTCAGCCAGCGATACGAGTACTTGCTCTTGCGCAAGGCCAGTCGCACCCCTTCACGGCTGATGCTTTCGACCCAGCCTTCCAGCGTCGCCGCCTTGACCAGCAGATCGAGCGTCCAGCCGGTGTCGGTCCAGCCGAAATCGCGCGGTTGGCGCTCACGCATCAGGGCGGCGAACTGGTCGCCAAGCGAGGGCGAAATGGTTTCCGGCCGGCCGGGTGACAGCGAACGGCCGAGAGCATCAAGCCCGCGCTCATTGAAAGCCTTGATCCGCGCCCGCACCGTCGCCGACGACAACTCCAGCGTATCGGCGATCTCTGGGACGCCGATCTCGCTGGCCGATAGCAAGATGATCTGCGCCCAGCGCGCCCGAATGACATCGTCGTCATTGGCCAGGGTTTGCAGCAGTGTGCGTTCATCGCTGAGAAGAGGGCGTACATACAGAGACATGATTCGAGCTTCCTTCGACGGCGAGCAGTGTAGTGCTTTCCGGCAGAAAGTGCAAATTCTTTTTTGGAAAGTGAAAAGAGTTTTTTAGAAAGTGGAGAATCTTTTTTGGATGCCGCTGGGGATTGTCGTCTGCGTCGAAAAGGTGTATCATCGGTTACAGTAACAGCCGCCGTCACCCTCCTTTCCGGAGCCATGACCATGAAACGTTGGAATGGTTGGGGCGACGAGCAAGTGGAGCACCCCCTCCCGCCCGCCGCCGCCGGTTTTCTGGCCGACGCCCTCGGCCCACCCCAGGCCCGCGCCGCCGTCCCGCTGGTGATGGCGCTGGCGGCAGTCCCACCCGCCCGCCTGCCTGCCTCGTTGAGCGATCACCCCCTGCTCGACGCCGGCGCCGACGCCCGGTTGCGACACGCGCGCGGGCAATCGCTACCCGACTGGGTGGCCCTCCGCTATGGCGCCATCGACCGCTACCCCGACGCCATCGCCTACCCTGCCGACGAAGAACAGGTGGGGCAAGTCATCACCCTGGCCCGGCAGAGCGGCGCCCGGCTCATCCCCTATGGCGGGGGCAGCAGCGTGGTCGGCCACATCAACCCGCCGCCGGGCGATGGGCCTGTGCTGACTGTAGACATGGGCCGCCTCGCCCGGCTCATCGACCTGAACGAAACCGACCGGCTCGCCGCCTTCGGCGCCGGCGTCACCGGCCCCCACCTGGAGGCGCAGCTGCGGGCGCACGGCTTCACCCTGGGCCATTTTCCGCAATCCTTCGAGTTCTCGACGCTGGGCGGCTGGATCGCCGCCCAATCCAGCGGACAACAATCGCTCTACTACGGTCGCATCGCCGATCTGTTTGCGGGCGGCCGTGTGATCGCACCCGCCGGCGTGCTCGACTTACCGCCCTTCCCTGCCAGCGCCGCCGGCCCCGACCTGCGCCAACTCGTCCTCGGTAGCGAGGGGCGTCTGGGCGTCATTACCCGCGCCGTCGTCCGCATCCACCCGCTGCCGGCGCGCGAGGATTTCCACGCCGTCTTCTTCCCCACCTGGGCGCAGGCCCTGGCCGCCGTCCGCGAGTTGGCGCAAGCGCAGCTTGGGCTGGCCATGCTACGGGTCAGCGACCCGGTCGAGACGGCGACAACCTTGCTGCTGGCCGGACACGAGCGCGCCATCGGCATGGTAGAGCTGCTGCTGAAGAGCCGTGGCGTTGGCGAGGGCAAATGCATGGCGCTCTTTGGCGTCAGCGGCGACGACGAAACCGTGAAACGGCTCCGTCACGCCGCCCTCGCCATCACCGCCCGCCAGTCTGGGGTGCATCTGGGCCGGCGCATGGGCAGCGAGTGGCGCCGGAGCCGCTTCCGTACCCCCTATCTACGCAACACCCTGTGGGATCACGGCTACGCCGTCGATACCCTGGAAACGGCCCTCCCCTGGTCGCAGATCGAGGACGCCCAGCCGGCGGTGCTCGCAGCCCTGCGCACAGGTTTGGCTGCAAGCGGCGAGCGCGTCCATGCCTTCAGCCATCTTTCGCACTTCTACCCCTCCGGCGCCAGTCTCTACTTCACCTACCTCTTTCGCCTGGCCCCCACAGCCCGCCAAACCCTGGCCCGCTGGCAGACCCTGAAACACGCCGCCAGCCAGGAAATCGTCCGGCGCGGCGGCACCATCAGCCACCAGCACGGCGTTGGCGTCGATCACCTTCCCTACCTGGCCGCCGAAAAGGGCGAGCTGGGCCTCAGCACCCTCAGCGCCTTTGCGCATACCTTCGATCCCGATGGCATGATGAATCCGGGCAAGTTGGTGGATAGGTAGACAGGTAGACAGGTAGACAAGTAGGGAAGTAGGCAGGTAGCCGGCGAGGGATTGCCAAGAGATGGAGTTCTTCATCTCGTCGCCAGAAACATCTGTGTTTTCCCCATCTGTGTCATCCCCATGAAACGGCAGCTACTCTGCCGATTGTGCCCCGCCGACGTCACATCTGTGTTTTCCCCATCTGTGTCATCCCCATGAAACCCGCAACTTCTGTTCATCCGTGGCCGCAGGGCTGGCGTGAGGCGGCGTGGGCGAGCCTGAAGCAGCCCTGGGATGTCATCGTCATCGGCGGCGGCGTCACTGGCGCCGGCATCCTGGCCCTGGCCGCGGGCATGGGCCAGCGCGTGCTCTTGCTCGAACAGGACGATTTCGCCGCCGGCGCCTCCAGCCGTTCCTCCAAGCTGGTGCATGGCGGCCTGCGCTATCTGAAACACATGCAACTCAAGCTGACGCGCGCCAGCGTGCAAGAGCGCCAGCGCCTGCTGCAAACGGCGCCGGGGCTGGTGGCGCCGATGAACTTCATCTACCCGGTCTACCAGGGCGACAAACCCGGCGCCTGGCTGCTCGAATTCGGGTTGGGCGTCTACACCCATCTGGCTGCAGATACGGGCGGCTACCGGGAGCTGACGCCGGTGGACATGCTGATGCTGGCGCCCGGCCTGCGCCAGCGCGGTCTGCAAGACGGCTACCTCTATGCCGACGCCCAGACCGATGACGCCCGCCTGGTGCTGCGGCTGCTGCACGACGCCCTCGCCGACAGCCAGGGCCGGGCAATCGCCCTCAACTACGACCGAGTGACCGGCCTCTTGCGGGCCGGCGACAACGTGACCGGCGTGCAGGTGCGCGACCAGGCTACCGGCGCCGAACACGAGGCCCTGGCCGGCGTGGTCATCAACGCCACCGGCGCCTGGGCCGACCGGCTGCGGCGCGAGATGGGCGCAGCCGCCCGGCTCCGCCCCCTGCGCGGCAGCCACCTCTTCTTCTCGGCCGGCCGTTTTCCCGTCTATCAGGCCATCGCCATGATCCACCCCGACGACGGCCGCCCGGTCTTTGCCTACCCCTGGGAGGGGGTAACGCTGCTGGGAACCACCGACGTCGACCACAGAACCGACCTCGGCGACGAGCCAGCCATCTCGGCTGCCGAAGCCGATTACCTGATACGCGTGGCCCAACACCACTTCCCCGACCTGGGGCTGAGCCTGGCCGACGTGATCAGCACCCAGGCCGGCCTCCGCCCGGTGGTGGATAGCGGCAAGGCCGACCCCTCGGCCGAGGCCCGCGACCATGTGACCTGGCTGGAGAATGGCCTCTTGACCGTGACCGGCGGCAAATTGACCACCTTTCGGCTGTTGGCGGTGGATGCCTTGCGCGCCGCCCATGAGGCCAACCCCGCCCTGCCCAAGCCCGACGCCCGGCTGTCATTGTTGGCCGCTTTGCCCAGCGCCCAACCGCTGCCCGGCCTCGAACGCCGTCTGGCCGCGCGCCTGTGGGGGCGTTACGGCGCCGCCGCCCCGCAGATGGCCGGCGAAACTGCCGAGTCATGGCAGGCCATCCCCGGAACCCCTTATCACTGGGCCGAGATGGCCTGGTCGGCGCAGCACGAGGCCATCGTCCACCTGGACGACCTGCTCTTGCGCCGCTTCCGGCTCGGCATCCTCCTGGCCGATGGCGGCCAGTCCTTGCTCGCCCGGCTGCGGCCGCATCTGGGCTGGGATGATGAGCGGTGGGCGACGGAGGTCGAACGCTATCGCCAGATCTGGCGGCGGGCGCATGGCCTTCCCGCTGCCTACTTGCCCCCTTCTGCAAACCCCAGCGCCTCGCTGACGATATAGAGCGGTCGCTTCTTGACCTCGTCGTAGATGCGGCCCAGATACTCGCCAATGATGCCAAGCGAGATCAGTTGGATGCCGCCCAGGAATAGCACCATGACCAACGTGGTGGCCTGGCCATAGAACGCCTGGCTGCCCGACAGCCGCAGGGCGATGGTGATGAGGATGCCGAGCACGCTGATAGCGGCGATGATGAACCCGGCATAGGTGGCCAGTTGCAGCGGCAGGTACGAGAACGAGGTGATGCCGTCGAGGGCGAAGCGGATCATCTTCTTCAGCGGATACTTGGTCTCGCCAGCAAAACGCTCGGCCCGCACGTACTCGATCCCTGTCTGCCGGTAGCCGACCCACGACGACATCCCGCGCATGAAGCGATGGTGCTCGCGCATCGACTTCAACGCCTCCACGGCCTTGCGGTCAAGTAGGCGGAAGTCGCCGGTGTCCACCGGGATGTTGACGCCGGTGATGCTCCGGATCAGTCGATAGAAGAAATGGGCGGTGAAGAGCTTGAACCAGGTTTCGCCGTGGCGCTTGGCCCGCACGGCATAGACGACCTCATAGCCCTGGCGCCATTTGGCCACCATGTCGGCGATCAGGCTGGGGGGGTCCTGGAGGTCGGCATCGATGATGACGATGGCATCGCCCTGGGCATAGTCGGCCCCGGCGGTGATGGCGATCTGATGGCCAAAGTTGCGCGAGAAGTTGACGACGCGGACGCGCGGGTCTTGCTCGTGCAACTCGCGCATGATCGCATACGAACCATCGCGGCTGCCATCGTTGACGAAAACCAGTTCCCACGGCTCGCCGATGCCAGCCATCGTCTCGCGCAGACGGCGATAGAGCTCGTGCAGGATCGGTTCCTCGTTGAAAACCGGGGCGACGACAGAGATGACGGGACGGGGGTCTAGGGCGGGCATAGGTCAAAGGATGAGCATGGCATCGCCGAAGGAGAAGAAGCGATAACGCCGGGCGATGGCTTCGGCGTAGGCGCGGGTGATGCATTCCTGTCCGGCAAAGGCAGAGACCAGCATCAGCAGCGTCGAGCGCGGGAGATGGAAGTTGGTGAGCAGGGCATCGACGGCCCGAAAATGATGGCCGGGAAGCAGGAAGAGGTTGGTTTCGCCCTTCCAGGCAGCCACGGTCTGCCAGCCGCAAGCGAGGTCGTCGGGGGCGGGGTCGTCGGGGTGCAGACCGAGGGCGATCTTGGCAGCGGTTTCAAGGGCGCGGACGCTGGTGGTGCCGGCAGCGATGATGCGTCCCCCGGCCAGCCGGGTTTCGTTGATGGCGCGAGCGGCTTCGGGGCCGACGTGCAACCATTCGCGGTGCATGGCGTGCTGGCGGGGGTCATCTTCGGCCACGGGCAAGAAAGTATCCAGGCTGATGTGCAGGGTGACGAAGGCGAAACCAACGCCGGTCGCGCGTAGCCGCAGCAGCAAATCGGGGGTGAAGTGCAGGCTGGCGGTAGGGGCGGCGGCGGAGCCGTCATGCCGGGCGAAGATGGTTTGGTAGCGGTCGGGATCGGCCAGTGGGGTGTGGATGTAGGGCGGGAGGGGCGTTTGGCCGAGCTGGTCGAGAAGGGCGTCGATCGGGGGATCGAAGGTGAGGGCCCGGATGGCGCCGTCCTCCTCGGCGATGATGGTGGCCTGGCTGTGCGGCCCGGCCGTGTCGCCGATCAGGATGCGTTTGCCGGGCGTCAGGCGTTTGCCGCGAACTAGCGCCTGCCAGTTGCCATTTTCTTGGCGTTTGAGGAGCAGGATTTCGACAAGCCCGCCCGTCTCTTTGCGCCCCAAGAGCCGGGCAGGGATGACGCGCGTGTCGTTGAGCACGAGCAGGTCGCCGGAGCGCAGGTAGCCGGGGAGGTCGTAGACATGCCTGTGCTCTCGCGCTCCGCTGGCCCGGTCGAGCACGAGCAGGCGGGCGTGGTCGCGCGGCTCGATCGGCGTCTGGGCGATGAGGTCTTGGGGCAGGTCGTAGTCGAAATCGGAGGTTTTCACAAAGGATTGGACGATGGAGCTATTGTCATCTGGCCGGGCCGAGGGCGCAAATGACCGCAGCCAACTGGCGGTGGCAACAAAAAAGCCGCAACAGCAGAAGGCGGCCGCGGCTCGTTCGTTGCCAGGGGGCAAAACCCTGAAGGCCTGGTTTTCAGGGGGCAACGGCAACCATTTGGTTGACGGCGAACAGCCAGGGGCCGGTGAACAGACCGAAGACAAGGGTGGCGATGACGGCTATCGCCACCGCCACGGCGGCTGCAGCGGCTAGGCGCGGGCGGGCGGAGGCATCGGGCGTAGGCTCGGCCATGAACATGGCCACGGTGACGCGCAGGTAGTAGTAGGCGCTGATGGCGCTGTTGATCACGCCCGCAACGGCCAGCCACACCCAGCCGCTCTGCACGGCGGCGTTGAAAAGGTAGAGCTTGGCGAAAAAGCCGGCCAGAGGTGGAATGCCCGCCAGAGAGAGCATGAAGATCGCCATCGCTATGGCGGCCAGGGGCCGGCGACGATAGAGGCCACTGGCGCTGGCGATGCTCGCATCCTGCACCCCGTCCGCTGCGGCTGGCTCGAGCAGGGAGACGATGGCGAAAGCGCCCATGTTCATGAAGGCATAGACGACCAGGTAGTAAAGCAGGGCGTGCAGGCCGTCGGCTGTGCCTGCCGTCAAGCCAATGAGCATGTAGCCGGCATGGGCGATGGAACTGAAGGCCAACATGCGCTTCAGGCTGGCCTGGCGCAGGGCGGCCAGGTTGCCCAGCGTCATCGTCAGCAGCGCCAGCACGGCCAGCGCCGGCGCCCATAACTCGTAGGGTACTGTGATGGTGGCTTGCAGCAGGCGGAAGAGGGCGACAAAGGCGGCGGCTTTGGTGGCGACCGACATGAAGGCCGTCACCGGGGTGGGCGCCCCCTGATAGGCGTCGGGCGTCCACATGTGGAAGGGGACGAGCGCCAGCTTGAAACCAAAACCCACCAGCAGCAGCGCCAATCCCGCCACCAGGAAGAAGCCGCCTGTGCCCAACGCAGCGATGTCAGCCAGCCTGGTGCTGCCGGTATCGGCGTAGAACAGGGCGGCGCCGTAGAGGACGAAACCAGAGGCAAAAGCGCCGAGCAGGAAGTATTTGAACGACGCCTCGCTGCTGGCCAGTTGCTTGCGGTCGAAGCCAGTGAGCACATAGAGCGAGACGGAGAGGAGTTCAAGGCTGACGAAGAGGGTGATCAGCTCGACCGACTTGCCCAGGAACATCATGCCGGTGATGGCGAGGAGCAGCAGGGCGTAGTATTCGCTCTGCATGGTCGCGAAGCGCCCCAGATATTCCCAGGCCAGCAGGATGCCGAGGACGCCGGCCACAATGACGATCAGGTTAAGGTAGCGGCCCAGATCATCCGCCTGCACCATGCCGCCGCCGAAGTCCGCCGCCGGTTGGCCGAGCGTGGCGCTGGCGACGCCGCCCGCCGCCAGCAAACCAGCCAACGCCAGCAGCGCCGCCAGGTGGTGGGTGCGTCGGTTGCCCAGCGTGGCCCGCGTCGCCACTTCGGCGATCAGGATCACCAACGCCGTGGTGGCGACGATGAGTTCGGGCAGAATGACGGCAAAATCGAGGACGGGGAGGTTCATGGGGATTGCGAATGGCGAAATGGAGGCGTGAGGAGTGATGTAATGAGGCGAGCCACCTACGATCCTTCGTTTCACGCAGGCCTGCCCTGAACGCAGTGAAGGGACAAGCTCTGCCACTTGTCTACCGGTCTACTGCTCTACCGGTTTTCCGGTTTCCTTGTCTACTTGTCCACTTATCTACTCTACCACCTGAACGATGGCCGGCGCGTTGGCGTCGCGCAGCAGGGCTTCGACAGCGGGGTTGATCTTGTCGAAGAAGAGGTTGGGGAAGAGGCCGATGACGAAGAAGAGGAGGACGATGGGGATCAGCACCCAGATTTCACGGCGGTTGAGGTCGGTCAGGGTCTGGTTCTTGGGGTTAGCGAGAGGGCCGTAGAGGAGGCCGCGCGCAGCTGTGAGCAGGTACCAGGCGGCCAAGATGACGCCGGCCGTGCCCAGAATGGCCCAGACCGGGTTGACCTGGAAGGCGCCGAGCAGGATGGTGAATTCACCGACGAAACCGTTCAGCCCTGGCAGCCCCACCGATGACATGACGACGACCAGGAATAAGGCGCTGAAGACCGGGATCTGCTTCCAGAGGCCGCCGAATTCAGAGAGCAGGCGGGTGTGGCGGCGGTCGTAGATCATGCCGACCATGAGGAAGAGGGCGCCGGTGGAGAGGCCGTGGTTGATGTTTTGCAGCACCGCGCCCGCAACTGCCTGCTGCGACAGGCTGGCAATGCCGAGCATGACGAAGCCCAGATGAGCGACCGAGCTATAGGCGACGAGCGATTTCACGTCTTTCTGCACCAGGGCGACCAGGGCGCCGTAGAGGATGCCGATGATGGCCAGGGTGGCGAGCCAGGGGGCGATGGTGGGCAGGGCGGCGGGGAACAAGGGCAGGCAGAAGCGCAGGAAGCCGTAGGTACCCATTTTCAGCAGCACCCCGGCCAGGATGACAGAGCCGGCCGTGGGGGCCTCGACATGGGCATCGGGCAACCAGGTGTGGAGCGGGACCAAGGGGACTTTGACGGCAAAGGCCAGGGCGAAGGTCAGCAAGGCCCACAGTTGCAGATTCGGGTCGAGCGTGGCCTCCTTCAGTTGGCTCCAATCGAAGGCGCCGGTGTTCCAGTACAGCAGGAGGATGGCGACGAGCATCAAGGCCGAGCCGGCCATGGTGAAAAGGAAGAACTTGAGCGCAGCATAGACCCGCCGCCCGCCGCCCCAGCGCCCGATCAGGAAATACATGGGGATGATGCTCAGCTCCCAGAAGACGAAGAAGAGGATGAGGTCGAGGGCGAGAAAAACGCCCAGCATCCCCACTTGCTGGAGCAAGAGCAGGGCCAGGAAGGTGCGCAGGTTCTGCTGGATGTTCTGCCAGGAAAAGAGGATGATGATCGGCCCCAGCAGGGTGGTGAGCAAGACCAGAAACAAGCTGATGCCATCGACGCCGAGGTGATAGCTGACGTTGATCGTCGCCAGCCAGGTCAGGCGTTCCTCGAACTGCATCCCGCCGTGGTTGGCCCAGCCGGCCAGCAGCCCCAACGAGAGGATGAAATCGAGCAGGGTAATGGCAAGGGCGACGAACCTGGCGCGGCGATCATCGCCGACGACCAACAGCAGCAGCACCCCCACCAGCGGCAGCCAGAGGATGAGGGAGAGGAGAGGGATGGAGGTGAGGTCCATGGACGGGTCAGCGAAACAGGAAGAAGTAGCCGAGGAGGGCGACCACGCCGATGACAAGCGAGATGGCATACCAGCTGACAAGCCCGGTCTGCAGCCGGGCGGCCCCTGCCCCCACCAGCGCCGTCGCCCGAGCGAGGCCATTCACAGCGCC
This sequence comes from uncultured Caldilineales bacterium, assembly GCA_964460135.1. Taxonomy (GTDB): domain Bacteria; phylum Chloroflexota; class Anaerolineae; order J102; family J102; genus SSF26. The sequence goes on along the minus strand of CAYWPZ010000061.1, from coordinate 7,463 downwards.
GTCGATCACGGTCTGGTCGAAGAAGCGGAAGCAAAGCTGGGCGAAGGCGCGCAAAGGCTGCACGATCAGGGTCAGGTAGATCTCGTCGATCCAGTATTTGTGTTCCAGCACCGGCTGCAGGGGGCGCAGGCCGCGCTGCACGGCCAGCGTCCAGCGGCTCTGGCGGACGTAGCGCAGATAGGCCAGGAGGATGCCGAGGATGGCGATGAGGCCGGAGAGCGCCAATAGCAGTGCTTCCAGGCTGGCGGCGGCATGCTCGCCGTGGCGCATGCTGGCGAAGACAGGCTCCAGCCAGGCTGCAAACAGGTTGGGCAGGCCCAACACCGCCGGCAGGCCCAGGAACCCGGCCAGGATGGAGCCGGCCGCCAGGATCCAGAGCGGGCCGGTCATCCCCCGCGGTTGTTCGTGAGCGTGCTCGAATAGTTTTTGGTTGCGCGGGGTGCCGTGAAAGGCGCGGTAGACGGCGCGGAAGCTGTAGAAGGCGGTCATCAGGGCGGTGGCCAAGCCGAGGAGGTACAACGGCAGCGAGTGCTCGAAGGCCGAAAACAGGATGGCATCCTTCGACCAGAACCCGGCCAGGAGGGGGAATCCGGCCAGGGCCAGGGCACCGATGAGGAACTGAAGGTAGGTTCGGGGCAGTTTGGCTTTCAATCCCCCCATCTCGTCGATGTTCAAATGGCCGTGGAGGGCGTGCATGACCGAGCCGGCCGCCAGGAAGAGCAGGGCTTTGAAGAAGGCGTGCGTCAGCAGGTGGAAGATGCCTGATATATGGGCGCCCACGCCGACCGCCAGGAACATGTAGCCGAGCTGAGAGATGGTGGAATAGGCCAATATCCGTTTGAGGTCGGTCTGGACGATGGCGATGGTGGCGGCGAAGAAGGCGGTGAGGGCGCCGATCCAGGCGACGAGCTCCATCGTGGTGGGGGCCAGTTGGAAGAGCGGGTGCGAGCGGGCGATCATGTAGACGCCGGCTGTGACCATGGTGGCGGCGTGGATGAGGGCAGAGACGGGGGTAGGGCCTTCCATCGCATCGGGCAACCAGACGTAGAGCGGGATCTGGGCTGATTTGCCGGTGGCGGCCAGGAGCAGCAAGAGGGTGATGCCGATGAAGACGGGCGAGTTCAGGGCCGAGATGGCGGCCGTCTGGGCGAAGATGTCGGTGAAGGCCAGGCTGCCGGCGTGTTTGCCAAAGAGGCTGAACAACCAGAAGATGGCCAGGGCCAGGCCAAAGTCGCCGATGCGGTTGACGATGAAGGCTTTTTTGCCGGCGTCGGCGGCGGCAGGACGATGAAACCAGAAGCTGATCAGCAGGTACGAGGCCAGACCAACGCCTTCCCAACCCAGGTAGAGGAGGACGTAGTTGTTGGCCAGCACCAGCACCAACATCAGCAAGATGAAGAGGTTGACATAGGTGAAGAAGCGGGCGTAGCGACGCTCGTCGAGCGGGTGGTGCTCGTCGTCCAGCTTCATGTATGCGGCGGCATAGAGATGGATGACCAGGCCGACGCCGGTGACGACCAGGGCCATGATCGAGGAGAGTGGGTCGAGCAGCAGCGCGAAGTCCAGCCGCAGGGCGCCGATGTGTATCCACTGCCACAAGAAGACCTCGACGCTCCGTTCTTCGGCCGGGCGCATGAGCAGATTGGCGAAAATCAGCGCGGCCATGACGAAGGCGGCGCCCACGGCCAGGTTGGCGACGATGGCGGCGGCTCGCCGGCCCCATCTCCGCCCGAAGAAGGCGTTGATCAGGGCGCCCAGGGCAGGAAACAGCAGGATGAGGGCGGCGGTGATGCTCAGGTAGTCTTGCATGAGGAGGTCTCTTGGTGCAGCAAACTCAACCTTGCAGCAGGTTGATCTCGTCTACATTGGTGGTGTCTTTGTGCCGGACGATGGCCATGACGATGGCCAGCCCCACCGCCACCTCGACCGCGGCCACGGCCATGACAATAAAGACAAAGACCTGGCCCGTTAGGTTGCCCCAATGTTGGGCCAACGCCACCAGCGTGAGATTGACGCTGTTGAGCATCATCTCGACGCACATGAAGATGACAAGGGCGTTGCGTCGCACCAGCACGCCCAAAGCGCCGATGGTGAAGATGATGGCGGCAAGGAGGAGGTAGTAGGTGGTAGGGATCATAGGTCCGTGATTTCTCGTCGTAACGACTTTAGTCGTTCTCCGTCTGCCGAAAACGCCGCGCCAGCACGATCCCGCCCAACATGCCGGCCAACAACAAGAGCGAGGCCAACTCGAACGGCAACAAATAGGTGGTGTACAGGGCCTGTCCGATCGCCTGGACGCTGCCATCTTGCGGCGCGCCGGCGATGGGTGAAGCCAATGGCAGGTTGCGGGCCAGCCCCAACAACATCGCCAGCAAGAACAGCGCCGCCAAGATCAGCGCCAACCAGCGCATGTAGCGCCGCAGTCCGCTGCGGATGTCGCCGATGTCGGCGCCAATGAGCATGACGACGAACAGAAAGAGAACGACAATCGCCCCGGCATAGACCGTGACCTGCACCAGACCGAGAAACTGCGCCCCCAGCAGGATGTACATCACGGCGAAGACGGCGAAGTTGACCAGCAGGAAAAGGGCGCTGTGCACGGCGTTGCGGCTGATGATGACGCCAATGGCGCCGATCAGAGCAACCAGGGCAAGCAGGGCAAAGAACAGGAGGGGCATAGGGGCAGGGGCGGAGATCAGAGATTGGAGATTGGGCTGTGTAACTTCACTTCGGCGGCTGATTCTCACGCCGCACGTTTCACGTCTCAATCGGTGCGGATGATGGTATTGGGGGCGGGCGGGTTCAGCAGGTCCTCTTTGCTCAGGATGAAGTCGCGACGGTTGTAGCTGGCCAGGTCGATGTAGTGGCCGAGGACGATGGCCTCGACCGGGCAGGCGGCCTCGCAATCGCCGCAGAAGATGCAGCGCAGCAGGTTGACTTCGTAGACGCTGGCGTAGCGTTCGCCGGGCGAAACGGGGCGGGCCGGGTCGTTCTCGGCCGCCTCGACGTGGATGGCGCCGGTTGGGCAGGCGGCTTCGCACAAACAGCAGCCGATGCATCGCTCCAGGCCGTTCTCGTAGCTGCGCAGCTCGTGGCGCCCACGAAAGCGCGGGTAGACGGCCATCGGCTCGTTGGGATACTCAACCGTGCTCGGCGGCTCGGTGAACATCGTCTTGAGCGTCAAAGCCATGGCTTTGGTGATCTCGCGACCGCCTTCGAAGATGTCTGTTAGACCGGACATGGAGGTGGCGTGGGGTGGGGGGCGTAATCGCTTGGCGGGATACGCAAGGGGTTACAAGTCAACTGACAAGGACAACGATGACGGCGGTGATGACCAGGTAGACGATGGAAATGGGGGTGAGAAATTTCCAGCAGAAATGCAGGAGCTGGTCGTAGCGGATGCGGGGGATGCTGGCGCGCACCCAGATGTAGAGGAAGAGGATGGCCAGAATCTTGAGGAAGAGCCAGCCGAAGCCGGCAATGGGGCCGTACCAGGTTCCGGGCGTGGCCAGGGGGCCGCGCCAGCCGCCGAAAAACAAGGTGGCCATGATGGCGCTGCCGTTGATCATGCCAATGTACTCGGCCATGAAGAAGAGGGCGAACTTGATGCCGCCGTATTCGATCTGGAAACCGGCGATCAGTTCGTTCTCGGTCTCCGGCAGATCGAAGGGGCTGCGGTTGCTTTCGGCCAACATGCAGATGAAGAAGATGGGGAAGGCCAGCCACAGCCACAGCCACAGCCACCAGGGGCGATCCTGGCCCAGGATCTCGCTCAGGTTCATGGTGCCCAGGTCGCGGCCGATGTTGGTGCTCAGGACGATGGAGACCAGCAGCAAACCGAGGGGCAGCTCATAGCTGATCATCTGCGAGGCTGTGCGCAGCGCGCCCAACAACGAGTAGTTGTTGTTGCTGCTCCACCCGGCCAGGATGACGCCGTAGGTGGCGACGCTGGTGATGGCGGCGATGTAGAGCACGGCGACGTTGATCTCGGCGATATTCAGCCGCACGGTCTGGCCAAAGAGGGTGATGTCAGGGCCGATGGGGATGACGGCAAAGATGACCAGGGCCGGGATAAGGGCCAGGGCCGGGGCCAGCAGATAGACCACCCTGTCGACATGGCCGGGGATGATCTCTTCCTTGAAGATGGCCTTGACGGCGTCGGCAATGGGCTGCAAGAGGCCGAATGGCCCTGCCCGGTTTGGCCCCAGGCGCGTGTGGAAGCGCGCCAACAGCTTGCGTTCGTAATAGGTCAGGTATGCAAAGCCTGTGAGCAAAACGATGATGAGGATCAGGCTCTTGATGGCCGAGACGATGATGATATTCATCGGATGGGTGGGGGGGTGGTTATTGAAGATTGGTTATTGGAGATTGGTTAATAACTAATCTCCAATAACCAATTACTAATTACAAACTATATCTTCTCAACCAAAACGTTTGTTCTTGGGCCAAAGCGGTCGAAAAGGCTGCCGACGGGGGCGGAGGCGAGGGAGAAGGGGACAAAGATCGCGCCGGGTTTGAGGCTGGAGTCGAGGTGGATGGCAAGCTCGATGCCGCCGGCCGGGGAGCGGACCGAGACCCGATCGCCTTCGCTGAGGCCGAGGCCGGCGGCATCGGTGGGGTGCAGGTGGGCGGCCTTGTGGCCCAGCCCGGCCATCTGTGGGGTGGCGGCAAAGACCGTACCATCGTCCCAGAGTTGGTTGCCGGTAACAAGCGCGAAGGGGAAATCGGCGTTGGTTGGGTGCGGATCGACGGCCTCGTGAGGCTGCAAACCGGTCTCGGCCAGCGTCCACGGCGCCTGCTGGCCCTGGTTGCCCAGGTTCTCCCAGCTCATACCCGCATATTGCGGCACGGCCCGGACGATCTCGGCGAAGACCGCTTCGACCGAGGTTGTGTCCCAGGCGGCGGTCTGGCCAGCGGCATAGAGCCGGGCGATGTGCATGAGGATGTTCCAATCGGCCACCGATTTGCCGACGGGACGCACGGCCTGGAGCGCGATCTGAACCCGGCGCTCGCTGTTGGTGAAGGCGCCGGAGCTTTCGACGTAGGAGGCGGCGGGGAGCACCACATCGGCCAGTTTGGCCGTTTCGGTCAGGAAGAGGTCCTGCACGACCAGGAAATCGAGCGTCTTCAGGGCGGCGGCGTCGGCCGGTTTCTCGCCGGCCGGGTCGGCGCCCATGATGTAGAGGGCTTTGAGGGTGCGATCCCTGGCGCCGGCCATCATGCCGCCATAACTCAGGCCAGGGGCGGCGGGCAGCTTCGTCCGCCACAGCGCCTCCAGGCGGGCGCGGGCCTCTGGGTCCGAGAGGGGCCGTCGTCCGGGCAAACGGTCGGGCAACATACCCACATCGCCCGCGCCCTGGGCATTGGCCTGGCTGTGCAGAAAGCCCAGCCGCTGGCCCTGCCCGGCCGCCGTCGCCCAGTTGGTCAGGGCGGTCACGATGGCTCGGCTGCCATAGCCCCAGGCGAAGTCGGTCCCGTAGACGATGAAAGGTCGCTTTGCCTCAGCCAACAGGCGGGCGGCCTCAGTGATGGCGGCGGGGTCGAAGTCGGGCGGGTCGGCGGCGGCCAACCAGTCGGGGACGGTTTCATCGCCCGCGATCAGCGTCGCCCGCGTGAGGGCGTCGAACAGGGCGGTTTCTTCGCCGGGCGCGGGTTGCAGAAAGACGCCGGGATAGCGGGTCAGTTCGATGGCGCGCGGGTGGACGACGACCACCTTCGCTTCCCCGCGCTTGGCCGCCCGCTTGAGGAAGGTCGCCAGCACCGGCGCTTCTTCCGAGGGATCGCAGCCCATTAGCACGATGAGGTCGGCTTCTTTGGCTGCGGCCAGCGAGGGTAGGCCGGACGGGATGGCGTGCAGGGCTGCGCCTTCGCGGAAGTCGAGGTTGTTCGTGCCCACCAGCGCCCGCATGAATTTGCCGAGCAGGTAATTGGCTTCATTCGAGACTTTGGCCGAGCCGATAGCGCCGACCGCCGCCGGCCCGTGCTTGTGGGCGATGCGCTTGAGTTCGGAGGCGATGCGCTGGACGGCTTCTTGCCAACTCGCCGGTTGCAACTTGCCATCCACCCGCATCAGCGGCTGCGTCAGGCGGTCGGGATGGCGCGAGACGCCGGCGGCAAAGCGACCTTTGTCGCAGATCCACTCGTCGTTGACGGCCATGTTCTCGCGGCCCACGTGCCGGCGCACCTGGTTGTCGCGCACATCGATGCGCAGGTTGCAGCCCTGGGCGCAGTGCGTGCAGATGGAATCGGTGCGCTCAAGCTCCCACGGCCGGTAGCCGAAGCGGGCCACGCGGTTGGTAAGGGCGCCGACCGGGCAGAGGTCGATGATCGAGCCGCTGGTGTAGGCGTCTAGCTCGGCGCCGGGGAATTTGTCGATGACGGTCTCGCCCCCGCGGTGGAAGAGGCCGAGTTGCGGTTTGTCCTCCCATTCTTGCAGATAGCGAATGCAGCGCCAGCAGACGATGCAGCGCTCCTGGTCGAGCAGGACAAGGTCGCTAAGGGGGTAGTTCTTGCCTTTGTGAGTCTTGACTTCCCAGAAATGCGATTTTCCCGGCCCGTGCTCCAGGGTCTGGTTTTGCAATGGGCACTCGCCGCCCTTGTCGCAGATGGGGCAGTCGAGAGGGTGGTTGATCAGGATCAGTTCCAGCGTGCCCTGGCGGGCGTCGATGGCTTTGGGCGAGTTGTAATGGTAGACGCCGCCCGGCGCCACCGGCGTGGTGCAGGCCGTGATCAGCGCCCGCCCGCGCGGGCCTTCGGCTTCGACCAGGCACATGCGACAAGCGCCCAGCGGATCGAGCTTGGGGTGCGAGCAGAAGACGGGAATTTCGATGCCGGCGCGGGCGGCGGCCTCGGTCAGCAATTCGCCTTTCTGGGCCTGGATTTCTTTGCCGTCGATGGTGATGGTGATCGGCTGCGAGGGGTCAGTCATGGAGAATGAAGATGTCTGATACGAACACATGCCGTCGCGAGGTGTGGATCATTCAGCCTGACACGACGTAGGGAAGTTTCTTGTGCAGGCGCATTACTCATCCAACACATTCACCAGGCTCTGCCCCACATAGGGGCGGTAGATCGGGCGGGCGGGGATGTCGGGTTTGCTCTCGTCGGGGTTGGTGTCCAGAATGTAATCCTCGAATTCGGTGCGGAAGTGGCGCAACATGCTCTGCAATCCCCACACCGCCGCCGGGCCAAAGGGACAGAACGATTGCTGGTCGACGTACCTGGTGATCCGCTCCATGCGGTCGAGGTCGGCCAACGCACCGCCGCCCTCCTCGATGCGGATCAGCGTCTTTTCCATCCAGCCGGTGCCCTCGCGACAGGGTGTGCACTTGCCGCACGATTCCTCGCGATAGAAGCCCAGCGTGCGCCGGGCCACCGGCACGATGCTCTGGCCCTCACAAATGACGATGATGCCGCCCGACCCCAGCAGCGACCCCGCCGCCTGGATCGACTCGAAATCGATG
>CAYWPZ010000060.1:17988-20490 GCA_964460135.1 uncultured Caldilineales bacterium | reverse complement strand
GGGTGAGGCGGTTCATGGCAGCGGGTGGGGGAGAGGGGGAGACTGTGGGACGCAGGGACGCAGGGACGCAGTGGCCAAAACCAGCGCTCGCGCACTGCTCACTACGCCCCGGTATCGACGATGCTCGCCCCTCCCGCACCCTCTCGCCCTAGGCTGCCAGGGCCGGCTCGATCCGGCGAATGACGAGCATGACTTTCCCCTGCACGCGGATGTCTTCGGGGTCGAAAAAGCGGGGTTTCAGGCTGGCATTTTCTGGCTGCAAGCGGATGCGGCTGCCATCGCGAAAGAAGCGTTTGAGGGTGATGCTTTCGTCGGGGCGCACCCACACCTGCACCAGGTCGCCGTTGTGGGCTTCCTGCTGTTGGCGCAGGACGACGATATCGCCGTCGTTGATGAAGGCGTCGGTCATCGAATCCCCACGCGCCTGCATGGCATAGATGCCGGTCTCGTCGGGCACCAGGTCGCGGCTCAGTTCCAGAAAGTTGTCGGGGCCAAAGCCATCGAAAACGGGGCGGTCGAACGAAGCCGGGGCCACGGCCAGCAAGGGGACGAAGACGGTGTGGGCGAGTCGGAACGGGCGGCCATCGCTGAGTCGCAAAAGGACGAGCGAACGGCTGCGGTTGGGCTGACGGCGCAGGAACTCTTTGTCAACCAGGCTGTCGATCAAACGCGATACGTGGTCTTTCGAGCTAAGGTTGAGGCCGCGGCGGATTTCTTCGAAGCTGGGGATGCCGGCCTGCTGTTCGAGGCTTTCCTGGATGAAGGTGATCAGACGTGATTCGAGTTGGGTCAGTTCGGGCAACATCGTAGGGTCTCCTGGTGGCAAGTAGGTGTTCGGAGTCACACTTGAAAACACATAGAACAAACGTTCTATGTGGATGATAGCAGAACCGCGGCTGTTTGTCAAGGGGTTTTTGCCCGATTTTAGAACACATGTTCGTTGTTGCCGATCCCAGACTCCCCACCATGCTTCCTACCCCCCAACACGCCCCCCCCCATGCGTCTTCCACCCCGCCAAGCACTCAGGCCGAGCGTTCGTTTTCGCTCGGATTGATGATCTTGATGATCTTGGTCAGCAGCCCGAAGATGAACTGTGGCCGGAAGCCGGCGATGAAAGCCACCAGGCAGGGGAAGAGCTGGATCTCTTTCGCCAGTGCTGTCGTCACCGGTTCGCTGGCCTGGAAAGTGAGCAGGCCGGTATAGATAATCAAAAAGGTCACGCCGCCGAGGATGAGGCCGAGGATGGGTTGGACGACATACCACATCACATGCTGGCGCTCGAAATCCTGCCGTTCGGAAATGTGCGTCCACAAGATGTAGAGCGCGCCCACTACCCCGCCGATCCCGCCCCACACCAGCGTCGCCCAGAAGCCCACCGCCGTGAGCACACCGGGGATGCCCAACTTCGCCCATTGGCTGGGATCTGTGGCCAGTTGACTGAGCGTGTCCCGGCCCTTGATCAGCCCCACCAGGTAGTTGGAGAAGGGGTCGCCGAAGGCCAAGAGGAGCAGGAACGAGATCAAGAAGATGATCAGGGCGATGATCTCGTAGTAGAACACTCGCCAGCCGTACTTGTCGCCCCACTTTTCCGAATTCTCGATGCGGTTGTAGATCAGGGTAGCCTGCTTGACCAGATACTCGGCCTCGACGAACTCTTGGGGGCTTTCGAACAGGGTGGTGCGCGCCCGGCGCAACAGGCCCATCGCCTGGCCGCTGAGGTCGGGCCGGTTGCTGATACGGTCGGGGATGTCGCGGTACAGCCGGTCGATCTCTTTGTTGAGGGCCTCGATTCGTTTGGGGTCCACCTGGCTCAGCAGCCGGCTGAGCTCGTCATCGCTGCGCGGCGGGTGTGCCAGGGGGTCTTCGATCACCTGCTCTGGCCGCGGCTCGAATGGCGAGAGGGGCCGGACGTTGGCGGCATCCAATTCGCCAGGCGCCACCGCCACCTCGGTCAGGGGGCCGCCAATGCTCACGCGCGGGCGGTCGGGTGGGAGGCTGGAGCCAGAGACAGGCGCGCCGGGGGTGGCGGCTGCGCCGGGGAAGGCCGGGCGGCTGCCGGCGGCGCTGGATGGGCGCGCCGGCGCCGGCGTTGGAGGCGACAGGGTTGGCCGCTGCGGGCTGGCAGGTGCAGCCGGGCGCGGCGCAGGCGCAGCGGGGCGCGTGGGCGTTGGCAGCGGGGCCGGCAGGGGCGCGGGTGGCAGGGGGAGAGGCTCCACCGGGCTGGGCAGAGGCGCCACCACGGCCGGGGGGGGGCCTGGGGTCGGCTCGGCGGGGAGCGGGACATCGATGGCGAGATCATCGAGCGGCGGCTCGATCACGACTTCTTCCGTCTGGATGAGCGGGGTCTCGATTTCGCGCAGCAGTTCCTCGTCCGAGATCAAGACGCCGCCGCCGGCGATAGCACTTTGGTCGAGGGTCGTCGCTCGGATCGGCGAGGGTGGGGCATCGGGGACGCCGCCGCTGATGGCGCTCTGCGCCTCGGTCGCCAAGAGTCGCTCCAGG
>CAYWPZ010000060.1:0-17978 GCA_964460135.1 uncultured Caldilineales bacterium | reverse complement strand
GGGGGGGCGGTGGGGGGGGGGGGGGGGGTGGCCCTGCTGAAGAGGGCGTCAACTCCTCTGCCGAGGATCTCGTCCCCGCGTCCGCGCATCGATGGCCTATCTTTGCTCATGGAGAATCTCCTCTGTCAGACCGCGATAGTTTTCACTGCTGCTGTGCGAGGGCGCATAGTCGGTGATGGGGGTGTTGGCGGCTGCGGCCTCGGCAAAGCGGATGCTCTTGCGGATGACGGTGTTGAAGACGCGGATGCCGGGCATGGCGCGCAATTCGTCCAACACCTCACGGCTGTGGAGGGTGCGATTGTCGAAGAGGGTTGCCACGATGCCCAACACCACCAGGCGCGGGTTCGTCCGCTCGCGCACCCGGCGGATGGTGTCGAAGAGGATGCCCATCCCGCGCAGGGCCAGGTATTCGCACAGCACCGGGATGAGCACTTCATCGGCGGCGGTGAGGGCATTGATGGTGAGCAGCCCCAAACTCGGCCCACAATCGATGAGGATGAAGTCGTAGTCGCCCCGCACCATCTCCAACGCTTCCTGCAGCAGATATTCCCGCCCGATCTGCGACACGAGTTCGACCTCGGCCCCGGCCAGGTGAATGTTGGCGGGGAGCAGATCCAGCCGGGGACGCACTGGCTTGACGATGGTATGCACGTCAAGTTCCTGCGCCAACAAGCTGTGGTAGACCGAGCGGGTTAGATCGAAGGGGTTGACGCCGCAGGAGGCGGTGAGGGCAGCCTGGGGGTCGAGATCGACCAGGAGGGTGCGCTGACCTTTTTCGGCCAGGATGGCGCCCACGTTGATGACAGTGGTCGTTTTCCCAACACCACCTTTTTGGTTGGCAACAGCAATGATTCGAGCCATGGCCAGCGCGTGGGGGAATGAACTATCGACAAAGCTGATGGAAGCGACTGAGACCGGCGTAACGGCTTGCCCAGGCGGTTATGTCGGGCAATGGCCGAGTATAACACGATTCGCCAAAAAAGCCAGTTCTCTTGCCGGTGATCGATCAGACCCTAAAGGTCGCGAGGGCCTTTTGGCTCAGGTTATCCTGTCAACGGGCGCTTGGCCGGCAGACCAGGTCGGCGCGGGTAGGCCGGCGGCGTTGGCCGGATCTTGCGGAGGATGATGGCGGCGCGGCTTTCCTCGACGCCGGGCACGGTCAGCACCTCGACGCCCACCACTTCGGCGCCAAGCAGTTGGATGGCATAACCCGCCGCCGCACATTCAGCGCCTGCTTTGGCGCCTTTGGGCAAGATCACCAGGCCGCCCACCCGCGCCAGCGGGATCGTCAATTCGGCCAATGTGCTCATCTCGGCCACGGCGCGGGCCACCACCAAGTCGTAGCCGCCGCGATGGGACGGCTCTTGGCCGACGATCTCCGCGCGCTCGATGAGGACGAGGCCGCTCTTGTTGAGCGCCGCCAGCGTCTGGCGCAGAAAGACGCCCTTCTTCTGAATCGATTCGATCAAACTCAGGCGCAGGCTCGGCCAGGCCAAAAGCAGCGGGATGCCTGGGATGCCGGCGCCGCTGCCCACATCGGCCGCGCGCCATCCGCTCTGGCGCAGGCCGGCGATATCGAGGCCGGCGGCCTTGGCGATGGGGCCAAGCAGGCTCAGGCTATCGAGATGGAGTTTGGCGACCATGCCCGGCGAGTCGCGCACGGCGGTGAGGTTGAACTGCTGGTTGGCCGCCAGCAACAATTCGGTGTAGCGTTGAAAGTTCTGCACCTGGTCATCGCGCAGCGGCGCGCCAAGTTGGGCGGCGCCATCGATCAACAGGCGCCAGGGTTCAGCAAGCAGGGCAGGGGGGGCGGGGGAGGTGGTCATAGGGCGGGTTGAGCGGGGCGTGTGCGCCGGATTGTACAGGGGGGCGGGCGCTTTGGAAAGCGGCGCCGGGTGGGTCGAGACCGACCTGACTGCGCCGCCGACCGGCAGATCGGCGGCGAGGCGTTGAAAATGTTCGGAAATCGGCAAAAAAGGGGATTGTCAAACGATGAAATCTGGGCTATACTACATAAAATGATGCCGCAATTGCTGAAGCAGGCGAAAGGTGTTTCACGTGAAACGATGTGGCTACGGCCCCGTCACCTACACCGGCCCCCGCTCATGCGGGCGGCATCGTCGTTTGAGGTCACCCCACCATTGAGCCCATTGCCTCCATCTATCCCTCCCCCTCCACCTATCATCGATTACGAGGGCAGTCATTATCGCACCGACTTTTGGGAAGGACAGGGCCGGGAATACGAAGATCTGGCCGAGCGTGCGGCGCTAAGGCGCTTGCTGCCGCCGCAAGGCCACACCCTCCTCGAAGCCGGCGCCGGATTTGGGCGCTTGGCGTCGCTCTACGCTGGCTATCGCCGCGTCATCTTGGTCGATTACTCGCTTTCTTTGTTGCAGGAGGCGCGCCAGCTTTGGGGGCATGACGATCGTTTCGTTTTCGTCGCGGCCAGCATCTACGCCATGCCTTTTGCCGATAACCTGGTCGACGCCCTGGTGATGGTACGGGTGATGCATCATTTGCATTCGCCGGCCCTGGCCCTGGACGAGATCGCCCGCATCGTCCAGGGAGGCAAGGTTTTCGTCTTGGAGTATGCCAACAAGCGCAACCTGAAATCGATGGCGCGCTATGCCTTGCGCCGCCAGAGCTGGAGCCCGTTCGATCACCAGCCATATGAGTTCGTGCAGCTGAACTACGATTTTCATCCCGCCTGGATGGATCGGCGGCTGCGCCAGGCCGGCTTTGGCAAGGAGCGCGAACTGGCAATATCCAGTTTTCGCCTGCCTGCGCTCAAGTCCCGTGTGCCGGCGCCCTGGTTGGCGCGGCTGGATGGCGTGTTGGCGGCGCCGGCCGCCGCCCTGAAACTGGCCCCTAGCGTGATGGTGCGTTGTCGCAACCACAAACCCGCCGGTCCCTGCACCGAGTTGTTTCGCTGCCCGACCTGCGGCGGCGCCGGTCTGGCGCCGGCAGAGCCGGGACTGCGTTGCCAGGGCTGCGGCGCCGGCTGGCCCCAAGTGGATGGCGTCTACGACTTTCGCAGCGCTGTTTCACGTGAAACAGCGACAAGCTGAGTTGAATAGGAATTGTCACAACATTATTTTTGTCAGGCTGTGTTAACTTATCCTGTACGATTGGTTCAGGCCTCAGACGTGCGCCGCCACGCCCTGCGCCTGCCTTGCCTGCCGCTTTCGGATGCTATCGAGAGCGGCATCATTATCGCTAAGGCCGGCGACGAGCGTTGCCTGGCGGCTTGCGCCTGCTGCGCAGATGCTAACTGAACCGCGAAGGAGTCATTGCGTGGAAGACGAATTGGACGACCTTGTTTTTGATCTTGAAGAACACGAAGTCGAGCAGCCGGAAGCTGAACTAGCCGAAATCGATGATCTGGTCGATCTGGACGACGACGAGGAAGCCAGGCGCGACCTACCGGAGAATCCACTCGAATACCTGCTGAACAGCGGCAAGGTGCAAGGGTCCGTCACCTATGACGAGATCCTGGAGGTGATGCCCGACGCCGAAACCAATATGGATTTGTTGGAAGATGTCTTCTCTACCCTCTTCGACCACGGCATCGAGATCGTGGCCATCAAAGAGGAGCCTGAGGAGCCGGAGGAAATCGGGCTGGCTGACGAGGTCGACGAGGAAGAAGGACTGATCAGCGAGAAAGCGCCCGGCGGCCATGATGATTTCGACCTCAGCCAGATCGAAATCGACGACTCGATCAGCCTCTATCTTAAAGAGATCGGGCGCGTGCCTCTGCTCACGGCCGAAGAGGAGGTGATGCTGGCCAAACGCATGGAGCGCGGCGAAATCGCCCGCAAGCAGATGGCGGCTGGCGTCGACGACTCTGTGTCTCAGGAGCAGTATCTCTGGGAAATCCGTGACGGCGAGCGCGCTCAAGAACACCTGATCAAGGCCAACTCCCGCCTGGTCGTCAGCGTGGCCAAAAAGTACGTTGGCCGCGGCGTCCCCTTCCTCGATCTGATCCAGGAAGGCAACATCGGTCTCATCCGCGCTGTCAACAAGTTCGATTACACGCGCGGCTACAAGTTCAGCACCTATGCCACCTGGTGGATACGGCAGGCCGTCACACGGGCCATTGCCGACCAGGGGCGCACCATCCGGGTGCCGGTGCATATGTACGAGCAGATCAACCGCCTGACGCGGGCCAGCCGCCAGTTGGTGCAGGAGCTGGGCCGCGACCCCACCACCGAGGAAATCGCCGAAGTCCTGGATGTGCCCGCGCGCAAGGTCGAGCAGATCATCCGCGTCAGCCAGCGCCCGCTCTCGCTAGAGATGCCTGTGGGCGAGGAAGAGGACAGCTACCTGGGTGATTTCATCGAGGACGAAGACGCGCAGTCGCCTACCGACGCCGCCTCGCAGCAACTCCTGCGCGAGGTGATCGACGAGATCTTCGCCTCGCTCACCCCGCGCGAGGTGCGTATCCTCCAACTTCGCTTTGGCCTGGTCGATGGCTATAGCTACACGTTGGAAGAGGTCGGGCGCAAGTTTGGCGTCACGCGCGAACGCATTCGCCAGATCGAGGCGCAGGCGCTTGGCCGCTTGCGCCACCCCAGCCGCAGCCGCAAGCTGCGCGATTATCTACAATAGTCCCACGAGAGACAGCGATGAAAGGCTTGTTCAAACTCCTCGCCGGCCTGGCCCTGGGCGCGGCCCTGGGCGCCGGCATCTACCTGGTTCTCAGCCAGGACAGCGACGAAGGTTTCGTCAGTGATATGAAGCAACTGGCGCAAAAGGTTGTGGATGAAGGCAAGCTGGCGGCCGAACAGCGCCGGCGCGAGCTAGAGGTCGAGTTGGGCCAGCGCCCGACGCCAGCCTGAACGGTGGCGTTGATCGGCGCGGACAAAGGGGGCGTCGGTTCCCTTTGTCCGCGCCGGCCGCAGCTTTAGGCCCACTTGACCAGGGCCATTTCGTGCGGGTTGCAGAGTTCGGGATGGGTGGGGATGATGCGGACGCCATAGCCGAAGCGTCCTCTGGACTCGAAGTGAATGCTGCCCTGATAGCGCAGCAGGCCGCCCGGCAGAGCGCCAACCGCCTGCATGGGGACGACCTGTATTCCCTGGATGGCTTCGTCTGTGCGTCCGCCCCAAACGATCTCGACCCGCACTTCGGTTGACTCGATGGCGCCCAAGTAGACTCTTGCCTCCAGGTTCAGCCTTTCACCGGCGTTGAGGCTTTCGACCTCAGGGCGTTCGGCGCTGATGCGCACCTGCGGCCAGAGGGCGTACAGGCGCTCTTTCCAGGCGGCCAACTGACGGGCAGCGCCAAAGCCCTGGGCGGCGCGACGCCGTCCGGCCCAATTGGCGGGCAGATAGAGATGGTTGGCGTAGTCCTTGACCTGGCGGCTCATCGAGAACTGCGGCCCGCACGAGCGGATGGTTTCTTTCATCAGGGCCAGCCAGCGGGTCGGGACGCCGCCGGCATCGCGGTCGAAGAAGGCCGGGATAATCTCGTTTTCCAGGGTGTTGTAGAGCGAAGCGGCGTCGGCCTCGTCTTGCACGGCGTCGCTCTTGTATTCGGTTTCGTCGCCGATGGCCCAACCATTGCGGCCGTTGTAGCCCTCGGCCCACCAGCCATCCAAGACCGAGAAGTTGGGGATGCCGTTGAGGGCTGCCTTCTGGCCGCTGGTGCCGCTGGCCTCGTTGGGCCGGCGGGGGTTGTTCAGCCACAGATCCACGCCCTGCACCAGCCGCCGGGCAACGTTCATATCGTAGTCTTCGATGAAGATGATGCGCCCGCCGAATTCATCACTCTGCGCCAGTTCGTGCACCTGGCGGATGAAGCTCTTGCCGGGTTCGTCGGCGGGGTGCGCCTTGCCCGAAAAGATGATCTGCAGCGGCCGCTCGGGGTCGTGTAGCAGCCGGTAGATGCGTTCGAGGTCGCGGAAGATGAGGGTGGCGCGCTTGTAGGTGGCAAAACGGCGGGCGAAACCGATGGTGAGGGCGTTGGGGTCGAAGATCTCGTAGGCGGCAGCCACTCGGGCCGGAGATTCGCCGTAGCGCCGGCGTTGTTGCGCCACCCGGCGGCGGAGGAAGTCGAGCATCTCGCGACGAAGCTGCTGGTGGATGGCCCACAGCTCGGCGGCGGGGGCGGCGAGGATGCCCTGCCATCTTTCCTCTTGGTCTGGCTCATCGCGCCAACCGGCGGCCAGGTGCTTGTCGTAGAAGCGGCCCATGGCCGCGGCCAGCCAGGTGCCGGTGTGGACGCCGTTGGTGACGTGGATGATGGGCACTTCTTCGTGCGGCAGGCCGGGCCACATCTCGGCCCACATCGCCCGCGCCACCTGGCCGTGCAAGGCGCTGACGCCGTTGGCATAGTTGGCGAAGCGCAGGGCCAACACCGTCATGCTGAAGCGCTCGCCCCAGGGTGTTTCCCAGCGGGCCAGGTTCATGAAACCCTCGCGGTCGAGGCCCATCGACGCCCAGAAGCCGCGGAAGAATTTGTCGATCAGGTCGAAGGGAAAGGCGTCGTTGCCGGCAGGGACGGGGGTGTGGGTGGTGAAGACGCCACTGGCCGCCACCGCCTGCTGCGCCGCAAAGAAGCCCAGGTTCTGTTCCTGCACCAGTTCGCGCACCCGCTCCAGGCTGAGGAAGGCGGCGTGGCCCTCGTTCATGTGGAAGACGGCAGGGTGGATATCCAGGGACCGCAAGGCGCGCACGCCGCCAATGCCGAGCACAACCTCCTGGGCGACGCGCACCTCCATATCGCCGCCATACAGCCGGGCCGAGAGTTCGCGGTCGGCAGGGGCGTTGAGTTCGACGTCGGTATCCATGAGGAAGACCGGGATGCGACCGATCTGCAGACGCCAGACGCGGGCATAGACGTTGCGACCAGGTAGTTGCACGTTGATCAGAACTTCGTTGCCGTTGCGATCAAGCGCCGGCGTGGCCGGCAGGTCGGCGAAGTCCAGTCGGATGTACGAGGCTTCCTGGATGCCCGCCTCGGTGATGCGCTGGGTAAAGTAGCCCTGCGGATAGAGGAAGCCGACGCCCACGAAGGGCAAACCCAGGTCGCTGGCCGCTTTGCAGTGGTCGCCGGCCAGGACGCCGAGGCCGCCGGAGTAGATGGGCAGGGCCTCGTGCAGACCGAATTCGGCCGAGAAGTAGGCGATGACATCGCTTTTTTGTTCCGGGTAGGTGCGGCCGAACCAGGTGTCGGCCGGGTGCATGTAGGCGTCGAAGTCGGCCAGGACTTTTTCCATGCTGGCCAGGAACTGGGCGTCGGCGGCTAGTTCTTGCAGCCGCGCCCCAGAGACGGTGTGGAGGAGCTTGACGGGGTTATGGGTCGCGCGCTGCCAGAGATCGGGGTCGATGGCGGCGAACAGGGCCTGTGCGTCAGGCGTCCAGCTCCACCAGAGGTTGTAGGCCAGCTCGTTGAGCCGGTGGAGTTGTTTGGGCAGGATGGGATAGACGGAAAGGGAGCCGAGGAGTTTCATAGGGGAGTGTTTTGGAGAAGGGCGGGGAAGTTTGAGAGTTCGCTCGCTGATGTGCGCAGGTTGGCGTTAGGCGCCAGGGGCAGAGGCAATGGTCTCGAACGAGGCGATCTTGCGGCCGGCCAGCACATCATAGAACAGGGTTTCGTAGGCGTCGGTGACGGCGTCCCAGGTGTAGTGGCTGGCGGCGCGTTCAGCGGCCAGACGACGGAAGCTGGCGGCCAGGTCGGGGTCGGCCAGCAACTGCGCCAGAACAGGGCGCAATGCCTCGCCGCCGCCGCTGCCGTCGTAGCTTAGCCCGGCCTCGCCCAGGGTTTCCAGGTTTTCGGCTGTGTTGTGGACGATGACGGCGTTGCCATAGGCCATGGCCTCAACCAGGGCCGGGTGGGTGCCGCCGACGCCGGAAGTGAGCACGAAGGCATAGGCATTGCTGGCCAGCTCCCAATAGCCTTCGCCGAAGACATAGCCGGTGAAGACCAGGCGCGGGTCGCGAGCAGCCCGCAGCTGGGTCTTGTAGGCGTCGGCATAGGGGGCGTCGCCGACGATGACTGCTTTCATGTCCGTCGGCAGACCCTGCCATGCCTCCACCAGGTGATGGGCGCAGTTTTCGGGCACCAGCCGGCCAACGAAGAGGACATAGCCGCGCTCGCGCAGGCCCAAGCGGGCGAGGGTCTCGCCGGGCGGCCGGGTGGGGAGTTCGGCCCCATAGGCGATGTAGGTGGTGGCGGTGTGATAGTGCTCTTGGTAGTAGCGCTGAACGATGCGCGAATCGGTGACGATGGCGTTGGCAAGCGGACGCGCCAGCCGTTCAGCCAGGCGGATGTAGGACTTGGCGGCGGCCGGCCACTTTTCGCGCTTCCAGTCCAGACCATCGACGTTGAGGATGGTTTTCTGCCCCGCCAGCCGTGGCAGCCACACCACCGGGCTGTTGCCAGCGATGAAGTAGAGCACGACATCATAGCCCTGGCCCAGTCCGTGCAGGCTGGAGAGGGCGGCGTGGACGATCGTATCCAGGTATTTGTTGGCAATGGTCGGCAGTTTGACCAGCCGCATGCCGCGATAGTAGGGATGCTGGTAGGTGATGTGGTGGCTACGGCAATAGACAGTGACGCGGTGGCCGCGCTCAACCAGCCGGGCGCCGAGTTGTTCGACGCAGGTCTCGAAGCCGGAATAGGAGGCGGGGATGCCGCGGGTGCCCATGAGGGCGATGCGAAGGGGGCGGGGCACGGGAAGTGGGTGAGGTGGGAGGGTGGGCCGAGGTCAGGAGAAAGGATGCTCGTTCGGCGCGAAATTACTCATTGGCGGCGAATTCTCGTTGCAACGCCTCGGCGTCGGCCAGAAGACCCGGGTCGGCGGCGCGTGCCCGCAGCTGCGCGATGGTGCGCAGCGCCAGTTCGGGGCGGCCGCTGCGCCCCTGGGCCAGGGCAATACCGATGAGAACCTGCAAGTCGTCTGGTCTGAGGACATAGGCCTGGGTCAGTTCGCCGGCAGCCAGGGGATAACGCTGCAGGCTGAGATAGGCGCTGCCCAGCAGCCGGTGTGACCAAAAATGGGCGGGCGCCAGTTCGGCGGCGCGCTGCAAAGGTGCAATGGCGGCTTCAGCCTGGCCCGTGGCCAGCAGGGCGGCGCCCATGCCGGCGTTGGCTTCGATGTTGTTGGGATCGAGCGCCAGGGCGTTCTCGTAGGCGGTGATGGCGTCGTCGAATGCTTCTTGGCGCCGCAACTCGTGCCCCTGACGCTGCCAGTCGATGGCGTTGCCGGCGGGCGCGGGTGCGGGGGTGGGGGCGGTGCAGGCGGCCAGCGCCAGCAGGACGAGGACGGCCAGCGCCGCAACCCGATCAGTTCTTGGCGTCGAGCAGGGCGGCATAGAGGTTCTGGAAGGCGCTGATGTGGGCCTGGAAACTGAAGGCAGCCTGGGCGCGAGTGCGTGCGCGGGCGCCAAGACCGGCGCGCAGGGCAGGGTTGGCCGCAAGGTCGGCCAGGGCATCGGCCAGGGCGGTGGGGTTGGCGGGGGGAACAAGGAGGCCGGTTTCACCGGCGACCACGGTTTCGAGCGGGCCGCCGTGGCCGGCGGCGATGACAGGGCGGGCTGTGGCCATGGCCTCGAGCACGACCATGCCGAAAGGTTCGGGACGCACCGAGGGCAGGGCCAGCACATCCAGCGCGGCCATGACCTGGGGGGCGTCGGCGCAAAAGCCCGCCCAAACCACCTGCTCGGTCAGGCCGAGGTCGGCGCTCAGGGCCAGCAGGCTCTGCTTGAGCCGGGTTTCGCCGGGGACGATGTCGCCGACGATGACCCCGCGCAGTTCCGGCGCCCGAACGCGGGCCTGGGCCAGCGCCCGCAAGAACACCTCCTGGCCCTTCCAGGCCGAGATGCGCCCTACCATCCCCACGAGCACATCGCTGGGGCCGACGTTCCAGGTCTGGCGCAGCCTGCTCCCGTCGTTGTCAGGGTGAAAGCGTTTGCTATCGACGGCGTCGTGGATCACGGTGAGGCGGGAGGAAAGGGAGGGCTGGTCGGCGAGGAGATGGGCGGCGACGGCGCTGCTGATGGCGACGACATGGGTGTTGGCCCGGCGGCTGGTGCGAGCAATCATGGCCGCCAGCAGCTTGCGCACCAACCGGGGGTGTTCGACGATCTCGTGGATGTGCCAGAGGTGGGGGAGACGGGCGGGCGCCCCCCCCCCCGCCGCCGGTGCGCCCCCCCCCCCACCCGCGGGGTTGGAGTGTATCAGTCCCACGCCTTCTTGCTGGCAAAGCGCCCGCAGCCGGCTGGGCCCGCGCCGCAGGCGGCGCAGAAACTGGGGAAAGCCGGCCGCCGAGAGATAGCGACGGCGCAGCACGGGCATGTCCAGGGCATGGTGGGCGATGCCCTCCTGCCGCAGGGCGGCGCTGAGCCTGCCTTCATAGGCGATGTCGGTGGGGGTGACGACCACCGGCCGGAAGCGGGCAGGGTCGAGACGCCGCGCCAACTCCAAGAGGACGATGTCCGAGCCGTAGAGTTCGTCCGAGCTGTGGGCGTAGAGGATGGTTTGGGAAGACAATGGGCGGATCAGGGAGGCCCGGAGGGGGCCTCGGTGTTCAGGATGCGCGTCCCGGCGGCGATGAGTCCGGCATGAACCCAGCCGGCCGCCAGCCAGATGCCGTCGGTGGACTGGTAGGCCAGGCCGATGAGGACGAGAAAGCCGATCACCAGGCCGAGCAAAGCGATGCGTTCGCGGTGGTCTGGCTGTTGGCTGACGGTCTTGATGGCCGGCACCAGCAGGGCGAGGAAGAAACCGAGAAAACTGAGGAAGCCGAGGATGCCGGTTTCTTGCAGCAAGCGCAAACTCAGGTTGCTGATCCAGGCCGGGTTGGCGCGCAAGAGGCCATGCAAGTCGTAGAACGAGCCAGGCCCCCAGCCGGTGAGCGGTTGTTGCAGCCAGTCGTTCCAGGCCAGGCCCCAGTCATTCAGGCGGGCCGAGAAGGTGGGATCGCTGGAGAGAGTGAGGAATGATTGCAGGCGGTCGACAAAGGGCAGGCTGGCCGGCAAGTAGGGGGTGATGGCAAGAACGAGGAGGACGACGAAGGGGGCGGCGGTGGCGCTGAGCAGCAGGCGGTTGGTGTGCAGCCAGGGGTTGCGCCCCTGGAAGATCCACACCAGGGCCGCGCCGACAACGAGCGTGAGCCAGGCGGCGCGGGAAAGACTGAGGAAAAGCCCCAACAGGAGGACGCCCAGCCCGGCCGCCAGCAGAAAACGCCGCCGCTGCCATTGCCGGATCGGGCCGGCCGCGGCCAGCAGCGCCAGGATCAGGATCGCCCAGATGGCGATGTGGCTGCCGAAGAGATTGCCTTCCTCGAAGGTACCGTAGGGGATAGGCTCGGTGAAGTTCCAGGATACCTGCACGCCCAGGTTGATGCCAAAAGGGAAAAGCAGGCGGGCGAGGATGCCAAACGAGGCCTCGGCGATGCCGACGGCAGCGTAGAAGCACACCGCCCACCACCAGCGCCGCCGGTCGGGGATGAGGTTGACCATGAGGATGAAGGTGATGGCGCCGACGCCCACCCGCACGCCGTTTTGCAGACCGCTCGCCGCCAGAGGGCTAAAGAAGAGGCCGGAGATTAGATTCATCGCCCACCAGGCCAACCCGAACCAGGCCGCCACAGGCATGCGCAAGCCCCGGCGGTGGACGATCAGTTGCAGCCCCCCCAAAACGGCCGTCACAACCGCAGCCAAATGTTCGGGCCGCACCGAGACGGCGCCGACGTCGAAACGGTAGTGCGTTAGAACAGCGGCGGCGATCAGGGTAGCCACGCCGCTGAACGGCCAGCCCGCCGCCAGAACAACCAGGACGGCCGGCGCGCCGACAACCACGGCGGCGACGACCGGGCTGCGTTGGACCAGCCAGGGCACCAGTCCGGCCAGCAGTCCCAGCCCGACCGCCCCCGCCGCCCAGAGGCGAGCCAGTGGCGCCCGCGCCCGTTCTGATTGTGCGTTCATAGCCGTGGGGACGGCTCCTGGCGATACTTGAGGATCTGCGCCGGCGATCCACCCACCACGGCCCAGGGCGGCACATCGCGGGTGACGACGCTTCCCGCCGCCACCACCGCCCCCGTCCCCACCCGCACGCCATCGAGCAGGACGGCGCCGGAGCCAAGCCAGACATCATCCTCCACCACGATGCCGCGGTTGCTCACGCCCTGCGCCTTGATGGGGATGTCGGTGCGGGTCGTGACATGGTTTTCGGAATGGAAGCGCACGCCCTGGCCGATGAGCACATTCTGTCCGATGCTGACCCCTCCCGCCGCGCCCACGAAATTGTAGTCGCCCAGATTGGAATGGTCGCCGATGCGGAAGCCCTGGCCCAAGTGGGTGATCACGCCCGTGCATTCGATGACCGTGAAGCGGCCGATGGCCACACTGTTCCCCAACCACACGCCCTCGCGGCTGAGGGCGTCGATCTTGACATCGTCTTCCAGGGTGACGCTGCGGCCCAGGTGCAACTGGCGCGTATTCAGAAGCTGGACGCGGCGGCCAACGAACAAGGCGCCTCGGCACTCGGCCAAAAACGGCCGGCGCAACCAGCCTCGCGCCAGCGCCAGTCCCCGCTCCTTGATCAACGTGACCAGGGCAGTCGTTGGCAGCTGGGCATCGATGGTATAATCGGGTGCGTTCTTGAGCCTGCGAATCAGCGTCTGTAAAGAATTCCTCAGCATACGACGAAGCTCCGACCCCGGATTGTAAAACCCCGCCGCCGATTCGACAATGTTGCCGGTGTCTTGCGACAAGGGAAAGCCATGCAGATTGGTATCGACATCCGTCTGACCTATCATCGCCAGGGCGGGATCAGCTGGTACGCCATCCGGCTCGTCCATGCCCTGGCGAAGATCGATCCCGAAAACCAGTACGTGCTGCTCCAGCACCGCCGCCAGAGCGAACCGGTGGTGACGGCGCCCAACTTTCGTCGCGTGCGTCTCTATGCGCCCGTGCACCATCGCTTCGAGCAGTGGCCGCTGAGCCTGGAGACCCGCCGCCTCGGTCTCGACCTCATCCACAGCCCCGATTTCATCCCGCCCCTGCGCCATCGCCTCCCCTCGGTCATCACTGTCCACGACCTGGGCTTTCTGCTCTACCCGAATTTCGTCACGGCTGAGGCCGCCCGCTACTATGGCCAGACCGAGGTGGCGGTGCGCCGGGCCAACCGCATCATCGCCGTCAGCCACTCCACCCGCAAAGACCTGATCAGAATCCTGGGCGCGCCCGAAGACAAAATCCACGTCGTCTACGAGGCCGCCGACCCGCTGTTTCGGCCCTGGACGCCGGCCGAGGCCGGCGAGCACCTGCGCTCGGTGGGCCTAGTCGTCCCCGAACGGTTCTTGCTCTTCGTCGGCACCATCGAGCCGCGCAAAAACCTGGGCGCGCTCTTGCGTTCGTACCATCTCTTGCGCCAATCGTATAACGTCGACCTGCCGCTGCTGCTGGTGGGCGCACCCGGCTGGTTGGCGCAGGACATCTACGAACTGGTGGGGACGCTCCATCTCGAAGGCAAGGTGTACTTCCTGACCAATATCGCTGCCAACGAATCGTTGTGCGCCCTCTACAACCTGGCGACGATGCTCGTCCACCCGGCCTACTACGAGGGCTTTGGCCTGACGCCGCTGGAGGCCATGGCCTGTGGCACGCCGGTGGTGTGCTCCGACGCCGGCAGCCTGCCCGAAGTGGTGGGCGACGCCGCCCTGTTGGTGCCGCCCGACGACGACGAGGGCTGGGCGGTGGCAATGCAGCGCTTGCTGGTCGATGCCGAGCTGCGGGCGCGGTTACGTTTGCGGGGGTTGGCCCGCGCCGCTGCTTTCTCCTGGGAAAAGGCTGCCCGCGAGACGCTGGAAATCTACCGGCAGGTGGTAGCGATGGGTTGAGAATCCGGGCCAGTCGATTCACGTTTCATTCGTCACGTTTCCCACATGTCCAACCATCTCCTTCGCGTCGATGGCCACGAATGGGCGCAGCGGCTCCTGCAGGCGTCTGTACTCTCTGGCCGCAGCAGCCATGCCTACCTTTTCACCGGCCCCGACCAGGTAGGCAAGACGACTCTGGCCCTGGCCTTCGCTCAGGCCCTGACCTGCACCTCGCCGCAGCCCGGCCCCGGCCTGGGTGCGTGCGGGCGCTGTCGCGCGTGCCGGTTGGCGGCCGAGGGCGGCCACCCCGACCACCGGCTGGTGGAGGCGCAAGGCGGGCAACTGAAGATCGAACAGGTGCGCGACCTCATCCGCGAGGCGGCGCTGTCGCCGATCGAGGGCCGCTACAAAATCTTCATCTTGCCTGGCTTCGACCGGGCCAACGCCAACGCAGCCAACGCCCTCCTGAAAACGCTGGAAGAGCCGACCGACTCGACCCGCCTCTTGCTCACCTCCAGCCAGGCGGCCGGACTGTTGCCCACCATTACCTCGCGCTGCCAGACCCTGAATCTGCGACCGCTGCCAGCGACTGTCATAGCCGCGGCTTTGCAGGCCGGTTGGGGCGCAGCGCCGGCGCAGGCCGACCTGCTGGCCGGGCTGAGCGCCGGCCGGCCGGGCTGGGCCGTGCAGATGCTGACGCGCCCCGACGCCTGGGCCAAACAACAGCAGCGCCTGAGCGACGGTCAGGCCCTCGCCCGGCAGAGCCGGGTCGAACGGCTGGCCTATGCCGCCCGGCTGGCCGATGCTGACGACCTGGAGACGACCCTCCGCAGCTGGTTGCTATGGTGGCGCGATGTTTTGTTCGTCCAGCAGGGGTGTGGGCAACTGATCGTCCATCGCGAGCAAGAGCAGCTCGTGCGGGCCGCGGCCGGGGCCTCGCAGCCGGGCGATGTGCGGCGTTTCCTGGCGGCGCTGATGACTACGGCCGCCTATCTGCGTCTGAATGTGAACATGCAACTGGCCATCGAAAACTTGTTGCTCAAAGCGCCGTCGATGGCGTAGAATGCAGCTACGTAGCCGGCTGCGCCGGCTCGCACCCAACCCATCGTCTGGAAATCGCAATGCCTCAAGTCATCGGTGTTCAGTTCCAACCCGTCACTAAAATCTACTATTTCGATCCCAGCGGCTACACCGACCTGCTGCCGGGCGAGTGGGTGTTGGTCGAGACGGCGCGGGGGCGCGAGTTGGTGCAGGTCGTCCATGCGGCCAAAGAGGTGGACGCGCACGAGGTGAACAGCGACCTGAAAGCGGTCGTCCGGCGCGCCAATGACCAAGACCTGGCCCTGCGCAAACAGTGGGCGGCGCGAGAGCCGGCGGCGATGGAACTCTGTGTGCGCAAGGCCCGCGAACATCGTCTGGCGATGAAAGTCGTGCGCTGTTCGTATAGTTATAACGGCCGGCGACTGGTGGTGGAATACACAGCCGACCAGCGCGTTGATTTCAGGCAGCTGGTCAAAGACCTGTCGCAACATTTCAGCGCCCGGATCGAGATGCGGCAGATCGGTGTGCGCGATGAAGCTAAATTCATCGGCGGTTTTGGCAAGTGCGGGCGCGACCTCTGTTGCAGCGCCTTCCTGCGCGAGTTCCACGCCGTCTCGATCAAGATGGCCAAGAACCAGAATCTACCCCTCAATCCCACCGATATTTCCGGCACCTGCGGTCGTCTGCTGTGCAGCCTGGCCTACGAAGACGCCACCTACACCGACCTGCGCCGCTATCTGCCCAAGCCCGGCCAGCTGGTGCAGACGCCCGACGGCGCCGGCCATGTGCGCTATGTCAATGTCCTGATGGAAATGGTGACGGTCGAGATGGAGGGCGGTACGCGCAGCGAACTGCCTGCGTCTGACCTGCACGCGCCGGGCGACCCGAACCGGCGCTATGGCAAGAAGTGGCCGAGTTAGGCCAACGCCGGCGCGCTGCGATCAGCGGGTCTGGTCGATCTGGATGCGCAGGCGGTGTTCCTCGGCCATGAGTTGATCCAACTGGTTGTGGAGGGCGGCGATCTGGCGGCGGGTGCGCCAGGTGGAGGGTTCCTGCTGGCGGCGTTCTAGTTGGCGGCGGGCGCGCTGGATGGCGGCGATGACTTCGTGTTTGCGGGCGATGAGTTGGTCGCGTGTCATGGCAGGGGATTGTAGGTCGATCGGGGGCAGGCGGCAAAGTCGGAGTGGGACGGCGTGGTCGCGCTGGTCGCTGTTGGTTTGTGTCTTGTCAAGGCTCCAAGACTATGCGAAACGGGTGCATGGGAAGCAAGGGCGATGAAGGACGGCGGAAAGAAAATCAAGCAGATATTTGAATATTATTCATGAATAGGTCTTGACAAATAAATATTCTTGATTTATCATACCAACAGATTTGATTTTCTTGACTTCTCTTTGAATCGACGGAGAAGGACATGCTGGCCCTGCCCACCTATTGCCCATTTTGCCACGGCGAACTGGTCGTCACCGAGTTCTCTTGCCGTCAGTGCGATGTCACCAGTCACGGACGCTTCACCCCCGGCCCTGTGGCCGAGTTCGAGGCAGCGCAACTGCCGGTGCTGCGCCGTTTTGCCCGCCTCTCATCCGAACAACTGGAACTGATGGAGACCTTTGTCCGTTGCGAGGGCAAGCTCAACCGTTTGCAGGAAGAAGTGGGCCTCTCCTACCCCACCCTGCGTTCGCGCCTCAACGACATGCTCCAGGCCATGGGATTCACGCCACAGCAACAGGAAACGATGCAGCGGGTCGAACGCAAGCAGGTGCTGGATGACCTGGCCGCCGGGAAGATCACGGCCGCCGAAGCCGCGACTCTGCTGCGGGAGGCGCGCGCATGAGCGCCGTCGCCCAGGCCGCCTGGGGCGCCTGAAGACCGGGAACTTCCGCCGGTTTTGTTCGCTGCTTCCGGCGGCAAGTTCATGGCTGTGGCTGATGGCGAAGGCAGCGAGCGCGTCGAACGATTCGTGGAGTGAACGATGACAACACTTGATTTCAAACCGCTTGGCATCGTCGTCCTGCATGTGCGGCACGGCGATGTGGTCGTGCGCGGCCAGCCGGGACGCAACCGCGGCCATCTCATCGCCCGCGCCGGGCCTGACCAGGCGTCGCAAATCAGCCAGAGCGAGGGCGAGACCCACCTGCACACTGCCGGCGATGTGACCCTGACCCTGCCGGCGGGGACGGGCTGCCGTCTGCTGGGCGAGGCGGGCGATGTCGTCTTGCGCATGTTGGGCGAGGTCGGGTTGGAGCACTGCCACGGTGATCTGGTAGGCAGCGACCTGGCCGCGCTCCAGATCACGGGCGAGGTGCATGGCGATGTTGCTCTGCGCCAGATCACAGGCGATCTGAGCCTGGAGCGAATTCACGGCGACCTGGCCGTGGCCAATGCCGGCCTGCTGCGCGTCGCTGCCGTCGAGGGTGATGTCAGCTTGTCGGGCGTGGGCGAAGTCCACGCCGGTCGCATCCACGGCGACCTGCACGCGGCCGATTGCCGCCAGGCGCTGGTCAAGGAGATCGATGGCGACGCCGCCCTTGTCAGCATCACCGAGACGGCGGATCTGAAACGTGTGAGCGGCAACCTGGCCGTGACTGCGCCCGGCCGCACGTTGGCGGCGCCAGTGGTGGGCGGCGACGCCCGTTTGACCGGCGCCCTCCTGCCAGAGGGAACCTACTGGATCGGCGCTGGCGGCGATGTGGCGGCGCGCATCACGGGTGATGTCCGTGTGCTCGTTCGCGCCGGCGGCAACGTCAGGTTGGATCCGAGCGCCGCGGTCGAGAACGGCGAAAACGGCCTGGTGCGGGCGACCTTCGGCCACCCCGAGCGCGCCGCCGCCTTGAATATCGAGGCGCAGGGCAATGTCAGGGTCAATGCTCCCGGCAAGGGCGACCGCGCTGGTGGCGCCGGCATCGACGCCGAGATCCGCCGGGCCATGGCGGAGATGCAGAAGGAAATGGCCCGCGCCGCCGGCATCATGGGCAAGGAAGCTGGCCGGGCCTCCGGGCAGGTCAGCGCCCAAATGGGAGCCGAGCTTGGGGCCTCGATGCGGAGCCTGGCGCGCGACCTTTTCGAGTCGGTCAGCCCCAGGCCGGCGCCGCCGCCTCCTCCCCCGCCCAAGACC
>CAYWPZ010000059.1:0-20544 GCA_964460135.1 uncultured Caldilineales bacterium | reverse complement strand
CTGCTTCTTGTCGCGTGTTCGAGACCCTCACCGATTAACTGCAAGGCGACTTGGACCGCCTGGGCCGTCGCGGCCGCCTGACCGAGGCCGACGTCGACGCCGCCCTGCGCGAAGTGCGCCTGGCCCTGCTCGAAGCCGACGTGAACTACAAAGTCGTCAAAGACTTTGTGGCCCGCGTGCGCGAGCGCGCCATCGGCGCCGATGTGCTGCGCAGCCTGACGCCAGCGCAGCAGGTGATCAAGATCGTCCACGAGGAACTGATCGCCACCCTGGGCGAATCGGCCCGGCTTGACCTTTCCGGCCAGCCGCCGCACATCGTCATGCTGGTGGGTCTGCAAGGCTCGGGCAAAACGACCATGGCCGCCAAACTGGCCAACCGGCTACGCTCGTCCGGCCAGCGCCCCTTCCTCATCGCCGCCGACACCTACCGCCCCGCCGCCGTCACCCAGCTCGAAGTCCTGGGTAAGCAGATCGACATCCCCGTCCACAGCGAAGGCATCGCGCCGCCCCCGCCCGAAATCGTCCGCCGCGGCCTGAAACGAGCCAAAGACGAAGCCCGCACGGTCGTGATCATCGATACCGCCGGCCGCCTGAACATCGACGAACAGATGATGCAGGAGCTGGTGCAGATCAAAGAGATCGCCAAACCGGCCGAGATCCTGCTCGTGGCCGACGCCATGACCGGCCAGGAAGCCGTGCGCGTGGCCGGAGACTTCCACGGGCGGGTGGGCGTCACCGGGCTGGTGCTGACCAAGATCGACGGCGACGCCCGCGGCGGCGCCGCCATCTCGATGCGAGCCGTCACCGGCGTCCCGATCAAATTCCTGGGCACCAGCGAAAAGGTCGATGGCATCGAAGTCTACCATCCCGACCGGCTGGCCTCGCGCATCTTAGGCATGGGCGACATGCTGACGATGATCGAAAAGGCCGAGGCGACGATGGACAAAGAGGAAGCCATGCGCATGGAGAAGAAGCTGCGCACGGCCTCCTTCGACCTGGATGACTTCCTCAAGCAGATGCGCCAGATCAAGAAGATGGGGCCGCTGACCGGCCTGTTGGAGATGATCCCTGGCGTGGGCAAACTGGCCAAGGAGATCGACCCCCAGGCCACCGAACAGCAGCTCAAGCGCGTCGAGGCCATCATCTGCTCGATGACGCCCGCCGAGCGCCACGACCCCGGCCTCCTCAACGGCAGCCGCAAGCGCCGCGTGGCCACTGGCTCCGGTTCCACGGTGCAGGAAGTCAACCAACTGCTGCACCAGTTCCGCGACATGCAACGGCTGATGAAACAGATGCAGTCGGGGCGGCGCGGGGGACTGGCCGGATTTTTCGGCCTTTAGCCTTCTATCTTGATCATTATCGACAAACATTGCCAATTTCATTCGCTATTTACAACTTCTTCTAACACGAAGACACAAAGTCCACTAGGAAAACACAAAGCTCTTGAGTCTTGTTTGCATCCTTTGGGGTTTTTGTGTTTGACATCACTTTCCCATCAGGAGTCCTTTCAACACATGGTACGCATTCGTCTCCGACGCACCGGATCCAAGAAACAAGCATCCTACCGCGTCATCGCCGCCGATCAGAAATCCCCGCGCGACGGTCATTTCATCGAGAACCTCGGTTTCTACAACCCCCGCACCAATCCCCCCACCCTTGAGATCAACCGTGGGCGCATGGCCTACTGGCTCGAAAACGGCGCCCAACCCAGCGACTCGGTCGCCCAACTGCTGCGCGCCGTCGATCTCTCGGACGAACGAGCGCAGCTACGCGCCGGCGCCGAAGCCTGACCTCCACCTCGCCACCCTGGTGGCGACACCGGCGACCGCCCCCACCGGGGCGGTCGTCTTTCCCCGAGTCGTGCCCATGAAAGAACTGGTCGAATACATGACCCAAACCCTGGTCGATCACCCCGAACAGGTGCTCGTGACCACGCGGCGCTCAGGCCCCAGCCTGTTTGTGGAAGTCACCGCCGCCTCGTCGGATGTGGGCCGTCTCATCGGCCGTCATGGTCGCACCGCCGAGGCCATCCGCACCGTGGCGAAAGTGGCGGGCGCGCGCAAAGGGCTGCGCGTCACCGTCGACATCGCCTGAGCAAGGCGTGGATCGGGTACTGGCTGCCACATGAGCAAATCGTTCCTGGCGGTAGGTCGCATCATTGCCCCGCACGGCGTACGCGGGGAGGTGAAGGTCGAGCTGCAGACCGATTTCCCGCAACGTTTCCAGCCAGGAGCGCCGATCTGGCTGGAAGGTGAAACAGAGCCGATGCATGTGGCCTCGGTGCGGCGGCAGAATGACTTTCTGTTGGTTGGGTTCGACGCCGTCCCCTCGCGCACCGAGGCCGAACTGCTGCGCGAGCGGCTGCTGGTGGTGCCGCGCGCCCTGGCGATGCCCCTCCCCGAGGGCGAGTACTACAGCGACGATTTGCAGGGCCTGGTGGTGACGACCACCGACGGCGATGAACTGGGCATCCTGGTCGATGTCTGGTGGACGAACGCCAACGAGGTCTATGTGGTCGAGGGGGCGTGGGGCGAAATTCTCTTGCCGGCGGTTGCCGAGGTGGTGCAAGAGGTGGATTTGCAAAATCGCCGGATGTTGGTAAAGTTATTGCCGGGTTTGGCGCCTCCGATCGATGCCCTGCGCGGGGCCTCAGGAGACGCCGGAGACCTGTAAGCCGGCCGGGCGTCCGCGCCTGTCCATCCACTTCCCCGCCACATCCTCAAGG
This sequence comes from uncultured Caldilineales bacterium, assembly GCA_964460135.1. Classification (GTDB taxonomy): domain Bacteria; phylum Chloroflexota; class Anaerolineae; order J102; family J102; genus SSF26. The sequence continues at coordinate 17,819 of CAYWPZ010000059.1, read as the reverse complement.
AGGTCAAGCAATGAAGCTCAAACGGTGGTCACTGGTCTTTCTGATCGGCCTGATTGCACTTGCCGCCTGGTCGCCGCGCCCGGCCCTGGCCAGCTCGTCTGCTGCAGCGGCATTGGCTGCACCCGCACAGCAGGGCGGCGGCGTGCATGTCGTGCGGCGCGGCGAAACGCTGTCGGGGATCGCCCGCCGCTACGGCGTCTCGGTACAGGCATTGGCAGCGGCCAACGGCATCCGCAACATCAACCGCATTCGCATCGGCCAGCGCCTGGTCATCCCCGGGCGCGGGGCTGCGCCCGCACCCGCGCCTGCTCCATCTGGCGGCGGTCGCGCCGGCAAGTGGATCGAGATCGATCTGTCCGCCCAACGGCTGATCGCCCATCAAGGCAATGCGGTCGTCCTCAGTGTGCGCGTCAGCACCGGCCTGCCACGCACGCCCACGCCGGTCGGCACCTATCGCATTCGCACCAAGATCCGCAGCCAGACGATGTCCGGACCTGGCTACCGGCTGCCGAACGTGCAGTGGGTGCAATACTTTGTCGGCTCCTACGCCCTCCACGGCACCTACTGGCACCGCAATTTCGGCCACCCCATGAGCCACGGCTGCGTGAACCTGACCAACAAAGACGCCCGCTTCCTCTACGAATGGGCGCCGTATGGCACACCGGTGGTGGTTCATCGGTGAAGGGTTATTGGCTATTAGAGATTGGAGATTGGCCAATCTCTTATCTCTAATAGCCAATCTCCTTCAACCCGACCCGGATTGTGAGGAAAGCAGCCGGCTAAAACGGGGATCGAGGGTGATGGTGCGGTGTAGGCCCTCGGAGATGGGGATACGGGGCGCATAGTCCAGTAATGCACCGGCCTTGTCCAGATCGGCCATCAGGCGGCCAACCCCGCCGCCCTGCTGGGGGTTGTAGAGCAGGTGGGCGCTGCGTCCGCTCACGGCCTCGATGTGGTGAACAAGCTGCTCGACGCTGGTTTCGACCCCGCTGCCCACGTTGATCACCTGGCGGTCGATGTTGGGCTTTTCACCGGCTTTGATCAGGGCATCGACGACATCATCGATAAAGACATAATCCCTGGTCTGGCGGCCGCTGCCAAAGAGCACCACCGTGCCGCCGCTCAAAATCTGGTGGATGATCTGCGGCACCACGGGCGGATAGGCGGGGGGCAGCGCCTGGCCGGGGCCATAAGCGTTGAAGATGCGCAGGGCCACCGTCTCGATGCCGTAATGGGCGCCCAACGTGAAGACATAGTGCTCGGCGGCAAGTTTGCTGACGGCGTAGGGCGTGAGCAGTTGCGGGACCACAGTTTCATCCACCGGCTGGCGTTTCTGGTCGCCGTAGATGGTGGCGGACGAAGCCAGCACGATCCGCCGCACGCTGACTGCCCGCATCGCTTCCATCAGGGTGACGGCGCCGCCGACATTGACCTCGTTGTAGTCGCGCGGGTAGAGGATAGACTGTGGCAGCGAGACCTTGGCCGCCAGATGGTAGACGCAGTCGATGTTGTGGAGCAGTGTCCACAGCTTGGGCGCATCGCGCACATCCCCGCGTGTGAACAACACCTGCTCGTTCATTGCCGCCGGGTCGCCGGCGCTGAGATCATCGATGACGCGCACATGGTGCCCCGCCGCCGCCAGACGATTGGCCAGATGGTGGCCGATGAATCCGGCGCCGCCGGTGATCAGATAATTCATGGTCATTACCGAACCGCAAGCGTCAGCGAGCGGTGAAATTACCGAACCGCAAGCGTCAGCGAGCGGTGAGTTCGGCGGGGTGAGCACGCCCATGTGCGAACAGGGCGTCGGGCAGAAACAAGTTCAGTATAGCACAAAGGAGTCGAGCCGCCGCGCTGGGCGTGCTTTGCATACGGGCGGGCGCAATTGTCAGGCGGCATCCCTCGTGCTACCATGTTGCTTATGTCAGCCAGCGAAGCAGCGAACCCGCCGCCTGATTCGGCCCTTCGCCTCTCCTTGCCACCCGTGGCCGCGGACGGCATGACCGCGCTTGTCGCCGCTCCCTTCGCCCCGCCCCTGGTCGCTGGCTCACTCGCTGCTTTGCCGGCCGGGCGGCTGGTGATGGCGATGGGGGCCGACGATCTGGCCGGCCTCCACCCGGCCGCAGCCATCTTCGACCCCGACCCTCTTGCCCTCCTGTCCCTGGCTGTGCGCCACGCCCCCATCGCTTCCGGGGCCGTGGCGCGAGCCTTCACCCAACTGCTGGATGCGCCGCACCGGGGGCGGCCGTGGGGCCAACAACTGCGACGGGCCTACGATGCCTCCTGCCCGGCCTGCGGTCGCATGACCGAGGCGCTGGCCTATCGCTGGCAGGGCAGCCCGCCCGCCCTCGTCAGTCGCGACCTAAACTGCGAGCACTGTGGGTTCAGCGGCGAGTCGGCGGCCGAAACGGACGACCGTCTGCAGGCGGCGGCGATCGAGCCGGGAAAATCGCTCTATTGGGAGATGATGGGCCGGGTCGCCGCGGCCTCGGATCCGCTGCGCCCCCGCCTGGAACAGGCGACGTCGTTCTACACCTCGCGGGCGCTGTGGGGGCTGTGGCAAAGTCTGCGCATCTTGCAGGATCTGCGGCTGGGTCAGGATGAGCGCCGGGCGCTGCAACTCATCCTGGCCGAGGCGATGTGGCGCGGCAGCAGCCTCGAAGGTCAGCCCGACCTGCTCTGGCAGCCCAACCTGCGCCGCCCACGCCGCTTTGTCGAACGCAACCTCTGGCGCGTCCTCGATGCCGAAGCGCGGCGCCTGGCCGCGATCGTCAGCATCGAACCGCCCACCGCTCCCCTTCAACTCATCCAACGCTGGCCAGACGAGGCCCGCCAGCGCCTCGAAGCGGGCAGCGCGGCCCTGGCCCTGGCACCATCTCCACCCTCGCTGCCGTTGTACTGGCTCCTGCGCTTTGTCTGGAGCGGGTGGCTGTTCGGCCAGCAGGCATTGGCGCCGTTGACCGATCTGCTCTCGTTGCGTCCGGGCGAGTGGAACCTGCTGGAAATGCGGCTGGCGTCTGCGCACAGGGCCTTGTGGAGCTGGCTGAGCGAGGGCGGCGAGTTGGCCGTACAATGGCGATGGCGGGGCGAGGAGGACCCCTCGCTCGCCATCCTCGCCTCGTTGCCTGCGGCCCCAACGACGTTTGCGGTGGCCGAGGCGGGGCCGGGCGACGCCATCGCCCTGGCTGTGGTGCGCAAAACCTCCGCCCCTCTGCCGGCCGTTGTCCCCGCCGATCCTCTGTCAGGCGGGGCCGTGGCCATGTTGGCGGCCGTGGCCGGGCGCGGCGAACCGCTGACCGGGCCGCGGCTGCGCCCCTTGATCGCCGCCGCCTGGCGCCGGCTGGGCGACCTGCCGGATACGGCCGCCAGCGACATCGAGGCATTGCTCGACCCCCTGGCCCCGCCCGCGGGGATGGAGGTTATCGGCAAGGATGGCGAAACCTGGGAACCGGGCGATGTGGCCTGGTGGTGGCTCCATCGCCCCCCCGACGGCTGGCAACCCGCCAGCGACCGGGCCGAGCGACTGGCTCTGGCGATGCTGGAGGCTGGCGCCGTCCCCTCCACCGATACCCTGGCCTGGGAGATCAGCCGCCGCCTGCCGGCCGCCTGCGTCCCCGACCGCCCCTGGATCGAAGCCCTGGCCGCCTCCTACGCCGAAAGGAGCGCCGACGGCTTGCTCCTGCTGCCCCAGGACCGGCCGCAAAAACGCCAGGGCGAGTTGTCGGCGCTGGCGCAGGAGCTGCTGGCGGCCGGCCGGCGGATGGGCTTCGACGCCGCCATCTGGCCGGAGGACGGGCTGTGGCAGGTGGAGTGGCAGCGGGCGGGCCAGCGCCGGGCCAGCTTCCTCCTCACCGCCGTCACTGCCCTCACCCCGCGCGTTTGGCAAAGCCGGGCGCCGCTGCCGGGCCTTTCTCGCTTTCTCGTTTTACCGGGCAGCCGGGCCGGCCTGGTGCAGTGGCGCATCGACCATCAGCCCCTGTGGGCAGCGGCGGCCCAGGCCGGCGGCTGGACGTTTACCAAGTTCCGCCACCTGCGCGAGATGCTGGCCGATACAGACGAGGAACCGGAGCGCTGGCTGGCCCATCTCCGCCTCGACCCCATCACCTCGGGCCAGGCGGAACAGATGAGTTTGTTCTGACGAGTGCGTTTACTGCGTCTTGTGTGATGTTGATTTTGTCTGGATTCATGACCATGCCGATCGATCTTCCTTCCTATCCCCTACTGCTCGGCCCCACGCCGCTGCACCCTTTGCCCCGCTTCTCGGCCTGGTTGGGCGGCGCCGAAGTCTGGATCAAGCGCGATGACCTGACGCCGCTGGCTCTGGGCGGCAACAAACTGCGCAAGCTGGCCTTTCTGCTGGCCGATGCCCTGGCCCAGGATGCCACCGACTTGGTGACGACCGGGGCGGCGCAATCGAACCACTGCCGGCAGACGGCAGCAGCGGCGGCGCAGGCCGGGCTTGGCTGCCACCTGGTCTTGCGCGGGCAGCCGGACGACCGGCCCGGCGGCAATGTCCTGATCGACCGCCTCCTGGGGGCCGAGATCCACTGGGCGGGCGGCCCCGACACCGGCCCGGCCATGGCGTCTGTGGCGGCGGACCTGCGCGCAGCCGGGCGCCGGCCCTATGCCATCCCGCTTGGCGGCTCGACGCCGGTGGGCGCGGCCGGCTATGCCGCCGCCTGGCAGGAGATGAACGAACAGGCGCAGGCGCTGGGAATTGAGTTCGACGCCGTCGTTTTCGCCACCAGCTCGGGCGGGACGCAGGCCGGGCTGGCCGTGGGGGCAGGCGGAGCCGTTTGGCCGGGCGCCATCCACGGCATCTCGGTCGATCACAAAATCCCCGACCTGGCCGCCGTGACCGAACGCCTGACGCAAGCCACCGCAGATCTGTTACAGATTCCCACCCCTCACCCGGTGATCATTCACGATGATTACATTGGCGCCGGCTATGGCATCGTCAACGACGCCGACCGCGAGGCGATCTTGGCCCTGGCCCGCACTGAGGGCGTCCTGGTCGACCCGGTGTACACCGGCCGGGCGCTGGCGGGGCTGATCGACCTGGTCCGCCGTGGACTACTGACGGGACGAGTGCTGTTCTGGCACACAGGCGGCGCGCCGGCCTTGTTTGCCTACGAGAAGGAGTTGTCGGCGTCGGGCTAAATTGGATGGCTAGAGACCAACATTGACGCTGCCCGATTGGATGAGTTTGCCATCGATGTACATGTCGACCCGATAGGTTCCGGGCGAGAATGGGGTGAATTGGTTGCGGTAGGTGAATTCGACGCCGGAAGGGCTGTTCCAATCACTGTCCCAGACATCGTTCACACGGTCGAAGCGGCTTCCACCATAATACCAATCGCGCCGGAACGAAACGCCAAAGGGAATGTCGCGGAATTCCCAGCTGAGGTAGAATCGCTTGGTGTTGGGCGGTAAGGTCTCGACGGGTTCGATACAGCGGTTATCTTGGTCGAGTTTCAGGCAGAAGCTGATGGGGCCAAACCACGGCTCGCCACGGGTGGCCGAGGGCGGCGGCGTGGCGGAGGGTAGCGCCAGGGCCGTGGGTAGGGCGGCATCGGGCGCAATCTTTTGGGGCGCCTGGGCGGGGGATTGCGTTGGCCCCTGGATGGGGTTGAGCGCAGATGTCGGCAGAGCGTCAGGCGCAGCTGTGGACGAGACGCCCGGCGTGAGTGAGGCAGGGAAGTCAGGCGGCAATGACATGAAGTCAATGTTGCAGTCTACCGTGCTCTGGTAAGTGTTGACATAACCAGTACGCCCGTTGGCTGTCAGGACCTTCAGCCACCAGTTGGGCGGAAAGTCGGGGACGCTGGCGAGCGGGTGGAGAATTTCATCCCGACGTAGAACGCCGATCGAAGGAGAACTCATGCTGGGGCCAGAGCGCAATGGCAGGCCATCCTGCAATACCGTGCAGGCGGCTTCGGGCAGAGGGGTGGGGCTGGGGGTCGGGGTGGGATTGGCGGTGGGCGTGCTGGTGGGAAGGGCGACCAGGATCGCCTGCACCTGTTGGCGCCGGTCGTCATAGTCGTCCTTGTCGCTTGTCAGTGCCAAGAAACGTTGGAAGTCGGGGATGGCGCGGTCGTTCTGTCCCAGGCTCTGATAGGCGATCCCGCGCAGGTCATAATAATCGGCGGTGTCCGGGCTGGCGGCGATGGCGCGGTCGAGGTCGTCGATGACGGCCTGCCACTGGCGGCGGTTTTCGTAGAAGCTGGCCCGCTCGAAATAGGCTTCGGCCGAGGTGGGCGCCAGTTCGATGGCTTTGTTGAGGTCGGCCAGAGCCAGGTCGAACTGGCCGCTATCGCGATAGAGACCGGCGCGGAACAGGTAGTTGTACTCGTAGCGTGGGTCCAGGTCGATGGCGGCGTCGATGTCGGCGAAGGCCAAATCGATGCGCCCCTGGCCGGCGTAGCAGATGCTGCGCGTCTGGTAGAGGTCGGCAATGCGGCAGCCGCGCTGGATGGCGCCAGTGGCGATGCGGATGGCTCGGCTGCATTCATTCTGCTCGCGCAGTTCGACGACGCGGTCGCTGGCCGTCCCGCAATCGGACAAAGCCGCAGCATCGCGGTTGCGCAGCCACAGCCACGAGCCTGCCGCCGCCGCCAGGACGAGGGCGATGACCAGCCACCAGCGCGGCAGACGGCGCGGCAGAGGCAGGGTCTGGCGCCGTTGCTCTGGGGCCGCCGCTCGCAGGGCCTGGACAAGGGCGCCGGCGCTGGCGAAACGCTCGGCGGGGCGTTTGGCCAGCGCCTTGAGGAGGGCCTCGGACAGGCCATTGGGCAGGTCGGCGCGCAGGCTGCGGGGCGAGGGCGGCTGGCGGGTGAGGTGCGAGACCAGCACCTGGGCGCTGCTGCCCGTGAATGGCACCTGTCCCGTCAGCAGGTGGTAGGCGACGATGCCCAGGGCGTAGAGATCGCTGGCCGGGCCGATTTCCGCCGCCCTCTCACTGTCGGCCTGTTCTGGGGCCATGTACTCCACCGTGCCCAGCACCGCGCCCGACTGTGTGATCTCAGTCGACTGGGCCAGGGATTTGACCAGGCCGAAATCGCTCAGCACCGGCCGGGTCTGGCCGCGATGGGTGGTCTCAAGCAGGATGTTGGCGGGCTTGACATCGCGGTGGATCACACCCTGGCTGTGGGCATAGTCCAGGGCGTCGGCGATGGGCGAAAGGAGGCCGATGGTTTCTTCGCTGCTCAGGCTGCCCTTGCGCTGCAAGGTGTCGCGCAACGATTCGCCCTCGATCAACTCCATGGCGATGAAGATCTGCCCATCCACCTCTCCGATCTCGTGGATGGCGACGATGTTGGGGTGCTTCAGCCGGGCGGCGGTGCGCGCTTCTTGCTTGAAGCGGGCGACGGTGTCGGCATCCCAGGCCAGGTGCGGGGCCAGGATTTTGAGGGCGATGTCGCGGTCGAGGCTGGCATCGTAGGCGCGGTAGACGGTGGCGAAGCCGCCGCGCCCCAACGGCGCTTTGATCTGGTATTTGCCGAAGGTGGGGGAAAGGTCGGGCATCAGGCGCTCCAACCTTTATGGCAGTCCCAGGCAGTTTCCTGTACCCTGGCGCACCGTGTGGTCACTGTTGGCGACGAGGATGCAGAGCCTGCGGGCGGCGTCGGGCCGGTCGGCCAGGCGATAGAGGCTGAAGGGGCTGGCGCCGACGGCGTCTCGTTGCGTGGGATAGATCTGCCAGGGGCCTTTGCCGGGCATGCCGGCGTCTTCGGGCGCGACGGTGTCGAAGAAGAAGTGGACATGGCGGTTGCTGCCGCCCAGGCGCGGCTCGAAACCGGAGGTGATGAACTCGACCACATAGCGCCGGTTCGCGACCGTGATGCCGGTGATCTGCGCCCAGTCGCCGGTGGGGGTGGGCGTCGGCGTGGGCTGGATGGCGACGGCCGGGAGGTCGATCCACGAAGGTGAGCCATCGCTGCCGGGCGCTTCCAGCACGGGCGCCAGCAGACCATCGGCCGGGCGAAGGGCCCAAAGGTCGCTCTCATCGCCGTCGTCCAGGTCGCCGTTGCCGTTGCTATCAAGGCCGCGGCTGAAGATGATCCAGGCGCCGTCCGGCGACCAGGCCGGGTCGCGGGCGAAGGCTTCGCTGAGGATGGTGGGGGCGCGGCCATCGGCCGCGCCCAACATCAGGCGGCCAAAAGCGTCGGCGCCGCCCTCGCGCAGGATGAAGGCGATGCGGTCGTCTACGGGCGACCATGCCGGCTGGTTCTCGTGCGCGTCGGTGATGTAGAGGGCCTGGGGCTGGCCGGGCGGCAGGGCTACGGTCAGGCGGTAGATGTCCATGTCGCCGTTGCGTTCCGAACCGTAGACCAGGGCCGCGCCGTCGGGCGACCACGAAGGCCACTCGTCGCGCCCGCTGTTGTAGGTTTGTTGGGCGGTGGCGCCGGGGGCGCCGACAAAAATCTCGGCGTTCGAGACGCCTTGCGTTGTCGCTGTGGATACAAAGGCCAGTTCGATCGTGACCAGTTGCTGCAAGCGGGCGGGTTGGGCGGCTTTGTCGCCTGGCCGGGCGGCAAGAAGTTTGTGGCCGGTCGGCTCCCAGGCGGCGTATTCGTCCCAGGCGCCGGTGCTGATGAAGGCCTGCTGGCTGCTGCCATCGGCGTTCATCGTCCAGATGTCGTAAGCGCCCGCCACCCCCGACCGGTTGCTGGTGAAGGCAATCAGGCTGCCAGAGGGCGACCAACGGGGGATGTGGTCATCGAAGGTGTTGTTGGTCAGGCGGAGGGTCTGGCCGCTGGCGAAGTCATAGCGATAGATTTCGTTGCCGTCAGCGCCGGTGTTGCGGGTGAAGACCAGGCTGCCACTGAAGGTGGGCGGGACGATGGTGGGGGTCGGCGCGGGGGTGGGAGCCAGAGCAGCCTCGAAGCCGCCGCTGCGGGTGATGAATTCGTCGATCACGCCGTCGGCGCTGGCCACGCCTTCTTCGTTGCCCGACCCGACATAGAACGTCCCTTCGCTCTTCAGTAGCCCCATGTCCCAGCCGCCCGGCGAACCACCCTGGTCGACGCGTTCGCCATCGACATAGATGGCCAGGGCGTCGCTGGGTTGGGTTGCGTCCCAGGCGGCCCGGATGTGCAGCCATTGGCCGGCCTGCCACAGCGGCCGGCGCCAGGTAGAGGCGGTCTTGTAGCGCACGTAGTCGTTGTCGACCAGCCCTAACTCCAGATCGTCGCCTTCCTCCAGGTACATCTGCGGTTCGCCGTAGACGGGGCCGAGCACGAACAGATAATGGGAAACATCATCGGCGGCGGCGTCGTAGTTGGGCCGGTACCAGAATTCGACCTCGCCCTGTTGGGGGTCGAAGTTGCCAGCGACGGGGAAGGCCAGCCATTTGCCCTGGCCGCCAGTATGAGCCGGGAAGATGGCGCCGTTCCCGCTTTTGGCGGGCGTGAAATCGGCGGCGCTCAGGTTGGTGCGCCCCGCCGAGCCGATGGCGGGCGAGAGGATGGCGTCGAGAGTATCGAGTGTGCTGTAGAGGAGGATGTTTTCAGCGTCGGCGGGTGGGGTAACGGCGAGGGTGGCGGCGAGGGTGGCGGCAGGTTGCGTGATGACCGGGGTGGGGGCGACGGTGGGCGAGGCCTGGGCGACCTCGCCGCCATCCCCGCGCCCGCGCAGCAGATAGAGCAACACGAGCAGGGCGACGATGACCAACGCGCCGGCGCCGGCCAGGGCCAGCAGGCGGTTGGGGTTGGCAGCGGCAGGCTTCGTTTCCGGCGCCGGTGGGATGGTAGGCTTTGGCGCTGGCGACGTCGGCGGGGGCGAAGGCCGGCGCGGCTGCGGTGTGGGGGGCGGAGGGACGACGGCCGACGGCGGCTCCTGCGGCCGGGGCGGTGGGGCCACGGGCAGAGGCGCGGGCGCAGGTGGGGCCATGGGATGGGCCGCGGCCTGCAAGTCCTCGACGAAGGCGGTGGCCGAGGGGTGGCGGTCGGCAGGGGCTTTGGCAATGGCCCGCAGGATGGCGGTGGAAACGGCAGCGGGCAGGTCGGCGCGCACCTCGGCCGGGGCGGGCGGTTGCTTGTTGAGATGGCCGTTGATGACCTGAACGGTGCTGCCGCTGAACGGAACCTGGCCGGTGAGCATGTGATAGGCGACGATGCCCAGGGCGTAGAGATCGCTGGCCGGGCCGACTTCCTGGCGGCGGTCGGCGTCGATCTGTTCGGGAGCCATGTATTCGACCGTGCCCAGAACGGCGCCGCTGCGCGTGAGCGAGGTGCTGTGCGAGAGGGCCTTGACCAGGCCAAAGTCGGTGAGCACCGGCCAGGGGCGGTTCTGGCGCGGGGGCTTGAGGAGGATGTTGGCCGGTTTGATGTCGCGGTGCACCAATCCCTGGCCGTGGGCATAGTCCAGGGCGTCGGCAAGGCCCGCCAGGATGTCCACCGTCTCGTTCAGCCCCAGCGCCCCGGCCTGCTCCAGCCGGGTCTGCAAGGCCCCGCCGGCGACATACTCCATGGCCAGAAAAAGCTGGCCATCCAGATCGCCCACCTCGAAGATGGTGATGATGTTGGGATGACTGAGATTGGCGGCTGTCTGCGCTTCTTCCAGAAAGCGCTGCGCCATCTCCGGCTCGGTGGCGTAGTAGGGATGCAGCAGTTTGAGCGCCACCTCGCGTTTGAGGGTCGTATCGCGCGCCAGAAAGACGGTGGCGAAGCCACCGCGCCCGACCTGCCGCACGATTTCGTATTTGCCAAAGGAGGAATTTGGATCAGCCATAGCGCGCCTCGGTGCCACAAGCTTAGCAGTCCTGACTAGCTTACGTCAAACAGCCCCGCGGCCCCTGACGGTGTCCTACTCGCCGGCCGCAGTCATTTCGTCCAGTTCTCTCTCGATCGCGCCGATGTCCTGTTCCAACTGTCGGATTTCGTTGACCAGCCAGAGTGGGGCGGCCAGGCCGTAATTGCTGCGCACATTTTCGCGTTCGGCCAGGTTGAGCTTGAGTCGTTCGAGCGTTTCTTCTTTGATCTGCCGTCGCGTGCGGCGGAAGGCGTCGCGGTCGATGACGGCAAACGACTGGTTGAGTTGCTGGGCCAGGTCGGCCGAGGATTGTCGCTGGGCCTCGGTGGAGGCGACATCGACGAAGATCTTGCGGCTGACCACCTGTTCCGGCGTTTCTTGGCCCTCTTCCCGCGGCCCCAACAAGAAACGAACTTCGAGGGTGAGCGGCACTTTGCCGGCGCTGGCGGGTTGCAGACCCAGAGCCAGGTCGCGGCTGCGGCCCGGGGCCAGGTTGCCGATGGCCGTTGTGCGCATGTCATCGCCCACGAATGGGCCGCTGGACTTGGCGCTGAGGGCAGTCGCCACGCCGTTGCCTTCGTTGCGCACCATCAGGTGGAGGATGTTGTACAGGTCTTTGACAAAACCGGCTTCGGGTGTGACCTCGACGAAGATGAAAGGGTATTTGCGCAGCCGGCAGATCTCGCGCCAGGCGGCGGCGCTTTCGCTCTCCATGCCAGCCTCTTTGTAGGCAGCCTGCGCCAGCCGCCAGGCCTCGGCCTCGTCGCTCAATTCGGCCAGCCGATGCAGCGCCAATGCCTTCGCTACCAGGTCGTCTTCGGCGTCGTACAGTTTGGCGGCGATTTGGAGGGCGGCAACAGAGTTGATCTTCTCGAACAGGCCGGCAGCTTGCCGCCGTTGGCCTGCTGCCGCCCACATTTGGGCGGCAGCAAAGGCGTCGTTGTGTTGTTCCAGCAAGCGGGCGGCGTCGGCAAATTTGCCGCCATCGGCCAGCAACGAGGCCGCCACCCGCCAGGCGCCGGCGTCCATGGCCTGCTGGAGGGTGGGCTGCGCACGGGGCAGGCGCAGCAGGCGCAGGGCGTCGTCGGCGTCGAACACGGCCAGGCCGGCGGGAGTAGGCAGCGGTTCGATTTCGATCCGGTGTTCGCCCTGCCAGCGCCAGTGCTCGGCCCCGCTGGTGGGGTCCAGCCCGCGCACGGTGTGGTCGTGCCCGGCGACGATGAGTGTGGCCTGGGCGACGAGCGGCCGGGCCGTGACTTTGCGCTCGCTCGGCATCGTCCACACCGGCGTCCCGCTGGCGATGGCGACTGCCTGCAACCCGCCTGGCCCGCCGATGAAGAGACGTTCGCCGTCGCTGGCCAGGGCCGGGGCGCCGCGACCTGCCGGCGGCCGCGCCCACTGGACGGCGCCGGTGGTGGCATCCAGCGCTGCCAGGGCACCATCGGTGAAGGAAGCAAAGGCCATGTGGCCGCAGAGGAACGGGGTGGCGGCCCAGGCGTCGGCGTTGTGCTGATAGCGCCAAATGATGCGACCATCGCTGACGTCGACAGCCAGGAGCAACGGCCCTCGCGTTGGCGTCAGCAGCGTGCGGGCGTGGACTTCGGGCGCCAGGATGTGGCGGGCGCCTGCCAGCGGCCACCCGCGGCGGGCTGTTCCCGTGGCCGCATCTACCGCCCAAAGGGTGTTGCCATCGCCTACCACCCACAGTCTGCCGTCGTCGGCCAGGACGGGCGCACCCACGGCCCGCATCCCTGGCTGCCAGCGCCATCGTTCGCGGCCCGTGCTCAGTTCCAGGGCGCCGAGGCCGGCGTTGCTCTGCAAGGGGTCGGTGGTCTGGGTGGCGAAGATGACCAGATCATCGAAGAGTACCAGGGGTGGGTTGACGAGGCCATCCGGGAGGGCCAGCCGCCAGGCTTCGCGCATGGCCGTGACATCGACGGCCATGATAGCGCCGCCATAGACCCCGCCCACCTTCTCGCGCACGATCAGCGAGGTCACGATCAGGTTGCCGAGCGCAACCGCGCCCGGCTGCGCTTCGCCATTCAGCCGCAAGCTGGCCACCAGCTCGACGCCTTCGCCGGTGCTTTGAGCGCGACGAGCGCCGCATGTGGGGCAGAGGTCGGCGCTGGCCAGGTAGGTGGAACAAACAGGGCAGAAATCGTCCATACCAACGCTCTCGAATCATGGCCTTGATTCGACCGCTCACAAGGCCATTGCATTGTAAGGTCAAGCCTGGAACAGCACAAACGAAAGTGGCCTTGCTCTCATCCGCGGCTAGGAACCGTTCGGCGATGACAGCAAAGCGATGAGCAGGGCCTTCAGTGCATCGTACTCATACGCTACCGGAAACTGGGGGAATTCGGCCACCATGTTCGGCGGCGGACGGAAGAGGATGCCGTGGTCGGCGGCAGCGAGCATGGTGGCATCGTTGTACGAATCGCCGGCGGCGATGACGCGGTAGTTGATCTGCTTGAGCGCCAGCACGGCCGCGCGTTTGCCGTCGCGGATGCGCAGGTGGTAATCGACGATCATGCCGCGGCTGTCGATTTCCAGGCTGTTGCAGAAGAGGGTGGGCCGGCCGAGCTTGGCCATGAGCGGGGCGGCGAACTCGGCGAAGGTGTCGGAGAGGAGGATGACAGGGGTCTGCGCCCGCATCCAGCTCAAGAAGTCGCAGGCGCCGGGCAGCGGCTCTAGCTCGGCGATCACTTCCTGGATGTGGCGTAGGGAGAGTCCGTGCTGGGCGAGGATGGCGAGTCGCGCCCGCATCAATTTGTCATAATCCGGTTCGTCGCGGGTAGTGCGGCGCAGGGCGGGGATGCCGGTGGTCTCGGCCACGGCAATCCAGATTTCGGGCGTGAACACGCCCTCGAGATCGAAGACGGTGAGGGGAGGCATGGGGGGCAGGTCGCAGGCTTGTCCTGAATGAAACGAAGGATCGCAGCTATTGGTTGAGAAGGAAACAAGTAGACAAGTAGCTCAGGCGTTGGCCGCAGTCGGTCTGGCGCAAGCAGCGAATGAGCAAGAGATCGCGTCTTTTAGCGGGGCGGTAAGATGCAGTGGAGGGATTGTATCAGAGGAGAGAGTTTGTGAGGGATTGCAGACGAAAGGTTGTGGTCGCGAGCATGAAAGAGCGTTCCTGCTCACAGCTTCGGTCAACAATCAACCGTCAACAATCAACCGTCAACAGTCAACAATCAACCCGCAACGGTCGACGACCATCCGGCCGTTGTCTACTTGTATCCTCGTCTACTTGTTTCCCTATCTACTCCCCCCATGCCCCTCGTCGATACCAAAGCCTACCGCCAGACCATCGGCCTCTTTGCCACCGGCGTGACCGTGCTGCTGGCCGAGCGCGAGGGCGCCGTGCATGGCATGACCGCCAATGCCGTCACCTCGCTCTCGCTCGACCCCACCCTGGTCATCGTTTGCCCCTCCAAGCGCGCCAACCTGGCCGATTTCCTCGCCCCTGGCAGCCATTTCACCATCAACATCCTCAGCGAGCGCCAGGAATCGCTCTCGAACTTCTTTGCCAACTGGCGTCACGAAGGCCCTCCGCCCGCCTACGAGTTCATCCCCTGGGCCGCAGCCGGGAATGCGCCGCGGCTGGATGACTGTCTGGCGGCGCTGGCTTGCCAGGTGCAACAGGTGCACGATGGCGGCGATCACTGGATCGTAGTCGGCCAGGTGCTCGATTTGTATCGGGGAGAGGGGCCGCATCGCCCGCTGCTTTTTTTCGGCGGCGAATATCACCAGTTGCGGCGACAAGAGCCGGAGCATTTGCAGCCGTCGGCGGATGCGTATCGTTGAGCCGACCAAGAGCAATTACCCTGAAAATCCTGCATGTTGTGTAGGATTTTCAGGGTAGAACAAGTTATTTCAGCCCCAGTACCTTTCGCCCGATCACCAGCCGGTTGATCTCGCTCGTGCCCTCACCGATCAGCATCAACCGATTGTCGCGGTAGATGCGCTCGACCGGGAACTCGGCGCTGTAGCCATAGCCGCCGTGGATCTGGATAGCCTCGAAGCAGACTTTGTCGGCCATCTCGGTGGCGAATAGCTTGGCCTGCGCCGCTGCCAGCGTGATCGGCCGGCCCTGGTCGCGTAGCCAGGCGGCGTGATAGACCATCAATCGGGCGGCCTGGATCTGGGTGGCCATGTCGGCGATCTTGAACTGGATTGCCTGGTGCTGGGCGATGGGGACGCCGAAGGTCTGGCGCTGGTGCGCATATTTGATCGCTTCCTCGTAGGCGGCCTGCGCCAATCCCAGGCTGAGGGCGCCGATGCCAATGCGCCCGCCATCCAGCACGGCCAGCGTTTGTTGTAGGCCCTGGCCTTCTTCGCCCACCACATGGTCGAGCGGGACGCGCACGGCGTCGAAACTGACGGCGTGCGTCTTGCAGCCGTGCAGCCCCATCTTGCGCTCGGCCGGGGCGACGGTGATGCCGGGCGCGGCAGCGGGGACGAGGAGGTGGCTGAGGGCGTGAGAGCCGGCCGGGCCGGTGCGCACCAATAGGATCATGACCCCCGCCACCGAGGCGTTGGTCATCCACATCTTGCTGCCGTCGATCACCCACTCGTCGCCCTCTTTGCGGGCGATAGTGCGCACCCCGCCCTTCAGGTCAGAGCCAGCGCCCGGCTCGGTCAGGCTGAGCGCGCCCAGGATTTCACCGCGCGCCAGCGGCTTCAGATACCTTTCCTTGAGGGCGTCGCTGCCGAAGAGGGCCAGCGGCGCGCAGGCCAGGCCCAGATGCGCGGCCACGGTCAGGGCCGTGGAGCCACAACCCCGGCCCAATTCCTCGATCAGGATGGCGGCGGAGAGGTGATCGGCGCCGGCCCCGCCCCATGGTTCGGGGATGTTCAGTCCCAGCAGCCCCAACGGCCCCATTTTCTTGATGCTGGGCCAGGGGAATTCGTGCGTGTGGTCGGTGTGGGCGGCGAGTGGTTTGACTTCGCTTTCGACAAAGTCGCGGATCATGTGCTGCAAAAGCAGATGCTCTTTACCCAGTTGAAAGTCCATATGCGGTTTTCTCACCCTTGAAAGTGGTCGTCCGGCCGCCAAACGATTTTCGTTCGCGGTCAGAGAGATTTGTGGGTTAGGCGCACGAGCAGGAACATCAAGAAATGTCCCAGGCGCGACCCTCTGTTCAACTGCGATTGATCAATGCCTGCAAACGCGCTACTTCGGCCTCGGCGGCGGCGGCGCGGGCGGCTTCCTGTTCGGCGCGGGCGGCTTCCTGCTTGGCGCGTTCTGTCTCTCGCATCGCGATAGCCGCCGCCTCATCGAAGGTGGGGATACGCTCGCCGGTGGCCGGATCGCCCACCCGAAGCATAAAGCGCTCGGGCCAGAAAGCAAGGCCTAGTTCTTGCGAGCGAAGGGTGCCATCGGCTTCGGGCATGATGGGAACGTACATGTCCTCCTCAAGCCGATAGCCAATGATCTGCTCGTCCAAATAGTCGCCCTCGGGGTCGAAGAGAAAAAACTCGGAAACGCCCATGCGAGCGTAAATGCTCGTTTCTGTTACTCTGATGCCCATTTTCAAACGCGAGATGACATCGAAGATCGCGCATGGGGCGATCTTTTCCTCCCAAAGCTTGAAGATGCGTCGTTCTTGATTGGGTACGCCCTTGATGACCATGACATCCGGCGCGGTGCTGGCGCTTGGTTTGCCCTCTTGATAGTACAGAAACATATCGGCAGCGACATAAACATCGTCGCGTTTGGCAAAGTAGTGCTTGAGCGCGCCGAATAGCCCAAGCGTTGCCAGGACATGAAGGCCTGTTTCGCCCATTGGCTCACCATCCGATTCGGGGTATTCGACCCCTTGTGATCGCCGGGGAATCGAGAAGTTGGTCGGTCTGAACTGCGTCGGGGGCGCAGGAAGTGTTGCTACTGGCATGGGGTCTCCTTTTGGAGTATCCAGGTGCACCTGCCGAAATGACGATAGACCATAGACGATGGACGATCAGCCCGCCTGAATGGGGGGAGTTCGCCATCGTCTACCGTCCATCGTCACACCAGAAACGAAACTCATGTTTTCACAGTGACTTGAGTTTAAGTGTAGCATGAATCGCAGGCAGAAGGTAATCTCTATGCGCTTCTTGCCGACGCCGCGCAAGGCTGATTTATAGGTCGGTTGTGGCTATGCTGAGGTGGGCTATCCTTTCCAAACAAGGAGGCTTGGCCGATGAGTGATGAGGCCCTGGCCCAGGCTTTGGCCGCCTGAGAGCTAGTGCGAGCGCCCCAGCGCCCGGATCTGCTCCACCACCTCTGGGTTCACCAGGGCGCTGAGGTCGCCGGCGGGCTGATCGAGATAGGCCGCCCGCAGCACCCGCCGCATGATTTTGGCATTGCGCGTCTTCGGCAGGTCGGGCACGACCAGCACGGCCTCGGGCTTGAGCGCCTTGCCCATCTCCGCCGCCACCCATTCCCTCAATTCCTCCCGTAGGGGCGTGGTCTCCACGCCCCCCGTCTCCACGCCCGGCCGCAGAACAACGAAGCAAACGAGGGCCGAGCCTTTGACCGGGTGGGGGACGCCGATGGCGCCCGCCTCCAGCACGGCGGGATGGTGGACGAGGATGCTTTCCACCTCTGCCGGGCCGAGGCGCTTGCCGGCGATCTTGATCGTATCGTCCGAGCGGCCGAGGATGTACCACTGCCCGTCGGCGTCGATAGCGGCGAAATCGCCGTGCACCCACAGGCCGGGGAAGCGACTCCAATAGCTTTCGAGATAGCGGTCGGGGTCTTTCCAGAAGCCGCGGGTCATGCCGATCCACGGCTGCCGCAGCACCAACTCGCCCACCTGCCCGCGTAGCGGCCGGCCGTCGTCGTCCACCACATCGGCATCCATGCCCACTACCGGGCCAGAGAAGGCGGCCGGTTTGAGCGGCGTCAGCATGTTGCCCATGACGATGCCGCCGGAAATCTCGGTGCCGCCGCTGTAGTTGATGATCGGTCGTTTGCCTCGCCCCACCGTCTGGAAGAGCCACAGCCAGGGGTCGGGGTTCCACGGCTCGCCGGTCGAGGCGAAGGCGCGCACTCGCGACAGATCGTGGCGCAGCACAGGCTC
>CAYWPZ010000058.1:18729-20644 GCA_964460135.1 uncultured Caldilineales bacterium | reverse complement strand
ATGGGGGGAATTCGCTATCGTCCGGGCCAATGCCAATTGGCACGTCCATCGTCACACCAGAAACGAAACTCATGTTTTCACAGCGACTTCAGTTTAGACCAAATCGTCGGTCATCTCGATGCCATAGTGCGCCAGCAATTCCTGCAAACGCTGGTGGTCGGCCGGGTCGAAGGTGGCCAGGGCGTGTTTGGCTTGGAAGGGTTTGAGCAGGCGGGCGATCTGGGGGTCGTTGCGTAGTTCGGCCAGCACCTCGGCGCTGCGCAGTTCCACCAAGATGCGGCGAGTGGTGCGGGCGTTGCCGAAATGGGCGGTCCAGGTTTTCAGCCGGTGCTCCCAGGCGGGTGAGAGTGGGTGCACCAGGGCCTTGCGCAGGGCGTCGAGGATGGTCTCGACCTTCAGTCCCGACTTGACCGCAGCCTGCAAGGCGCGTGGGCTGAGGAGCAGGCCGGCGTCGGTGTTTTCGGTGAAGGCGGCGATGTGGGTGCTGGCGCCCAGGCCGATGACCGGGGTGACGGGGTGAGTTGGGTTGGATGATGACCTGGCCGGCGGTGGGAGGGAATGGCATCGGCGCGCAGGCCGCCGGCGGCGTTCCACAACGACAGCGGCGTAATCCGGTAGGTGTGTACATATTCCGGGCTTTTTTCCAGCTCGGCAAAGCGGGCCAGGTGGTCGCGCGCGGTCTCGTAGAGGTCGTTCTGAACTTCGAGCAGGACGGTCTTATCGCCCTGAACGATGACCGGGTTCTGGGGCTGGTAGGGCATGGAGGGGCGGGAAGTGGGCGATGGGTCTAGGAGCGAATGGGTGTATGAGCGGCGGCGGCCAGGGCGCGGGCGGCGGCGATGATGGTCGCGCGCGGCTCCTCTCCCCCGGCCAGCTTGACCAGGGCGCTGCCCACCACTACCCCATCGGCAAGGGCCGCCACGGCCGCAGCTTGGGCGGGCGCGCCGATGCCAAAGCCCACCGCCAGCGGTAAATCGGTCAAGCGGCGGACGCCAGCAACGAACCCGGCCAGGTGCGGAGGCAGGTCGGCGCGGGCGCCGGTGATCCCGGCCACACTGACCAGGTAGATGAAGCCGGTGCTGTGGCGGGCGGCCTGGGCGATGCGCTCGCGGGTGCTGGTGGGCGCGACCAGATAGATCATCGCCAGGCCGCGGCGTTGGCAGGCGGCTTCCACCTCGGCCGCCTCGTCGGGCGGCAGGTCGGGGATGATCAGCCCGTCTGCCCCGGCGTCGGCGGCGTCGGCCACATAGCGATCGACGCCATAGGCCAGGATGGGGTTGACATAGCCCATGAGCATGAGCGGGACGGCCACCCCGCGCTGGCGCAGCGTGCGCACGGCGGCAAGGCAATCGGCAGGGCTGACGCCCTGGGCCAGGGCCTGTTGGGTGGCGGCCTGGATGACGGGGCCATCAGCCAGTGGGTCGGAGAAGGGGACGCCGACCTCGATCAGGTCGGCGCCAGCTTCGGCCAGCGCCTGCAAGAGATCGAGGCTGGTGGGCAGGTCGGGGTAGCCCACCGGCAGGTAGGGCATGAAGGCGGCCCGGTTTGCGGCTTTGGCCTGGGCGAAGGTGGTGCGGATGTGTTCGATGCCGGTCATCGACTGCGGTCCTAAAGGTGGCGTCGTGATGTTTGATGCTCACGTTCTGTCATGGCTCGCAATGACAGGGCAGGTGAACAGTGACGTGCCTGTAAGTATAGGGGGCGCCGGCAAGAGATGCCAACTCGTAAAGGGTTGGCATCTCTTGCCGGCGCGTTGGTCGGGAAACATGCGGAGTATGATAAACTCGACCCATCATGACCGCGACAGTCCTGCATCTTGGCCCCACCGCCCGTCGTGTTCTGCGCAAGCTCGCCGACACAATCATCACCCTGATCGCCATCGTCGTTCTGGCCCTGTTCGGACCGATCATGGCCG
>CAYWPZ010000058.1:0-18719 GCA_964460135.1 uncultured Caldilineales bacterium | reverse complement strand
CGAGCGCGTCCCTGCCCCACCGCTTGAGGTAGCCGGCGAGGCGCTCGTGCGTACCGCTGATTATGCCCTACACCACCCGGCGACCTATTTCTTCCAGCGCAACGAACAACCCGTCCTGCAGCTGGTCTCCCGTGCCTTCCTGCGCAGCGCCGGCCTGCTGGTGGTTTCGCTCGGCGTCGCCAGCCTGCTAGGGATCAGTTTGGGCCTGGCCATGGCGCTCTCGCGTCGGCGAATCGGTTCGACGGTCATGCTGTCGATCTCCGTCATTGGCATCTCCACCCCTAGCTTTCTGCTGGCCATGTTCCTGTGGGTGATCAACATCCACATCTACCGGCGCTTCGCGATCAGCGCCCTGCCGGCGGCCGGTTTTGGCTGGGACCTGCATATGGTCATGCCGGCCATCGTCCTGGCCGTCCGTCCGCTGGCGCAACTCGCCCAGGTGACGTACGTCTCCATGTCCGAGGTGTTGGCGCAGGATTACATCCGCACAGCGCGGGCCAAAGGCCTTTCGGCGCGGCGGGTGGTCATCGACCATGTGACGCCGAACATCTTGCTGCCGGTTCTGACCACGCTGGGAACCTCTCTCCGCTTCTCGCTGGCGGCGCTGCCGGTGGTGGAATACTTCTTTGACTGGCCTGGGGTGGGTTGGTTGCTGCTCGAAGCGATTCGGCTCGGGATGACGACCCTGGTCGTCGATCTGGTGGTGGCGCTGGGGCTGTTGTTCTTGCTCGTCAACCTCGTGCTCGACCTGCTGTACCCGATCCTGGACCCCAGGCTGCGCGGGGAGGCAAGCCTCCGGGCGGGCTACCGGGCCGCGGGCGGCGGTCTGGGCGCGAGCCTGGCCGGGCTGGGCCAGACCCTGCGCGACCTCTGGCGCGGCTGGCGAGATCGGCGCGGCCTCGCCGCCGCGAAGAAGCCCGCCCTACCCCCCTTGCCCGCGCCCCCGACTGTGGTCGATCAAACCCTCCCGGTCAGCGGGGCCTCCCGCATCTTCCACAGTCTCATCCACAACCCCATCCTGCAGTTCAGTACCGTGCTCATCCTGGCCTTTGTGACGCTGGCCTTTGTCGGCGACAGGCTGACGGCGGCCAACCCTTATGAAATGCACGGTCTGTTGTTGATCGACGGTAAGAGCGGTACACCGCCGTTCCCGTCTTCGCGCGTCTTTGCCTGGGGTACTGACCATGTCGGGCGCGATATCCAGGCGCTGGTGCTGTCGGGCGCGCGCCAGACGCTGACGCTGGCCCTGTTCGGTATGCTGGCCCGCGTCCTTGTGGGCGCGGCGCTGGGGCTGGTGGCCGGGTGGTGGCAGGGCAGCCGATTCGACCGCCTGGTGACGGGCGTCATCGGCGTGTGGGCCGCCTTTCCCGCCACCATCTTCGCCATGATCCTGATCCAGGGGCTTGGCATCCAGCAGGGCATGTGGGTGTTCATCGTTGCCATTTGTCTGGTGGGCTGGGGCGAGGTGACGCAGTTCGTCCGCAGCCAGGTGATCAAGTTGCGACCCGAACCCTATATCGAGGCCGCCCGTGCGATCGGCGCCGGGACGCCGCGCCTGCTCACGCAGCATCTCCTGCCCCATTTGCTCTCGCCGTTGCTGGTGTTGGCGGTGCTGGAGATGGGGGCCGTGCTGCTCTTGTTGGCCGAGCTGGGCTTTCTCAACACCTTCCTGGGCGGCGGCTTCAGGGTTGAGATCGCCGAAGTCGCCAACATGACGCCGATCGTGGCCTACATCTCGGATGTGCCGGAATGGGGGGCGATGCTGGCCAACATCCGCAACTGGTGGCGTAGCTATCCCTGGATGGCCTGGTATCCGGGCCTGGCCTTCTTCCTGGCCATTTTCGCCTTCAATCTTTGGGGCGAGGGATTGCGGCGCTTCTTGAACGATAGCCGTATCAATATCGCGCGCTTGATCAACCGCTATTCGTTCGTCGCCCTGGCGGCGGCGGCGCTGGCGCTGGTGTGGGTGTTGCGGGCAGCGACGCCGATGGGGGTCTACGCCTCGTCGGCCGGCAGTTTCGATGCCGAAGCCGCCCAGACCCACGTGCAGGTGCTGGCCGCGGTGGAAATGGCGGGGCGAGAGACGGGCACAGCCGGGGCCGAGAAGGCCGCCCAATATCTCGCCCAACAGATGGAGGCAGCTGGCCTTTCTCCTGCCGGCGATGACAATACCTTCCTACAGACGACCATCACCCTCCGCCCGCATCTCGTCGAGACGCCCCGCCTGGCTATCCTGGATGATCAGGGCAACGTGGCCGAGGTGCTGGTCTATCGCCAAGATTTCGTCGAAACCACCGCCAGCTTCCAGACTCCCGGCCAGGGCGCTATCGTCGGGCTGGCCGTCGGCCCCGATCCCGATACACCCGGCGCCGACCCCTATCGGCTGGGCAACAGCGACCTATACGACAAGGTGATGGTGGTCGTCGACGGCGAAGACAAGCGCATCAATGTCAGGGCTGCGGCTGGGGTACTTTTCGTCAGCGATGATGCGATGATGTTCGAGCGCAAGGAGCTGTTTACAATCGCGCAGGCGGGACGTGCGAACTGGCGACCAACCCCGCCCGTGATGTACATCACCCCGCAGACGGCCGAACGGCTGCTGGCCACCGCCGGCAGCAGCCTGGCCGAATTGCGGCAGTTGGCGGCAGGGCTGGAGCGCGGGGAGGTAGCGATGACGGCAACCGGCGTCATGGTCGATCTCGAAACCTCGGTGGTGGAGGATGAGACGCTGCAAGAAAAATACTACAACGTCATCGGTTTCATCCCCGGTTCGGGCGCGGCCATGCGAGATGCCAGTGGAAGCCTGGATCAGCAGGTGATCATGGTCAGCGCCTATTACGATGGCCTGGGCGTTGGCCCGGACGGAACGCTTTACCCCGGCGCCAACGACAATGCCAGCGGGGTGGCGCTCATGCTGGAGATGGCCCGCGCCCTCAAACAAAGTCCCTACGAGCCAAAGAAGACGGTGGTGTTCGTGGCCTGGACCGGCGGCGAACGCCGCGAGGCCCTCAGCCTGGTCAACATCATGAATGCCAAGCGCGGGTTCTCGTCGCTGAAGATGGAGGCGGTGATCGAGCTAAGCGGCGTGGGCGCCGGCGATGGCCAGGCGATTGCCCTGGGCGAGGGCAGCAGCTACCGGCTGGTCAAGCTCTTCCAGCAGGCGGCGGGGCGCACCGGCGCGGCCACCACCACCCGCGGGCGCGGGCCGCACTACGAGCGGCCGGCGATCGTTGCTTTTGGCGGGCGCGATGCGATGACGATGTACGTCAGTTGGGATGGCTCCGACCGCACGGCCCACACCCCGCGCGACACCTTCGGCGCCATCGATCCCGAAAAGCTGCGGCAGGTCGGCGAGACAACCCTGCTGACGCTGACCGCACTGGCGCGGGAGGTGGATTATTGATAGCGGCTTCACCAATCATATAGCTTTAGCTTGTTGACTGTTATGCATATTTGCAATACAATTGCAAATATGCACGAGGTTGTGTTGCGATGAGTGCGCACTACATCTCCAGAAGCCTGGAACCGGTTCTCGTACAGGCGGTGCGGGAGTTCCCCGTGGTCGTCTTGGTTGGCCCGCGGCAGTCGGGCAAGACCACGCTGCTGCGGCGACTTTTTGGCGCGCAACGGCCGCTCGTCTCGTTAGAAACGCCTGATGTGCGCGCCGCCGCCATCGCCGACCCACGCGGCTTTCTCGATCTCTATGGGCCGCCGGTCGTTTTTGACGAAATCCAACACGCGCCTGACCTGTTGCCCTACATCAAAGAGATGGTGGACGCGCAACGCGACCGGCCAGGCCAATTCATACTCACCGGCTCGCAGAACCTGTTCTTGATGCAACGTGTGACCGAAAGCCTGGCGGGACGCGCTGCGGTGCTCAAGCTCTTGCCTCTCACCCAGCGCGAGATCGCCAACGAACCTATGCGACCGTTACCGTGGGAGCAAAGCCGGCCGTTTCCCACCTTCGAAGCACAGGCCAACGGCGATCTGTGGACGCAAGCCGTGATTGGTTTCTACCCGGAGATTGCCAGCAGCACACAGCAGGGGGAGCAGCGCAGCGCCCGGCTGTGGCAGGCTGGTTATGTGCAGACCTATCTGGAACGCGATGTGCGCAACCTGCGCAACATCGGCGACCTGACCCTCTTTCAGATCTTCCTGCGCAGCCTGGCCACACGCAGCGCCAGCCTGCTCAACCTGAGCGATTTGGCCCGCGATGTGGGCATTGCCATCAACACCGCCAAAAACTGGCTTTCCATCCTGGAAGCCTCGTTTCAAGTCTTCTTGCTGCGCCCCTATTTCGTCAACCTGGGCAAACGGTTGGTTAAATCGCCCAAAGTTTACTTCACCGATACGGGCTTGCTTTGCTACCTTGTCGGCCTGCAAGAGCCAGGACATGCCGCCGCCGGACCGATGGGCGGGGCGCTACTGGAGAATCTGGTGGTGGCCGAGCTTTACAAGACGTATTTGCACCGCGGCCAAGAGCCGGCAATGTACTTCTGGCGCACTGCTGCCGGGGCCGAGGTGGATGTCATCATCGAGACGCCCGGCGGCCTTGTCCCGGTCGAGATCAAAGCTTCGGCCACCGCCCGGCCGGCAATGGCCGCTCAATTGCAGGCTTTTCGTCGCGATTTCGGCGACCGCGCCGCTGCCGGTTTTGTCATCCATCCCGGCAAGATGCTTCTGCCCCTGGGCGAAGGCGCATTGGCCTGGCCCCTCACGGCGCTCTGAGGCCTCTATGACGCCATACACAATCGCTGACATCCTGGCCGCTTTCTCGTATGCTCTGGGCGCCTATCCGCGAGCGCATGTGAACGCCGCCCTGTCGATGCGGGCCGAGATCACGCCCCACCTGATCGAAGTACTCGATGCCATGTGGGCTGATCCCGATCGCTTCATCAGCGACGAAAGCTACACCGGCCACTTTTTCGCCGCCATGCTGCTGGGCTATTGGGGCGAGACAGCCGCCCACAAGGTGCTGATCGATCTCGCTCTCCTGCCCGAACACCGGATCGACGTGCTCTTCGGCGAGTTCATCGTCGAGGATCTGCCCGCCGAAAAACTTCCACGATGCGATGCAGGGATGGGCGATGTTCACCCCCCGGCCTGCCCCCGCCCCGTCGCCTCCCCCTGCCCCGCCCAAACTCGTTCCCGCCAAACCAAGCCGGCAGCAACGGCGCCGCCAGCAGCGCGAGGAGAAGAAGGGGAAGAGACGCAAACCCTGGTGAGTGTAAGCCCGTCAGAGTGCAGGAACTGAGATGCTTCTGGCTTCCAGAAAATTCGGTGACACAGAATCGCAGACTTGTGCTATACTATATTTAATCCATCTAGTGGAGGTGGATGGCCGTAGGCCATCGGGAGAGCGCCCGCAAGGGCGCTTCTCTTTTTTATGGTAGCAGTTTCTTACCGTAGCCTTCGATCCTGCCTGTTCGTTTGTCACGTATATACTTGCTTTGGCGTAAGATGGTGCAGATCTGGTCGCCAAACGTATCTCGGTTATCGACAATGAGCCGATTGTCCAGGAGCACTTCGCGGCGGGAGGGATGAGCGATGATATCGGCTAGCTGCAGGCCGCTGATGTTGGCGCTCTTTGGTTTGATCTTGATTTCGTTCGCGGTCAAGCAAGCCTGCCACCTGTCCTGCGGAATGCGGTCGGTGCCGCGCTCATAGAGACGAGCATAGGAATCCTTGAGTTTGTGATCTTCGTTTCCGCCGCGGCTTTCGATCATGACATCGCCGCGGTGGTTTCCGTAATGCAGAAACAGAACGAACCGCTCAAGCATGACGGTCAGGCAGGCAGTAATGGTATGGATGAAATCGCCAGATCTGGTACTGGTCGCGGTGAGCCTGCTTGTCAATCACCACTGTGATAACACGGTAGTCCCAACGAGCAAGAGCCAACAGTAGGCTGTTGTTGAAGCGCGCTTCGATGGCAGGATCGCGCAGAGTTTGGAAAGGTGGTCGTTTGTTCACCAGCTCTTTGCGGTGGAAGATGATGGGTTCATCTGGATCCTGGTGAAAAAACTCGCGCTTGATCTGTTCCATTTCTGGCTGAAGCACGCGCGCAATGTGGCTCGACTCTGCGATCACGCCTGTGAGTGACAGGAAACGCTGATTGGGGTCGTCGGCGTGGGTCATATCGTGATTGCCGACTTCATCGATGTAGATACGGTAAAGCGCCATCATCTCAACTCCACGACGTTACTCAGTGGCGGTCGCCCGCCTTGCCTGGCCCTGGCTGTGCTTCCGCCTGCGCCTTCATCACCGTATCCAAATCCTTATCCCCTCGCCCCGACAAATTCACCAGGATGATGTGATCCTTGGGCAGGGTCGGGGCCAGCTCCAGCACGTGGCCGACGGCGTGGGCGCTTTCGAGGGCGGGGATGATGCCCTCGAACTCGCACAGGGCTTTGAACCCGGCCAGCGCCTGCTCATCGGTGCAATAGGTGTACTCCGTCCGCCCCAGGTCGCGCAGATAGGCGTGCTCTGGCCCCACCGAAGCGTAATCCAGTCCGGCGCTGATGCTGTGCGTGAGCGCAATCTGGCCGTGCTCGTCCTGCATCACATACGAGCGCGTGCCGTGCAGCACCCCCAGGCGCGAGATTTTGGGGTCGGCGAAGCGGGCGGCGTGCTCGCCCGACTCGATCCCCCGCCCGCCCGCCTCCACGCCCAGCAACCGCACCTCCTCGTCTTCCAGGAAGCCGTAGAAGATGCCGATGGCATTCGATCCACCGCCCACGCAAGCCACCACCGCATCGGGCAGGCGGCCCACCCGCTCCAGCATCTGCTGCCGGGCCTCCTCGCCGATCACGCGCTGGAAGTCGCGCACGATCATCGGGTAGGGGTGCGGGCCGAGGGCCGAGCCGAGCAGGTAGTGCGTGGTCTCTACATTCGTCACCCAATCGCGGATGGCCTCGTTGATGGCGTCCTTCAGCGTCTTGCTGCCGCTCTCCACCGCGCGCACCTCCGCCCCCAGCAGCTTCATGCGGAAGACGTTGGGCGCTTGCCGGGCCATATCGACCGTGCCCATGTAGACCACGCAATCGATGCCCAGCAGGGCGCAGGCCGTGGCTGTGGCCACCCCGTGCTGCCCGGCCCCGGTCTCGGCCACCACCCGGCGCTTGCCCATACGCTTGACCAGCAACGCCTGGCCCATGGCATTGTTGATCTTGTGGGCGCCGGTGTGGGCCAGGTCCTCGCGCTTGAGATAGATCTGCGCTCCGCCCAGGCGCTCGCTCAGGCGGCGGGCATGGGTGATGGGTGTGGGCCGGCCGACGAAGTGGCGGAAGTAGCCGTGTAGCTCGGCCCAAAAGTCGGGGTCGGCCACGGCCGCACGATAGGCTTGCTCCAGCTCGGCCAGCGCCGGCATCAACGTCTCTGGCACGAACTGGCCGCCGTAGGGGCCGAAGCGACCGCGGGCGTCGGGGAGATTGGTGATTGGTAATTGGTGATTGGTGATTGGGTGGGGCATGAGGTTGTAGGTGGCAGGTGGCGGGGGCAGTTAGGCAGCAAGCTGCAAGTACAGATCACTACATTCGTGCCATTCATCCATTCGTGTGATTCGTGATGGCGATTTTGCCCTTGCCCGTTGACTGTTGACTGTTGACTGTTGACTGTTGATTGTTGATTGTTGATTGTTGATTGTTGCCTCTTCCTTCAATCGACGTGCAACACGGGCGGGTGGGCAAAAGTGTCGGCGATGCGGGCGTAGTGGGTGGGGATGAGGTTGGCGGGCAGGGCGCCAGGCTCGAACCATCGCAGTTCCGCTGTCTCTTCGTTGGCCGCGATCAGACTGCCGCCGCTGGGACGGGCCAGGAAGTGGAGGACGGCGATTTGGGCGCGATTGCCATCGGGGTAGACCGAGCACACCTTTGGGTCGGTGTATGCCCCCACCAGTTGGATGATCTCCACCTCCAGCCCGGTTTCCTCGCGCGCCTCGCGCCGTGCCGCGCCGGTAAAGGTGTCGCCAGCATCCAGCCGGCCGCCGGGCAGTCCCCACCAGTCGCCGTCGGTGCGTTTTTGCAGCAGCACCCGGCCCTCGTCGTCGCAGATGGCGACCGAGCAGCAAAGCCGGACTTCAGCGCCGATGGTGGCGCCGGGGTGGATGTCGAAGTGGAGGGTGGGCATTTGGTAATTGGTTATTGGAGATTGGTTATTGGAGATTTTCACGCCTCACGCTTCTTCGCTGCTTGCACAAAGGCGCGTAGGGCGGAATGGTCTTTGCGGCCTGGTTCGATCTCGACGCCGCTGCTCACATCCACTCCCCAGGGCCGGACGCGGGCGACGGCGGCGGCGACGTTGGCCGGGGTGAGGCCGCCGGCCAGAAGCAGGCGATGTTGCCGGGCGAGGGCGGCGGCGATGTCCCAGTCGGCCCGCTGGCCCGTGCCACCATAGGCCTGGGGGTGGTAGGCGTCGAGCAGCAGGTCGGGGCCGGCAGCAGGGCTGAGATCGGCGTACCATTCGGCCTCGGCCTCGGCTTCGGCCAGGCTGCGCGGGCGCAGGGCCTTGAATGCCCGCCCCCGCAATCGTTCCAGGATCACGGGCGGCTCGGAGCCGTGCAGTTGGGCCAGGTCGAGGCCGGTTTCATCCAGGAGGCGCTGGATGGTCTCCAGGGGTTCGTCGACGAAGACGCCGATGGCGCGGTAGGTGGAGCGTGGAGGCCTGCCCTGAGCGCAGTCGAAGGAGTTGAGATCGGCGAGGATGGCGGCGATGCGGTTGGGGGTGAGGTAGCGGGGGGACCTGGGGTAGCAGATGAAGCCGAGGAGATCGGCGCCGGCATCCAGGGCGGCCTGGGCGTCGGCCAGGGTGGTGAGGCCGCAGATTTTGACAAGGGACATGAGGGGCAGTAATCAGTGGGCAGTAATCAGTAATCAGGGGCAGTGGGCAGTCTGGCGCGGCAGGGGGGATCAGATCTGGCAGTGGGGCGGGCCGCCGCTCAACCTGCAGCCGCGATCAGCGCCTGGGCCACGGCGGCGGGCTGGGTGAAGAGGGCCTCGTGGCTGCCGGCGATTGAGCATGTGACGCACAAAGTCCTCATTTGTAGCTGTCCGCACAATAAAGTACAAGTATAGCACCCCGCCGATAGGTAGCAGCAAATTCTCCCCAGGCGGCGCATCGCTCTTCGGCTCGGCTCCTTGACCCGACTCTTCGGCCCGGCTCCTCGGCCCGCCGACTGCGCCGGGCTGCGGGGTTAGACCCGGTGTGCTGCAAACGGCTGCAAACCCGACCTCTGGCTGAGCTTGCACGGCCACACGCGCGCGGCGCCTCCAGCCGGGCGCCGGTCTTGACATGGGAACGACTCTCATGTAAGATGTTGCATACGTACCCAATTTCTGTTTCTCATCGTTCCAACTGGTCTGGCCTTCGATGCTCTACCCTCTCCGCGACCTGTGGCAGAATGACAAAGCGGTCATCAACGGCTGGCTGCACATCCCCAGCTCCTGGTCGGCTGAAGTCATGGCCCATCAGGGCTTCGACAGCCTGACGATTGACCTGGAACATGGCTTTGCCGGCTTCGAGACGACCCTGGCCATGATCCAGGCCATCGCCGGGGCCGGGGTGACGCCGCTGGCCCGCGCGCCCTGGAACGAGCCGGGCATTATCATGCGCCTGCTCGACGCCGGCTGCCTGGGGATCATCTGCCCGATGGTGAACGACCGCGCCGATGCCGAGCGTTTTGTGGGCGCCTGTCGCTATCCTCCCCAGGGCTACCGCAGCCTGGGCCCCACCCGGGCCGGGTTGGTCTACGGCAGCGACTACGCCCGCACGGCAAACGAACGGGTGATCACATTGGCCATGGTGGAGACGGCCGCGGCCCTGGCCAATCTCGACGCCATCTGCAGCACGCCCGGTCTGGATGGCGTGTATGTGGGGCCGGGAGACCTGAGCCTGAGCCTGGGGGGCAGCCAGCGGCTGGATAGCTACGAGCCGCTCATGATCGAGGCCCTCGACGCCATTGCGGCGGCGGCGCGGGGGCATGGCCTGGTGGCCGGCCTGCACACCAACAGCCCCGACTACGCCCGCATGGCCATCGTCAAAGGCTATCGTTTCGTGACGGTGATGACCGATTCTGGCCTGCTGGGGGCCTACGCCAGGCAGGTGGTGACGGCCACACGGCAGGACGCCGGCCCGGGCGATGCGGTTTCGCTGTATTGACGCCGCCTTTTCTTTTCTTTCCTTTTCCTTTTCGCCTTCGGAGCAGAACTATGACAGTACGGATCATCAAACACGGCATCAGTGAACAGGCGTCGAAAGAGGCCGACGCCAGGGTGCGGGCCACGGTCGAGGGCATCCTGACCGAGGTCGAAACCCGCGGAGATGCGGCCGTGGCCGAGCTTTCGGCCCGGTTCGACAAATGGTCGCCGCCCCGTTTCCGCCTTTCTCCGGTCGAGATCGAGGACCTGATCGCCAGCCTCCCCGCCCAAACCCTGACCGACATCAAGTTCGCCCAGGCCCAGGTGCGGCGTTTTGCCCAGGCACAACGCGCGGCCCTGCAGGATGTCGAGGTGGAGACGCTGCCCGGCGTCATCCTCGGCCACAAGAACATCCCCGTGGGCAGCGTAGGCTGCTATGTGCCCGGCGGCCGCTATCCCATGGTGGCCTCGGCCCATATGAGCATCGTCACCGCCAAGGTGGCCGGCGTGCCGCGGGTCATTGCCTGCACGCCGCCCATCGACGGCGCGCCGCCGGCGGCGACGGTGGCGGCCATGGCCCTGGGCGGAGCCGACGAAATCTACATCCTGGGCGGCGTGCAGGCGGTGGCAGCCATGGCCCTGGGTACCGAGAGCATGCAGGCGGTGGACATGCTGGTGGGGCCGGGCAATGCTTTCGTGGCTGACGCCAAGCGGCAGTTGTTCGGACGGGTGGGCATCGATCTGCTGGCCGGGCCGACGGAGATCCTGGTCATTGCCGACCACACCGCCGACGCCGAAATGTGCGCCACCGACCTGCTGGGCCAGGCCGAGCACGGCCCCACCTCGCCCGCCATCCTCCTCACCAACGACGAGGCCCTGGCCTATGCCACCTTGCAGGAGGTCGAACGGCAGTTGCAGGTGTTGCCCACCGCCGACATTGCCGGCGTCTCCTGGCGCGACTACGGCCAGGTCATCCTGGTGGACACGGTGGAGGAGCTGGTGGCCGAGGCCGATCGCATCGCTTCCGAGCATGTTGAGGTGTTGACCGAGGACCCGCGCTACTTCCTTGAGCACATGACCAACTACGGCGCCCTCTTCCTCGGCCCAGAGACCAACGTGGCTTACGGCGACAAGGTCATCGGCACCAACCACACCCTGCCCACCAAGAAGGCCGCCCGCTACACCGGCGGCTTGTGGGTGGGCAAGTTCCTCAAGACCGTCACCTACCAACAGATCAGCCCCGAGGCCAGCGTGCTGGTGGGCGAATACGGCTCGCGGCTGTGCGCCATCGAGCGCTTCTGGGGGCACAAGGAACAGTGCGACCTGCGCCTGCGCCGTTACAGCGCGAGCTAAACCCAAGTCACTCTGAAAACATGGGTTCCGCCTATGCAACCACGACGAGCCACCTCCAATGATGTCGCCCGGCTGGCCGGCGTCTCGCAATCGACGGTCAGCCGCGTGTTCACGGCCGGGGCCAGCGTCTCGGAAGAGGCGCGGGCCAAGGTGCTGACCGCGGCCAACGAACTGGGCTACAAACCCGACGCCATCGCCCGCAGCCTGATCACCAGCACCACCAACATCATCGGCATCGTCATGGGCCGGATCAGCAGCCCCTTCCACCCCTACGTGCTGGAGAAATTCATCCAGGCGTTCCAGGAGCGAGGCCGGCAGACGCTGTTGTTCAGCACCACACCCGACCGGGACATCGACAACCTCCTCGATTTGGTGCTGCAATACCGCGTCGATGCCCTGGTCGTCACCTCGGCCACGCTTTCTTCGCAGATGGCGGATGAGTGCGCCCGCCTGGGCACGCCGGTCGTGCTCTTCAACCGCTACGTCCTGGGCGCGCAGGTGGATGCCGTCTGCACCGACAACGTCGAAGCCGGCCGGCTGGCGGCCAACCTGCTGCTCGACGCCGGCCACCGCCGCCTGGCCTTCATCGAGGGCAAGGTCAATGCCTCCACCAATATCGACCGCAAACGGGGTTTTCTCGACCGCTTGCGCGAGCGGGGCCATGCCGATGTGCTGGTGGCGCCTGGGGATTACTCCTACGAGTCCGGTTTTGCCGCGGCCAAGCGCCTGCTGACGCGCGACGACCGGCCCGACGCCATCTTCTGCGCCAGCGATAGCGAAGCCCTGGGCGCCTTGGACGCGGCCCGTTACGAATGCGGTCTGCGCATCCCCGATGATGTCTCGATCATCGGCTTCGACGACATTCCCGCCGCGGCCTGGCCCTCCTACTCCCTCACCACCGTCCGCACCCCGGTCAATCGTATGGTCAACGCCACTATCGACCTCGTGCTTTCGCGGCTGGAAAAACCCGCCTCCTCGCCCACCACCCTCCTCCTGCCCGGCGCCCTGGTTATCCGCACCTCGGCCCGCCTGCCTGCCTACGCCCTTTCTGGCCCGGCCCAGCCGCCCTTTGCCGCCTACTGGGAGCAGACGCCATGAACCAGCGTTTGGCGATGCAAGGCAAGGTGGCCGTGGTCACCGGCGGCGGCGGCGGCATCGGCTCGGCCATCTGTCGTCGCTTGGCGGACGTTGGCGCGTCGGTTGTGCTTACGTATTCACGCAGCGCCGAACAGACCGAAGCCGTGGCCAACGGGCTGGAGGGCGCCGGTCATCTGGCGGTGCGGGCGCCGGTGGACGATAGCGCTGCCCTGGCCGGGCTGGCCCGGCTGGTGGAGGATCGCTTTGGCCGTCTGGATCTGCTGGTGAACAACGCCGGCGTCACCCAGCCGGTGGCGCACGCCGACCTCGACGCCCTCGATGACGAGCTGATCGACCGCATCTTCCGGGTGAATTGGCGGGGGGCCTTTGCCTGCATCCGCGCTTTGCGGCCCTTGCTGGCGGCTGGCGAGGGTGGGGTGGTGGTCAACATCTCCTCGGTGGCCGGCGTCACCGGCTTGGGCAGCAACGTGGCCTATTGCGCCTCGAAGGCGGCGCTGGATTCGATGACCCGCTCGCTGGGCCGGGCGCTGGCGCCCTCCATCCGGGTGGTTTCGGTGTCGCCGGGTTGGGTGTGGGGCGAGTACGCCGCCCGCATGCCGCAGGACATCCTGGCCGAGCAGATGGCGAAGACGCCCCTGCATCGTTTTGCCACGCCCGCAGAGGTGGCCGATGCTGTGCTGGCCGCGACCACCCTGCTGACGATGACGACCGGCGCGATTGTGGCCGTCGATGGCGGCAGACCGTTGGGACAGTAGTCAGTATTCAGTGTTCAGTATTCAGTGTTGACTGTTGACTGTTGACTGTTGATTGTTGATTGTTCAGATGGCGATGACTTTTTTCGATGAGGTTGTCTTGGAGAGGTTGGCGACGGGTTTCGGGTTCACCGAAGGCCCGATCTGGCACGCGGGCGAGCGCCATCTCACTTTTTCCGACATTCCCGGCAATGCGATCTATCGCTGGCGCGAGGCAGAGGGCGTGGCGCGGTTCCGCCAGCCCAGCCACAAGGCCAATGGCAATGCCTACGACCGCCAGGGCCGCATCCTTACTTGCGAGCACGCCAGCAGTCGCCTCAGCCGTTCGCAGCGGGATGGCAGCGGCTACGAAGTTCTGGCCTCGCACTATCAGGGCCAGGAATTGAACAGCCCCAACGATGTCGTCGTGCGCTCGGATGGTTCGATCTATTTCACCGACCCGCCCTATGGCCGCATCAACCCGCGCGTGGGCCTGCTGCGCCGGCAAGAACTGGCGTTCCAGGGCGTGTACCGACTCGATTCTGAGGCCGGAACCCTGACCCTGCTGGTCGATGACTTTGACCGACCGAACGGCCTCTGTTTTTCCCTCGATGAACGCCAACTTTTCATCAACGACAGCGCCCACAACCATATCCGCGCCTTCGCTGTGCAGGCGGATGGCAGCCTGGCCAGCGGCCAGGTGTGGGCAGAGCTGGTGGGCGAAGGCGCGGGCGTGGCCGACGGCATGAAGATCGACGCCGGGGGGAATCTGTGGTGCGCCGGGCCAGGAGGCATCTACGTTTTCGACCCCGACGCCCGCTTGTTGGGGCGCATCCACATGCCCGAACAGACGGCCAACTTTTGTTTTGGCGGCGACGATGGCCGCAGCCTGTTCATCACCGCCTCGTCGTCGCTCTATCGCTTGCCTCTGCCGGCGGCGATGACGCCGTGAACGCTCGCCGAGGAGGGAATCAGACCAAAGTCAACAGCCGCCGCCTCGACACGCACCTTTATCTCTTTCTTTTGATTTACTCACTGTTTCCACAAGGAGTCATCGATGTTCTCGCCTAAACGATTCACCACTATCCTGCCGGCTCTGCTCTTGCTGCTGGCGCTCGCACTCGCCGGTTGCGCAGCCAGCCAACAGCCGGCGCCGCCCGCCGCCGAACCGACGACGGCGCCGGTGCAGCCGACCGCAGTCGCGCCCGAACCTACTGCCGAACCTACTGCCGAACCCACCGCCGAACCCACCGCGACCCCGATCCCAGCCCTGCCCTACGGCCTCAAAGCCGACCAGCCCTATGCCGGGACCAAGATCGTCGTGCTGATGCCCAACGCCACCCAGTACAACGCCGTCCAGGCCCGCACGTCCGAGTTCACCGAACTGACCGGGATCGAGGTGGAGTATCAGTTCATCCCCTTTGCCTCGCTGCAAGAGAAGATCACGGCCGAAGGTGTGGCCGGCAGCGCCGCTATCGATGTCTTCAATTATCTCGACACCTGGGGCCCGGCCTACAAGCACTTTTTGAAACCGCTCGATGATCTGATCGCCGAAGCCGGCATCGACATGAAGGCCATCTATCCGCCGGCCTTCATCGCCGGCGCTACCTATGATGGCGTCACCTACGGCCTGCCGATGCGCGGCCATCCCCAACTGTTGTTCTATCGCCAGGATATCTTCGACGAATTGGGCTTGCAGCCGCCCACCACCTGGGCCGAACTGGAGGCGGTGGCGCAAACCATCGTCGACAAGACCGACCTGTACGGCATGTCGGTGGCCTATGGCAAGGGCACCTCGTTGCAGAACCTGTTCATCTGGCTGGATTACCTGTGGAGCAACGGCGGCGATCTGTTCGACGCGCAATGGCGTCCGATCTTCAACAACGAAGCCGGGGTCGAGGCCACCACACGCTATGTCAATCTGCTGCGCGACGGCCTGGCCCCGCCCGGCGCGGTGGTCTACAACGAATACGATTCCGTCACCTCGGTAGCCCAGGCTGAATCGGCGATGGTGATCTCGTGGTGGTGGCAATACACCAACCTGATCAACCCCGAGCGGGCCAAGCCAGAGGTGATCGAGGGCGCTGCCTTCGCGCCGGTGCCGGGGTGGGAAGGCAAGGGCGGCGCCACCTACGCCATCTCGTTGCCCCTGGCCATCAACCAGAACTCGAAGAACCAGGAGGCGGCCTGGGAGTGGCTGAAGTGGGTGACGAACCCCGATCTGGCCGAGGCGATTGCCATCGACAAGAGCAAGCCTGAAACCACCAACAATGTGGTGGTGCGGATGGACAACCTCGCCGATCCTGAGATCAACGCCGCCTGGAAGGGCATGCACCAGTTTGCGCAGCAAAGCCTGGCCGTTTCCAACATCATGCCGCAGCTACCCGAATGGCCGGAGGTCTCCGGCATCCTGGAGGTGGCGATCAACGACATCGCCACCGGCGCCGATGTGAAAACGACCCTGGACAAGGCCGCCGACGAGATCACCCAGATCATGCAGCGGGCCGGTTACTACTAACCCGCCCACCTGGCTGGCGCAGTGCGGGGGCATGAAGAGGACGCCCCCGCACTGCCGCCGTCCCTGTGTCTCAGGGCTGCGGAGGATCAGGACATGAGAGAAAAACATGTGCGCACAGCGTTGTTAGCTCCGACGCTGATCGTCATGGCCGCCACCATCGTCTACCCATTCCTGGCTGCGTTCCTGCTCAGCTTTCAGGAGTGGCGGATGAGCCGTTCCGCCCGCCCGACGGCCTTCGTCGGCCTGGAGAACTACGCGCGGGCGCTCGCCGACGCCAATTTCATCAACAGCGTCGTGGTCACGGTCGAGTACACGCTCATCTCGGTGGCGCTTTCGGTCGCGCTTGGCCTGGCCATCGCCCTGCTCCTGCAAAAGCGTTCACTCCCCAATAGCATCCTCCGCACCTTCCTCATCTTTCCCTTCGCCATGGCGCCGGTGCTCAAGGGCTACACCTGGCGGTTCATGCTGCACCCCCAATTCGGGATCATCGACCGGGCCATCGGCGCGCTCGTGCCGTGGGCGCAAGACATCGTCTGGCTGGGGCATCCTTTCTGGGCGCTGTTCTGGCTGGCCATGACCGAGGTCTGGGGCTGGGCGCCGTACATCGCCCTTGTGTTCATCGGCGCCCTGGAGACCCTGCCTGCCGAGGTTTTCGACGCCGCCAAAGTCGATGGCGCTTCCAAACTGCAGTCCTTCCGCCATGTCACCCTCCCCCTGCTGATGCCGATCATCGTCATGGTGACGCTGCTGAAAACGATCTTTTCGGTCAAGCAATTCGATGCCGTGGTCTCCTTGACCGGCGGCGGCCCCGGCCGCGCCACCGAGACGATCAATTTCTTCGTCTACCAGACCGGCTTCAAGTATTTCGATATGGGCTACGCCGCCGCCCTGGCCTATCTGCTGGTGATCGCCATGTTCGTGCTGGCCTTCTTCTATGTGCGTTTCCTGTTGCGAGGAGGTCCGGCATGACGGTTTCGAGCGAACGCCTGGGCTGGGGCCTGCTGCGCGGCCTCGGCTATGTTTTCACCATCATCTTCATCTGCCTGCCGGTGATCTGGGTGGGACTGACGGCCTTCAAGCTACCCAAAGATGCTTACAGCACCAGCCTCCTCTTCACACCCACGCTGGCCAACTTCAGAGTCCTTTTCACCGGGCCGCGCTCCTTCACCCCGCTGGTGATCAACAGCGTCCTGGTCTCCACCTTCACGGTCGTGATCGCCATCCCGCTGGCGGCGATGAGCGCCTATGTCTTTTCGCGCTTTTCCTTCCGCCTGAAGAACACCCTGCTGATCGGCATCCTCTCCAGTCAGTTCATCCCCCCCATCGTCATCGTTCTTACCTTTTTCAGCGTCTTCCGGGCCTTGCACTTGCTGGACACACGCACAGCCCTGGTGATCGTCAACCTCTCGTTCGTGTTGCCCTTTGCCGTGTGGATGATCAAGGGCTTTATCGACGCTCTGCCGATCGAGGTGGAAGAAGCGGCGCTGGTCGATGGTTGCAGCCGGATGCAGCTCCTGCGCCGCATCACCGCCCCGCTTGTCATGCCGGGGGTGATCACCGCCGCCGTCTTTGCCTTCATCCAGTCCTGGAACGAGTTCCTCTTCGCTCTGATCCTCACCAGCCGCCAGGCCATAACCCTGACCATCGGCCTGCAATCACTCAACCGCGAAGAAGGCATCCTCTGGGAGCAGATGGCGGTGGCCGGGCTGGTGGTGATGCTGCCCATCTTCCTCTTGTCCCTCTCCATCCGCAAATACTTCATCGAAGGCATCACCCTGGGTGCAGTCAAATGACCACCATCTACGCCAACCCCCACCACCTGCAAGCCTGGGCCGCCGAGGTCTTCATCCAGGCCGGCATGCCGCCGGATGACGCCGGCTTCTGCGCCGAATGCCTGGTGCTGACCAATCTCTGGGGCATCGACTCGCACGGCGTGCTGCGACTGCCGTTGTATGTGCGGCGGGTGCGGTCGGGCGCGGTCAATCCTCGCCCGGTCATCCGTCAGGCGGCGGGCGGCCTGGCCCTGGCGGTGCTGGATGGCGACGATGGCATGGGCTATGTGGTGGGGCGGGCGGCCATGGGCCGGGCGATCGACCTGGCCGGGCAGTTTGGCGTCGCCGCGGTGGGGGCGGTGCGCAGCAATCACTTCGGGGCGGCGGCGCTCTATGCCCGCATGGCCGCGGATCAGGGTCTGATCGGCATCGCCATGAGCAATGTCATCCCCAACATGGTGGCGCCGGGCGGGGCCAGGCCGATCACCGGCAACAACCCCATCGCCGTCGCCATCCCCACCTTCGGCGACTTCCCTTTCCTGCTCGATATCTCGCTCTCGAATGTAGCCGGCGGCAAGCTGCTGTTGGCCAGCCAGAAGGGCGAGAAGATCCCCCTCGATTGGGCCACCGACGGGCAGGGCCGCCCCACCGATGACCCGGACGAGGGCT
This sequence comes from uncultured Caldilineales bacterium, assembly GCA_964460135.1. Taxonomy (GTDB): domain Bacteria; phylum Chloroflexota; class Anaerolineae; order J102; family J102; genus SSF26. The sequence continues at coordinate 448 of CAYWPZ010000058.1, read as the reverse complement.
TCAAGGGCTTCTTGCTGCCGGTGGGCGGGCACAAAGGGCTGGGCTTGTCGTATATGGTCGATATTTTGTCCGGTCTGATCACCGGCGGCGTCTTCCAGCACCAGATCAAGTCGATGTACAAACAGCCCGACGAACCGAGTCTGACCGGCCATTTCTTCATCGCCCTCAACCCCCTGGCCCTGATCAGCCGCGAAGACCTGGCCGCGCGCATGGCCGAGTTCGTGGCCGCGGTGCACCAGTCGCCTATGTGGGACGAGAAGCAAGAAATGCTCCTGCCGGGCGAGCTGGAACATCGCCGGGCGCAGGATCGCCGCCGCACCGGCATCCCCCTCCCCGCCGGCCTTGTGCAAGAGTTGCAAACCCTCGCTGCCGAATTAAACGTTGCACTTGATATTAGTAATTAAACTGAAGTCACTGTGAAAACATGAGTTTCGTTTCTGGTGTGACG
>CAYWPZ010000057.1:0-20704 GCA_964460135.1 uncultured Caldilineales bacterium | reverse complement strand
GTGAGGCGTGAAGGTCGCCGATGGTTTCGCGCGTTTCACGTTTTCCGTTTCATGATCTTGAAAACAGACCGCCCTCGCGATCAGGGGCGCTCAGGCTGAAGCTGGCGGTAGCTGTGGGCGCGCTGGCGGTAGGTGGCTGCACCGTGCGCGCCCGCCTGGCGGCCCTCGGCGTCCAGCTGCCGCACGACTTTGGCCGGGATGCCAACCGCCAGGCTGCCGGCGGGGATGTCGGCGCCAGGCGGGACAACAGCCCCGGCCCCGATCACGGCCTCGGCCCCGATGCAGGCGCCGTTGAGGATGGTGGCGTGCATCCCCACCAGGGCGCCATCGCCCACTGTACAACCATGAAGGACGGCGGCATGGCCAACAGTGACATTGGCGCCGACGATGGTCGGGAAGCCGGGGTCGGCGTGGACAACGGTGTTATCCTGGATGTTGCTGCCTGGGCCGATGCGGATGCGGTCGGCATCCCCGCGCAGCACGGCCCCATACCAGATGCTCACCTCGGCTCCGATCTCGACATGGCCGACGATGGTGGCGGTGGGGGCGATGAAGGCGCTGGGATCGATAAGTTCGGGATGAGGGCCAATGACGTCCACGACAAGGAATGGCGGTGAGACGGTTGATGGTTGGCTGTGTCGCCAGAGGCGCGACAAACAAGTTTAGCACGGTTGCGGCCTGCTGGCCTAACCGTTGGCCTGTTGTTTGCGCTTTGCGGTAGAATCGGGGGGAAGTAGGAAGTAGGAACGCTGACGGGCGTCGCTGCTGGCGCCTTGTCTCTCAGACGGAGTTGCTCTATGCCCGCTGACATCGGACTCATCGGCCTTGCTGTGATGGGTCAGAACCTGGTTCGCAATATGGACCGCAATGGCTTTCGCGTCGCTGTCTACAATCGCACCGCCGCCAAGACGCAGGAGTTCCTGGCCGGCCCCGCCGCCGGCGCGCAGGTTGCGGCCGCGTTCTCGCTCGAAGAATTGGTGGGGGCATTGGCGCGGCCACGCAAGATCATGCTGATGGTACAGGCCGGCAAGCCTGTGGATGCCGTCATCGCACAACTTGCCCCCCTGCTGGAACCGGGCGATCTGCTGATCGATGGCGGTAATTCTTTCTTCCCTGACACCGAGCGGCGTTCCTCCGAATTGGCCGCCCGCGGCCTGCGCTATCTGGGCGTGGGTGTTTCAGGCGGCGAGGAGGGGGCGCTGTGGGGGCCAAGCCTGATGCCAGGCGGCCAGCCCGAAGCCTACGAACTGGTGCAGCCTATCTACGAGGCCATCGCCGCCCGCGCCTACGATGAGCCGTGCGTGACCTACATCGGGCCACGCGGCGCCGGACATTATGTCAAAATGGTTCACAATGGCATCGAATACGGCGATATGCAGTTGATTGCCGAGGCCTATGACCTGTTGCACCGGGGCGCCGGTCTGAGCAACCAGGCGCTGCACGAGGTTTTCGATGGTTGGAACCGAGGCCCCTTGCAGTCCTTCTTGATCGAGATCACGGCCGCCATCTTCGCCAAGAGCGATGACAAGACCGGCGGGGCGGTGGTGGACGTCATCCTCGACCGCGCCGGACAGAAGGGCACGGGCAAATGGACGAGCCAGAATGCGCTCGATTTGGGCGTGCCGGCGACGGCGATCACCGAAGCCGTCTTTGCCCGCGCCCTCTCGGCGGCCAAAGACGAGCGCCTGGCGGCGTCCGGACAGCTTTCTGGCCCCGACCCACAGGCCATCGCCAACAAGGCGGACTTCATCCAGGCGGTGGGCGATGCGCTCTATGCCTCGAAGGTGGTGTCCTATGCCCAGGGTTTTGCCCTCTTCCGCGAGGCCAGCCAGGAATACGGCTATGGGCTGGACTATGGCGAGATCGCCCGCATCTGGCGCGGGGGCTGCATCATCCGCGCTGCCTTTCTCAACGACATCACCGCCGCCTACCGCAGCCAGCCCGACCTGCCCAACCTGCTGGTGGCGCCGTTCTTCCGCCAGGAGATCGAGGCCCGCCAGGCCAATTGGCGCCGGGTGGTGATGGCAGCCGTGCAAATGGGCATCCCGGCCCCGGCCATGAGCGCCGCCCTGGCCTATTTCGACGGCTATCGCAGCGCCCGACTGCCGGCCAATCTCATCCAGGCGCAGCGCGACTACTTCGGCGCCCACACCTACGAGCGCATCGACGAGCCGCGGGGTCAGGTCTTTCACACCAATTGGAGCGGTCACGGCGGCGATGTGACGGCAGGAACGTACAATGCCTGAGGGCGCCGCCCGCAAAAGGCTTGACCCGAACCGGCGAGCGTCGTACAATCAGGGTGAACTCGGCGCGCGAGCAATGTCCTCGCTCGGCGCCGAGAGGGGACGATGAACGACGCATCCACCACCCTGGCCGACACTCTGGATCGCCTCACCCGACCCGGTGAACTCTACCACCGGCTGGAGGATGGCAGCGTTCGCTGTTTTGCCTGCGCCCACCGCTGCCTGATCCGCCCCGGCCGGCGCGGGGTTTGTCAGGTGCGGTTCAATCGCGAGGGCGTGCTCTACGTTCCGCACGGCTATGCGGCCGGGGTGCAGATCGATCCAATCGAAAAGAAGCCGTTCAATCACGTCATGCCTGGAAGCGATGCTTTGACGTTTGGGATGCTGGGATGTGACCTTCACTGCTCTTATTGTCAAAATTGGGTTACTTCGCAATTTTTGCGTGATTCCGCGGCGATTTCGGCCATCAGCACGACTTCAGCAAGCAACCTGGTGGAGGCGGCGCTACGCTCCGGCGCCAGCACGGTGGTCAGTTCCTACAACGAGCCGCTGATCACGGCCGAGTGGGCGACTGAGGTTTTCAGGCAGGCGCGAGGGCGCGGCCTGCTGTGCGGCTTCGTCTCCAACGGCAATGCCACCGCCGAGACGTTAGATTTCATCCGGCCGTGGGCGCAGTGCTACAAGATCGATCTGAAGACGATGAACGACCGCAATTACCGGCAGTTGGGGGCGGTGCTGTCGCACATCCTCGATGGCATTGGCATGGTGCACGAGCGCGGGTTTTGGCTGGAGATCGTCACCTTGGTGATCCCAGGCTTCAACGACTCGAAGGCCGAGCTGCGCCAGGCGGCCGAGTTCATCGCCTCGGTCTCGCCCGACATCCCCTGGCATGTGACGGCCTTCCACCAGGACTACAAGATGACCGACCCGCGCGATACCACTGCCCGCGACCTGGTGCAAGCGGCCGAGATCGGCAAAGAGGCGGGGCTGCGCTTCGTCTATGCCGGCAATCTGCCGGGGCGGGTGGGGCCGTGGGAGAACACCTACTGCCCGGTCTGCAATCACCTGCTGATCGAACGCTATGGCTATGTGCTTCTGGCCTATCACCTGACGTCCACCGGCGACTGCCCGGCCTGCGGCGCCCGCATCCCCGGCCTCTGGCCTCGCTCGCCCGCCGAGGTACGGCTGGGCGAGACAAGCGGGTGGTTCAGCCGGACGCCCAAGCGCGTGCGGGTGTGAGGAGACGGTGAGAGGGGCGGGCGAAGGTGGGAGGGTGGATGCAAGTTCCCTTCCCAACACGCGCAAAAGCCGGGCAAAAGCGCCCGGCTTGGGTTCGAAGGTGGGGTGTAGCGGCCTGTTACTGGGCGGCCTTGTTGTACAGTCGCATCAGCCGCGACTTGCGACGAGCCGCGTTGTTGGGGTGAATGATGCCCCGCTTGGCGGCCTTGTCGAGTTCGCTGATGGCCTCTTGCAACGACGCCTGGGCGCCAGCCATGTCGCCGGCGGCGACCTCGGCGCGGGTGCGCTTGATGGCGCCACGCACATTGCCCTTGATGATGCGGTTGCGGTTGCGGTGCTTGAGGCTCTGGCGATGGGCTTTCAGAGCAGATTTGTGTGAAGCCAAGTGAATACTCCTGCAATCAAAGAAAGGCCCGCCGAGAAAGCAACCCCGACGGGCGAGAACGACGCTTGAGGCAAGGGGGCATTATAGCCGGGAGGGGGTCAAGAGGGCAAATCGGGCAAAACGAGAGAATGCCCCAGAAACGCCAGCGTTCGCTCCCAGGCCAGGGCCGCAGCCGCCGGATTGTAAGCGTCGGTGCGGTCGGGTTCGAAGAACCAGTGACCGGTTCCAGGGTAGCGGTAGAATGAGGCCGGACGACCAGCAGATGCCAGGGCTTTTTGCAGGCGCTCGACCTCCGACTCCGGCTCGAACTCGTCGCTTTCGGCAAAATGGCCGCAGTAGGCGGCCCTTGCACTGCTGTAGTCGCCGGGGCGGGTGCCATAGAAAAGCACGACCGCGCGGATAGGGCCGGGATCAGAGACAGAAAGATCGAGGGCGAAAAAAGCGCCGAGCGAGAAACCGATGACTGCCAAACCCTCATTCCCCCGCTCTGCCCGCCGGCTGAGAAAATCTACCGCATCGGCAAGTTCGGCCCTGGCCTGCGATTGGTCGAGCGCGTTGCTCAGGCGTTCGGCCTCGGCAATCGTGGTTGCGATCTGGCCGTGGTAGAGATCGGGGGCGAAGGCAAGCAGACCGGCCTCAGCCAGCCGGGTGCAAACCGTGCGCATGGCGGCATTCAGCCCCCACCAGGCATGCAAAACCAATACACCGCGGCCCGTCCCGGTGGATGGGACAGCGAGAAAGCCGGGCGGATGAGAATTCATGATCTTGGCTCCTTTTGCTCAGACGATCGAGGCGCAATCAATAGCGGCCGCGTGCGCATTAGCTCCAAACTACATTCCGATCACCTCTCTTCCATGGAGTGACCAGAACATCAACACTTGAGTCATGCACGCTGGGTAGTTCGTCCAACCAGAACAGGTCTCGGCCAACGACAAGCTCCATTAGAGTGGCGTGATGGGTGTTCTTCATCGGGATCAGTCTCATTTGAAATCCGTGCCGGCGCGCCATCGCTTTCACTTCGTCTGCCTCATCATAAGTCATCAGGAAATCACCCTTCAGCGACTTGCAGATCGCAAACAGATGCTCGTGATCGAGATGATGATGTGTGTAAAGACGGCTACCGGCTTTCTTCCCACCAGCCGTATAGGGAGGATCTATGAAATAGATGCACTCATCATTTGAAGAGAACTGCGCCATCACTTCCAGCCCATCATCGCAACGAAAATCAATTCTATGCGCAAAGTGATCGAGGTCGATGAGTCTGCGGGCGAGGGTTTGGGGATACCAGCGAGAGCCAATTCCTCTTCCGTTTTCTCCATGCCGAATAAAACGAGAGCCTTCAGCGAGTATTCCGCCATGGAGTGTCCGGTTCTTGAGGATGGTCTGAAACGCCCGGTCGCGGGTCGTCAGCGGTGCCTGCTGGAGCTCCTCCAGCACGGTCTCTCTCGTCATGCGAAACAGCAGAATGCGATCGGCCAGCCACTTTGCATCACCATCGACGATAGTCTGCCAAACCGCAGCGACATCTTCATCCAATTCTGCCATCACAACTTCATCGACGAGGTTCTCGAATAGCGCAGTAAGACTAATGATGCCGCCGCCGGCAAATGGCTCGACCAGCACCTTCGGTCTGGGCCACATGTCTGCTAACCAGCGTCTGAACGTCGGAACAAACCAGGTTTTCCCACCTGGATATCTGAAGGGGCTCCGTTGCGAAACCGATGCTACGTTCACCGGGCCAGGTAGGTCAGGTGGCTCGACAAGTTCAGGAAACAAGGCAGTCTGTATTAGTGTGCGCATTTTCAGTACGGCTCGATAAATCGCCATCAAGTCTATCACCTGCCCAAAACCCGTGCAAATCGCACCCCATCTTGCCCCCGCTGGCAACCCACCGGTTAGCCGCGTTCCGGTTCCAACGCATCCGCCAGATACGGATACACAAACCACAGCGTGCCCAGCCCAAACAGCGCTCCGGTAAGGGTGCGCAGCGCCCAATTGCTCTCGCGCAGCCCGGCCAATTGCGTCAGGCCATCGACAGCCATGGGCAAGACGAAGACCAGGACATACCACAATGGCTTTAGGCGGGGCGGACGGCGTTTGCGCACCAGCAGAAAAACCCCCAATACGAACATGCTGCCATAGATGGCCAGGTCGCGCTCGCACAGCGCCGCCTTGTAGCCATGCTCAGGGTCACCGGTATAGAAGCGGCGCTCTAGCAGGCCCCCTGTCGCCACCCCGGCCGCCTGCAACTCATCCAGGCTATAGACCGCCGACTCGCCGAACAGAAAGTAGGAGCGCTCAGGCAATTGATGGCAGAAAGGGATATAGATGGTGTAGATCACCCTGGCCGGCAGCTCAGCCCCCGCCTTCATCAGCGCCGGCGCCAGCAAGGGCAACCCCACATAGACCAAAAACATCAGCGTCAACAGGCGCAGCCAATGGCGCAACACAAACTGCACCCAGCGGTCGATGGCTGAGACGAAACGGTTGGGCGGGGATGGCGCTGGCGACACGGGTTCTTCAGGCAGACTGACTGGCGGACTGGCTAACGGCCACGGCATCCAGCAGGGATTCGGTCGTCAGCGGGGCATAAAGCAGGGGGCCGCCCTCCACATCCACGACCGGGATCAGATGATCAAGACGCTGGCGCAAGACGGCGTCATCAGAAACATCGACCTTTGCCGTCTCCCAGCCGAACTCAAGCGCCAGTTCGCTCAGCAGAACCCAGGCGTCGTCGCAAAGATGGCAGCCGGGCCGGGTGAAAAGCGTGAGATGCGGGGTCATAGGATCGACCGCAGGTTCTGTTCCAGCGCATTGGGCGTTAGAAAGCCCAGCCAGCGCACCCGCACCATGCCGTTTGGGTCGATGAAAAACGACGATGGCAACGATTGCGTCTTGTAGGCCCGCATCACCTCCCCCTGTGGGTCGATCACCACCGGCATCGTCATCCCGAACTCGGCGACGAAAGCCGACACCAGTTCGTGCCCCTCACTTTCGTTGATGGCGATCACCACCAAACCGTCTTCTTGATGCGTCTCGAACGCCTCCACCAGGGCGGGCATCTCCTGGCGGCAGGGCGGGCACCAGGTGGCCCAGAAATTGAGCACCACCGGCCGGCCCCGGTAGTCGCTCAGGTGGGCGGACGAGCCGTCGGGCAGGTGGATGGTGAAATCCGGGGCAGGCTGGCCGGGGTCGGGCTGCGCCCCAGAGTTGTCGATGTCGAAGAGGCTGGCGACGGGGTGGACGCCGCCCTCCTCCACCCGGCCGGTAGGCGGAGTGGGAGCGCTTGGGCGATCTCGCACGACGAGGAAGATGGCGACGCCGCCTACGATCACGCCTGCCGCCAGCAAGAGCAAAGCTTGCCAGCGAGCAGAAGGGCGGGCGGGCGGGGGAGCTGCAACCATCGCTTCAGGCTGCGGACGGTTGGCTGGCCGCGAGCGAGCGCCTGTTCAGGGCGGCGCCGCTGAGATAGCCAAGGAAAGCGGGCACCAGGGGAAGGACACAGGGCGAGAGGAACGAGAGGAGACCGCCAAGAAACGCGATCACCAGCGTGATCCCCTCGGACGACTCGATCCCGAGCATCGACTCAAGGCTGAGGAAAGCGCCATATTGCGCCAATTGCGCCAGGCTGCCGGTGAAGATGAGCAGGCCGATGAGGAGCAACAACAAGCCACTGATGAGGCTGATGGTGGGCAGATGGCGGTAGAAACGGGGCAGATAGGCGGTCAGACGCGAGAACAGGGCGCCGGCCACAAGGAAGGGAATGCCCAGACCGAGCGAGTAGGCGGCCAGAAGCAGGGCGCCCTGCGCCACCGTCTGCGTTTGCGAGGCAAGGAGGAGGATGCCGGCCAGGATCGGGCCGACGCATGGCGTCCAACCGGCGGCGAAGATGATCCCCACCAACAGGCTGCGCCCATACGAAACACCCCCACCTCGCCCGGTGCTGTCGAAACGCATCTCACGCTCGAATAGGTCGGTGTGGCTGGCGAAGAAAACGATCAGCCCCACCCCCGCCGATTCGATCAGTCGCCACAGAGGCGTGATGAGGCTGTCGCTGGTGAGCCAACTGAGGCCGGCTGTCAGGATGGCCAGCACGGCCAGAGGCAGCCGATCCCACGGCGCCGAGGCCAGCACCACCAGGGCGATGAGGATGCTCGAGGCCAGACGCATGGCCTGGTCGATCTCGAAGCGGGCCAACCAATAGGTGATGGCAGCAGCAGCCAACGCTCCCGCCCCCCACTGCCAGTACTTCAGTTGCAGATGCGACACCCGCAAGGCGAAGACGATCAGCAGGATGGAGCCGACGCGCACGATGACCGGCAGGGCATCGTAAAGGACATGGCGACCCAACAGGCCGACAGAAATGCCCAGCAGAGTAAAGACGCCGGTGAAACCGAGTACCAGAGCCAGGGCATGCAAAAAGGTCACGCGCGGGCTGGTGGGCGGGGATGGGGTGGTGGTGATTGAGGTTTCCATGACAACAGGATGGACGACAGATGTTGCGGTGGTCTTACGGCCATCGAACGGCAAAACTACTAAACTACTTTTGTTGTTTGACGGCTTCTTCCAACATCACCAGCTCATCTTCCAGCGCACCCAGGCGCCGGTTCATCAAGAAGACGAAGACAAAGATAATCAGCCAGATGACGAAATAGGCGGCGGCAAAGTAAGTCATTTGGTTTTCGCACCTTGTGTGGGAGGGAGTGCAGAGCGCGAGGGTCTGGGAAACCCGCAAGCTCTGTGTGGGATGATCAAGCCGCCAGCAATTGCTCGCGCAGGGCGGCCACGCGCTCGACCAGCGCTTCCAGGCGCAAGCGGTTGGCCAGCAGAACGAAGTAGAGGATGGTGAAGCAGAGGATGCAGATCATGAAAGCCGCAGTCATGCCCGGCCCCAGGCCAAAGTCCTCATTGGGATCGAGGATGACCGGGTGGATGGTGTTCCACCAACGGATGGACATGAAGGTGATGGGTACACTGAGAAAGGCGAAGATGCCGTAGACCGCGGCGAAGCGCGCCCGTCGTTCTGGCTCGGGGATGGCCCCGCGCAGCATGAAATAGGCGATGTAGAGCAGCAGGACGATGGTGTAGGTCGTCAGGCGGGGGTCCCATGTCCACCAGGTGTTCCAGGCCGGCTTGGCCCAGATCGAACCGCTGGCCGTGGCGGCAATGGTGAAGGCGATGCCCAGCTCGGCCGAGCAGCGGCCCACCCGATCCCAGCGCACATTCCCCCGCGCCAGATAGAGGATGCCGGCCACGAAGGTGATCAGAAAAGCGAACATGCTGACCCAGGCCGAGGGAACATGGAAGTAGATGATCCGCTGCGCCCACTGGTCGGTTTCGGTCAGGTTGATGGCGCTTGGCGCCTGAACCAAAGCCATATAGATGGCGACCATCATCGCCGCCAGGCCGATGAGGTTGAGTATGTCGAGGGTGCGTTTGGATAGAGTCATATCTGCATGAACCTCCTGCATCGAAAGAACCGAAGAAAAAATCCGTGTCCGACAAAACGGGCGGACGAGTCCTCACTCCTCGACGACGAAATCGAAGGTGAGCACGGCCACGACCAGAAACAGGGCATCGAAAATGACCATCAAGCCCAGCCAATTGCTGAAATCGCTCAGCGGCTGGCCCTCGACCAGCCCGATGGTGGCGCGGATGCCCGCCACCAGAACCGGCAACAGGACGGGGAACAACAAGACCGGCAACAACACCTCGCGGGCGCGTGTGTTCACGGCCAGGGCCGAAAAAACCGTGCCCACAATGGCAAAGCCCATTGTACCCAGCAGTAGCACCAACAACAAGGAAAAGCTGGTGAGGGTGACATTAAAAAAGAGCGCCGTCAGGGGGACGATGAAGACCTCGACGATGAGAATGAAGATCAAATTCGCCAGCATCTTGCCGAAATAGATGGCGCTGCGGTCGACCGGCGCCAACAGCAACCCGGCCAGGCTGCCCTTGTCCTTTTCGTTGATGAACGCCCGCCCCAGCCCCAGCACGCCGGCAAAGGCAATCGCCACCCACAGCACCCCCGGCGCCACCGTGCTCTTGTTGGGGATGCGCAGATCGAAGGCGAAATTGAGGATGAGCAGGGCCAGCACGGCAAAGACGGCCATGCTGGTGAACATGTCCTTGGTGCGCAACTCGATGCGCACATCCTTCCACAACACTGCCGCCAGCACCTGAAGATAGCGTCTCATTGACCCGCCCCTCCGCCGCTGCCCACATAGCGGTCGTAGAGCGGGCGCAGGTCGGCATAGGAAAGCGCGCTGGCCGGGGAATCGAAGACGAGGACGCCGCCGGAGAGGATCAAAATGCGGTCGGCCAGTTCCAGGCCCCGTTCCAGATGATGGGTAGTCATCAGGATGGTGGCAGCCGATCCGCCCCGATCGCGCAGGAGGCCGGTCATCATCTCCGCCGCCTGCGGATCCAGGCCCGTGTCGGGCTCATCCAACAGGAGAATGGCCGGGTTGTGCAAGAGGGCGCGGGCAATCGCCATCCGTTGCACCATCCCCCGCGAGAAGGTGCGCACCAAGTCCTTGCGCCGATGCCACAACCCCACCCGCTCCAGAAGCTCTTGGATGCGCGCCTCAGGGTCGGCCAGGCCGTAAAGCCGGGCGTAGAAGGCCAGATTCTCGAAGGCTGACAGGTCGTCGTAGAGCAAGGGCGCATGGCTGACCAGCCCCAGGTGCTGGCGGATGCCCTCAGGGTTGGCGGTGATCTCCACCCCCGCCACCCGCACCCGGCCGGCGCTGGGCCGGGCCAGCGTGGCCAGGATGCGCAGGAGGGTGGTCTTGCCGGCGCCGTTCGGCCCAAACATCACCACCCTGGCGCCGGCCGGGATGTCGAGGTCGATGCCTTTCAGCACCCGCTGCCGGCCAAAAACTTTCTTCAGGCCCTTGACCTCGATCAACGGCTGGCTCATCCGGCCTCTTCGCGCCTCAGCCAAACAATTTGGGCCTTGAGCAGACGCCGTCGCGCCTGATAATCGGCCTCGGTCAGTACGCCGGCCTCGTAGGCGTCGTCGAGATCGGCGATCTCCTGGATCAACGCCTGCTGTTGCTGTTGGCGCAGGGTCGGCAGCAGCGCCGCCTGCGCCTGTTGTCGCTTCAGAAGCAGGTAGGCGCCCCCACCCAGCAGGCCGGCGGCCAACACGGCCAGCGCCACCGGCAGCCAGGGCAGGCCCGAAACGCCAGGGGCGGCGGTGGGATCGATCACCTGTTGCGGACTAGAGGCAGATGGGTTCGGGCTGGCAAATTGGGCGGCGTCGATGTTGGCAAAGATGACTTGCGGGCTGGCATTGGCCGCCAGATCGCTTTGCAGATAGTTCAGATAGCTACCGCCCTGTGTTTCCAGGGGGTCCTGCTGCAGCCAGTCGGGGGCGTCGATCTTCATCCCAACGTCGGGCGCCAACAGGTTGAGATGGGCGATCGGATATGGGATCGCGTGGTCGAGACGGGCCGAACCATCCCGGATCGGCAAGCTGTAGCGGATCAGCACCTGGCGCCCGCCGGGCGGCAGCGGCATCGTGTCCACATACTGCTCGCCATCGCGCTGAAAACGCAGGCCCAGCTCGCCGCCCTCGAAACTGACGTTGGTGGCGCCTTCGGGCACCGAAAAGCGCAGGACAATAGAGGCGCCGTTGGCGTTGGCCTCGCCCATGTACACGCGGTCGCTAGTGTTGTCGAAGGCATAAAGCTCGCCCACATCCAGGTTTTGGCTGTCCTGCAAGCCGATGACCCAGTGCGCCCGGCCGATGCGGATATCAGCAACGGTTGCGCCCATCTCGTAGACCAGCAGCGGGGCTTCCACCTCGGCCTGCGACGGCTCGAATTGCAGCATATCGCTTTCGAAGGGGATGCCATTGTAGTCGGCCGAGGCAATGTAGGCCCAGGCGGGGTCGGTGGGCAGGCCCTCGAACCTGGCCATGCCGGCGGCGTCGGTCTCGACCTGTCGTTGTGCGGCCAGATTCTGGCCATCGAAGACCAACAACTGCACTGGCGCCTGCGTCAGCGGCGCTCCGGTGGTGCCATTCTGCACCTGAAGGCTGAGAATGCCGTTGCCCGTGACGGCGGCCTGCTGGATGGCAAAACCGAGGCTGAAGCTGCGCCCGAACATCGCCGCCAACGACTGGTCGGCGGCCTCGGCATCCGCAACAACGGGATGGGACGTGGCCAACAGCTGAGCGCGCCATGCACTCTCGGTGGCGCTCAGTCCATTGGCCGAGCCGAGCGCCGGCCCCTCGGCCCCGCCCTCGCCCGCGGCCCCGTGACAGCCGGCGCAGTTCTCGCCAAAGGTGGCCGCTCCACCTGTCAGGTCGGCAGGGCTTAGGTGTAAAGACCACACGTAGGCCGTCAGGTCCCAGATTTCATCCTGGCTGAGGCTGTCTTTCCAGGGCGGCATCAGATTGTTCAGATTGCCGTTGCTGATGAAATCGAACACAGCCTGCGGGCTGCGGGTCTCGACAAAACTGGCGGCGCTGAAGTCGGCTATGGGGACGGGGGCCTGCGCGGCCATGGGGCCATCGCCTTTGCCCCCAGATCCATGGCACTGCACGCAATGCTCGGCAAACAAACGCTGGCCGCGATAGGCCGCGCCCTTCGGATAGTCATTCGGGTCGCCTTCCTGCGCCCGCGCCGGCGTGACCCACCCCACCAACACGGTCAACACGACAAGCGCGCCTCGCCAGATCACAGCGCGCCAGAGCCAAGCACTTGGGCGTCGTTGCATTGGTTCCAACCAGATCGAGCGTGTGGCTATTGGATAGCCGAGAACTCTGTCACCTCGGGCGCCTCTTCGTAGCGCGAGGGACATTTGAGCAGCAGGTTGTCGGCGCGGAACGTGCCATCGGGCCGCATTTCGCCCTCGACGATGGCCTCGGTCGCCCGGCTGAAGTTGCTGGGGCGGCTACCATGAAAGCTCACCGTCACCTGCTCGCCGCTGGCGTCGGTCAGGGCAAAGGTCAAGAGCAAGTTCTCGGCGTCCCAGTTCTCGGTCTCTTGCGCCACCGCCCCCGACATGCGGATTTTTTGCCCTTCCAGCTTGCCGGCCTGGGCCAGCACCTGATCCACCGTCATGTAATAGGAGCTGTTGCCTTTGATCGTCCAGGCCACCAGCACCACGCTCAGCAGCAGCAACAGGGCAACCGCAACAATGAATTTGAGCTGCTTGTTGGGGTTCCTGGCGGCAATGTGGGGTTGTGCGGGTTGGACGGTGATGTTTTCGGTCATCGGGACTCCTCAGTGTGATTGTGAAAAGTGTGCTCAGTATAGCACAACCCCCTGTCGCCGACATGATCTTGATCAGGCTTTGCCTGATTTGCAGCTTAAGGATCGCTAAAAATCGGATGAGAAAAGCCCCCGTCCTGGCCGGCGGTGGACAATTCTTCAGTCGTCGCCCTCTGTGTGGTCGGGCTGATCTTCATCCGCATGGGCGGCAGCGATGGTCTGCCGGGCGCGGGAGGCCAGGCCGCGGGCGACGAAAACCCTCACTTCGGCCAGCGGCCCCACCTGCAAGCCAAAGGCCTGGCTGAGCGAAGCGCCGGCGGCGTAGGCAGGGATGTTCTCGCTGGCGAGGAGAGCGATCACCAGGTCGGCCTCGGCGACATTGGCAGCGACATAGACCAGCGCTGGTTCGCCATCGCCGCCAAAGGCCGCGCTGGCGGTCTGCGCCCGCGGCTCCTTGCCAAAGCACAGGAATGATCGTCGTCTGGTCGTGGTCAGAGTGGTCATGATCAGGAAAGCATGATACCATCAAGCCGACTGAATCGCCACTCGCCCCGCTCCATCTCGCATGAACTCCATCCTCCGCCACCAATACCCCCTCTTCCAGCACTACCAGGCCCTGCGCAACCAGATGCTCGATCTCCTGACCGACGCCGACCTGGCCTTTGCCCTGCCCGGCAACCCCACCCTGGGCGAACTTTGTCGCGAGATCGGCGAGACCGAACAGTGTTATGTCGAGTCGTTTCGTACTTTCTCCCTCAGCTTCGACTATCGAGCCGAAGACCCGACCCTGGAGCGCGACCTCGCCCGCCTGCGCGCATGGTACGCGCAACTCGACGCCGAACTGCATGCGGCCATCGTCGCCCTGAGCGACGAAGACTGCAAGAACCGTTTGATCGACCGCGGCGGCTGGCGCATTCCCCCGCGCACCCAACTGGAAATCTACAAAGAGGCGCTGCTGGTGTTCTATGGCAAGGCCAGTGTGTATCTGAAGGCGTTGGCGAAGCCGCTGACCGAGCAATGGCGCGAGTGGATTGCCTGACGCTGCTGGCAGATCGCTTTGACAGGTCATCGCCCTAACAGTAAGCTTAGACCATGAACACGGCCATTTCTATCCCCGATCCCATCTTCGAGACGGCAGAACGTCTCGCCCAGACATTGCGCATCTCGCGCAATGAACTCTATACCCGCGCACTTTCGACCTACATCGAGATATTCGATGACAATCCTTCGGAAAAAAGAAGAGGATGATTGGGAACGATTCTACCTACTTCATCAGGGTGAATTCCGTGCTATGGCGCGTGAGGCGCTGAATAATTTAGAAAATGGTTTCACCAATGAAATGTTGTTTGTAGATGGTCGTATGGCTTTCGCATGATCTCTAAGACTACACGCGGTTTCCAGGAGTGCTATCAGGCGCTACCACGGAACATCCAGAGTATCGCCGACAAAGCATACAAACTGTGGCTCAGCGATCCCCGATCGCCGGATCTTCAGTTCAAATGCGTAGATCCGCAGGAGAGCATTTTCTCGGTGCGAGTCGGCAAGAATTACCGTGCCCTTAGGGTTCTGAAAGGGGACACGATCGTTTGGTATTGGATAGGGAAGCACGACCTATACGAGCGGCTCCTGCGCGAGGCAGAACCAGAGTACTTCGTCCTACCCAACGCAACTACTGCAACCGATACCCCCGCAACCGCAACGAATTTGTCACCACGAACACACTACTGAAGGCCATTGCCCCGGCAGCGAGGATGGGATTGAGCAACCCCGCGGCGGCGAAGGGGATGCCGATGATATTGTAGATGAAGGCCCAGAACAGATTCTGGCGGATGGTGCGCATCGTCCCGCGGCTTAGCGCCAGCGCCCGGCTGACCCCACCCAGGTCGCCGCTCATCAGCGTGATGTCGGCCGTCTCCATGGCCACATCCGTGCCCGTGCCCAGGGCGATGCCGATGTCGGCCTGAGCCAGGGCGGGGGCGTCATTGATGCCATCGCCGACCATGGCAACGAGGGGGTGGCGCGAGATCGGAGATTGGAGATTGGAGATTGGTGGACTTGGCGCAGTTTGGTTTTGCAATCCGAAATCCGCAATCCGCCATTGCAGTTCCTTCACTTGGGCGGCCTTGTCTTGGGGCAGGACTTCGGCGAAGACATCGTCGATGCCAGCCTGATGGGCGACGGCGGCGGCGGTGAGGCGATTGTCGCCCGTCATCATCACCACATGCAGCCCTTGCCGGCGCAACTCCGCCACAGCCGCAGCCGAACCGGGCTTGATCGTATCGGCCACAGCCAACAACCCGGCCGTCTCGCCATCCACCTCCACCACCATCGCCGTCTTGCCCTCGCTTTCCAGCCGGGCAAGGGCAGCGGCCAGCGAGGAGGAGGCGGCCAGCCCCGCCAGCCGCGTGCTCCCCACCACCACCTGGCGGCCCTCCACCTGCGCCCGCACCCCGGCCCCGGACACAGCCTCGAAGCCGGAGGGGGCAGCCAGGTCGAGCGCTTGCGAGCGGGCAGCGGCGACGATGGTTTGGCCCAACGGATGCTCGGAGCCGCGCTCGGCGCTGGCAGCCAGGCGGAGCAGAGAGGATGCGGGCGAGAGACCGTTGGCCGCGGGCGGCAGCCAGGCGGGCGCCGTGATCACATCCGTGAGCGCCGGTTTGCCCTCGGTCAGGGTGCCGGTCTTGTCCAGAACCACCACCTTCACGGCCTCTGCCCGCTCCAGCGCCTCGCTGTTCTTGAACAGGATGCCATTCTGCGCCCCTTTGCCTGTCCCGACCATGATCGCCGTCGGCGTGGCCAGGCCCAATGCGCAGGGGCAGGCGATGACCAGCACAGCCACGGCGTTGATCAGGCTGGCGGTGAAGCCGGCCCCGGCCAGGAAATACCAGCCCAAAAAGGTGACCAGGGCAATACCCAGCACGGCCGGCACGAAAACAGCGGAGACGCGGTCGGCCAGCCGCTGGATAGGGGCCTTCGAGCCTTGCGCCTCCTCGACCATCCGGATGATCTGGGCCAGGGCCGTTTCTTTGCCCACGCGCGTGGCCTGCACCCGCAGCATCCCCTGTTTGTTGAGGGTGGCGCCGATCACCTGATCGCCGGCCTGCTTGTCCACCGGAACCGGCTCGCCGGTCAGCATCGATTCATCGACCGCGCTCTCGCCGCTCAGCACGATGCCATCCACCGGCAGTCTCTCGCCCGGCCGCACCACCACCACATCGCCCACCCGCACTTGGGCGACGGCGACCTCGCTCTCGATGCCGTCGCGCTCGACACGAGCCGTCTTCGGGCGCAGGTCCATCAGCGATTTGATGGCGGCGGAGGTAGCGCCCTTGGCGCGCGCTTCTAGATATTTGCCCAGGCGGATGAGGGTGATGATCACCGCCGAGGTCTCGAAATAGACATGATCGCCCAGACCGACGCCAATCAGCCCGCCCAGGAGCACGGCCACGCTGTAGAAAAAGGCGGCCGATGAACCGAGGGCGATGAGCACATCCATGTTGGCGGCGCCGTTCTTGAGCGCCTTGTAGCCGTTGCTGTAGTAGTCGCGGCCGACATAGAACTGCACGGGCGTCGCCAACGCCCACATCAACCAGTTGGCCCCGTTTGCGTGCGCCCAATGCCCCAGCAAACCGAGGTCGCGGGCCATCGAAAACAGAAACAGCGGCAGGGTGAAGACCAAACCGAGGATCAGCAAGCGCCGCTGCCGGTCGAGTTCGGCCCGTCTTGCCTGCCGCTCGGCATCTTCGACCTCGGCCTCATCCCCCCCCGCCGCCTCGATGACCTGGTAGCCCAAATCGGCCACCAAGTCCTTCATCGCCCCGACATCGACCATGGCCGGGTTGTAGACTACCGACGCCTTTTCGCTGGCCAAGTTGACGCTGGCCTGCTCGACGCCTGGCATGCGCTTGAGATTGCGTTCGATGGTGGTTGAGCAGTTGGCGCAGGTCATCCCGGTGATGGGCAGCTCGGCCCGCGCCGTCGCCACGCCATAGCCAAGCTCCTCGATCAGGCTGTGGATGGCGGGCGGCTGCACCACGGCCGGGTCATACACCACTCGCGCCCGCTCGGTGGCCAGATTGACCGACGCCTCCTGCACCCCCGGCGTACGCTTGAGGTTACGCTCGATGGTGGTCGAGCAGTTGGCGCAGGTCATGCCGGTGATGGGAAGGACAAGCTGTTGGCTGGCCATAGCTTGATGGTAGGCAGGAAAATGTCGATCCAGCTCAGCCGGCTGCTGTCAGGCCAAGGATCTGCGAGAGACGCTTGCGGTTGAAGCCCACAACCGGCTCTTCGCCCACAAGCGTGACCGGAGTCGAGAAGATCTGCAACCTTTCGAGCACGGCCAATGCCTCCTCGTCTTCGATCACATTGCGTTCCTCGAAGGCGACGCCCATTTCAGAAAGCCACGCTTTCTCGGCGTTGCAGAACAGTCAGCCGGGTTGGGTGAAGAGGATGACTCGCGGGTTGTCCATGTCGAACTCCCTAATTGGAGGGTGCATAACCGGCTTCTTTCAGGGCCGCACGCGCTTCGACCAAAGCTTCTTCGCTGGCGTAGTCGAGCATGACAGCGCGGGTTTCAATGCTGCCCTGGAGGTACTCGACGCCTTCGACATATTTCAGCTCGCGCTCGATCGTCTTCAGGCAGTGGCCGCAGGAGATGGTGGGGATGGTGAGGGTCTTTTTCATGGTTGGGGATCGGAGATTGGAGATGGGGGGCCTGGCTTGAGTGTAGTCGGAGGATGGAGCGGGAGGCGGGGGCGGGGGGTGGGGATTGCTTCGGCCTGCGGCCTTGCAATGACAGAGTTAGCGGGCGAGTTTGCCGGCGGCGTCGAAGACTTCGATGATCTCGCCGATCACGCGCTGGCGGTCGTCGGCGTGTTCGGAGCGGATGGCGGTGGTGACGCAGGTCTGCAGGTGGTTGGAGAGGATCAGGCTGTTGACCCGATCAAGCGCGCTTTGCACGGCTTTGATCTGTTTCATCACGTCGATGCAGTAGCCGTCCTCTTCGACCATGCGCTCGATCCCGCGCACATGGCCTTCGATGCTGCGCAGACGGTTGCTGACATCTTTCTTGACTTCGGGTTGCATGGCTGGTTCCTCGCATTCGTTACCCCTCCCCCTAGGGGGTGGGGTAAGCGCATTGTATACCGGGTGCTCTGGAACTGCAAAATCAAGAACCGGCCTGTGAGGGCCGGTTCTGAGCAAACGATGGCGGGAGTCTCTCAGCGTTCCACTTTGTAGCCCGCCTGCGACCACTGATTCATGCCGCCGGCCATGTTGTGGACGTTGTCGAAGCCCTGGTCGCGCAGGAACTGGGTGGCCTGAGTGCTGCGATTGCCCGAACGACAGACGGCGACGACGGTCTTGTCCTTGGGAATCTCACTCATCCGGGCCGGCACAGAACCAAGCGGGATGAGCTTGACGCCGGGGATGTGGCCGGCGTCGTATTCGTCTTGCTCGCGTACGTCGATGAAGACGACATCGGGATTGTCCAACAGGGCGGCGGCCTGCGCAACCGTGATCTCGACCGGCAATGAGGCAAGGTCGGGAGCGGCATCTTTGGGCGCAGAGGCCCCGCCGCATGCTGCCAGGGCCAGGAGGAAGACGAAAAGGAACAGGAAGAAAGGTCGGTGCTTGCTCATTTGCTGCGGGCAGGCTTGGCGGCGGGTTGTGGTTTGGAGCGCATGGTGTGGTTGATGATCAGACCGACGATGCCGATGGCCATGGCGATCAAGGAGAAGATCGAGGCCGTGGGCAGGGCGCCGATAGTCCAGGCATCGGGCCGGAACATCAGCTCGATCCAGAAACGCCCCAAGGGGTAGTAGATGAGGTAGAGGAAGATGACATCACCCTGGCGCAGGCGGTCGCGAAAGCGCCGGGAAATCCAGTAGAGCAAGAGAAAGCCGGCGAAGTTCCACAGGGATTCGTAGAGAAACGTGGGGTGGAAGCGGGCGTCGGCCGGGACAGGGCCTTTGGGGGGGCAGTGGAAATCGCCAAAGCGGTGCTGGCAGTCGATGGCAATGCCCCAGGGCCGGCTGGTGGGCGGGCCGTAGAGCTCCTGGTTGATGTAGTTGCCCCAACGACCGATGGCCTGGGCCAGCAACAGGCCAGGGGCGGCGTAGTCGGCCCATTCCAGAAAGCGCAGCCTGGTGAAATAGGTGTAGAGGAACAGCCCCAGCATGCCACCGATGACTCCGCCGTAGATGCCCAGGCCGCGAAAGCCGCCATTCCAGAAGGCGATGATCTCGATCGGGTGTTGGCGATAGTAGCTCCAGCCGGTGAATTCGCCCGCCGGCTGCGAGATGACATGGTACAGCCGGGCGCCGAGTATCCCCAACAGCAGGATGACGGTGAGCATGTTCCAGATGTGCTCGGGGTTCTGGCCGGCGCGCTTGGCCAGGCTGCCAGCCGCAAACGCGGCCAAGACGGCGCCGGCGACGATGAGAATGCCGTACCAGTGCACCTGGAGGGGGCCGATGCTGAAGGCGACAGGGTCCATGAATGACTCCGGGGGTGGGGCGGGTGTGGGGTTCCGGGTTCCGGGTGCGGGGTTCCGGGTGCGGGGTTACGAGTTACGGCTTACGAGTTACGGGATGCAGCGGGGCGCTCAGGCGGCGGCGACGCCGAGTTCCGTTTTCAGGATGCCACGCACGCCGTGGACACGGTCGAAGGAGCGGAATCGGTCGGAATCGGCGTGATCGAGGGCGCTGAAAAGCAGAAAACCAACCACGCTGATGTAGGCCGCCGCCGCCGCCAGTTGCGCCCAGGGCAGTGTGGCCATCTGCAGCGCCAGCGCCACCTTGGCCACAGCCAGCCCCTTGACCACGACATCGGCGATCTTGGCGCGGCCGGCAAAGCTCCCCTGCAAAACGATGATTTGGTCGCGCGCAGCCACCAGCCTGGCATCGTCGCCGGCAAAGGCCTCGATCCAGCCCTTGCCTTGCTCGTAGATGCCCATCTTGTCGATCCAGCGGTCGATGGCCTGCCGGATCTTCTTGTCGTCCTGCAGCTGTTCCAGGAAATCGGCTACACCCTTCTTGATCTGCTCTTCGCCCTGCTCGCCCAGCAGCAGCCGGATCTTGGCCGTGGCCTTGAGGATGTACTCCACCGCCAGACGCAGGGCGGCAACCGTGCTCTGGCGCAACTTCTCGGCGATATCCAGGCCCAGCATCTCCGCCGCCTCTTTGAGCGCGGCCAGGGGCATCAACAACAAGCCCTCCAGGGCATCTTTGCTGGCACTAAACGTGCGCTGCTCGATGTCATCCAGACACTTGTAGGTGGCGTCGATCAGGGCCTTCTTGCTGGCGGCGTCGCCGCGAAAGCTGACGGGCTTGATCGTCGGAGCGAGGAGCTCGTCGGGGCGCGCCAACGCCCGCCTGATCAGGTCCTCGTCGCCGCCGGTGGTAGAGCGTTTCTTGCGGCCGGCGGCGGCATCCAGGTCGGGCGCCAGCAGTCGTTCGGCAATCGCAAGGTCGGCGGCGGCGGCGGCCAGCAGTTGCACCTCGGCGCGACTGCGCTCGAACGCATCCGGGGCCTCCTGACACCTCTGCCAGAGAATGCCTTCGAGGGCGGCGCTCTGGTCGAGGAAACGCTGCGCCGCCTCGATATCGGCG
>CAYWPZ010000056.1:4008-20835 GCA_964460135.1 uncultured Caldilineales bacterium | reverse complement strand
ATGAGGGTTGAAAACCGGCTTGAGCAGCCATCACGGGCCTCCTGAGCAAGAAAGTTCGAGACCCCCGCCGGCGGGCGCCGGCCAGGGGTCTCGAATGCGAGTCGATGGGCTATTCGGCTTCTTCTTCCAGGATGCGCTGGCGTTCGGCCTCCAACTCTTCCAGGATCTGGTCGATGCTGTCGGGGTCGTCCCAGAAGCGCATGAAGCCATCCATGCCGGCCTCGGCCATGGGCGGGGTGGTGTCCCGGTCGTAGAACTGGGCGATGAAGTCGGCGCTCTGGATCAGTTTGATGCCCTTCTGCGTGGCGGCGCTGACCTTGGAGATGTCGACATCGGTGCGGGTGGGCAGGCGTCCAAGCTCGTCGAGGGCGCGCTGCTGGATTTCTTTCGAACCGAGATTGGCCAGGAAGGCCTCGCCGCCTTCGGGGTTGCGGGCGTTTGCCGACATGAAGAAGCCATCGGTCGGGGCGTCTTCGCCAACCGGAAGCGCCGGATCGATGACGGGGAAGCCGAAGAAGTCGAGGTCGCCCTCGGCCTCATCGGGATACGAGTCGGTGATGAAACCGCCCATCAGGTACATGGCAGCTTTACCTTGAACCATGGGGTCGATGGCTTCCTGCCAATCGAAGGCAGCCGGGTCTTCGATGAAGCAGCCGGCGTCGATCAGTTTGCGCCAGTTGGCGAAGGTGTTCTTCACACCCTCGTCGGTGTAGGGCACCTTGAGGTCGGTGAGATCGATATGGTACTGCGGCCCGTTCGTGCGCATGTTCAGGTAATCGAACCAGGCTGCAGCCGGCCACTTGAAGCGGGCGCCGATGGTGATGGGGGTGATGCCGGCTGCGCTCAGCTTGCCGCAGGCATCGAGCAGTTCATCGAAGGTTTCAGGCTCCTTGGCAATCCCAACCTGCTCGAAGAGCGATGGGCGGTAGTAGATGGCCCACCAGTAGTACGAGGTCGGTAGGAAGTATTGCTTGTCATCGGTGGTGGCCAGGGCCTTGAAACCGGGGGCGAAAACGTCGTCGAAGCCGTTGGCGGCCCACATCTGCGAGATGTCGCGGATCAGGCCCTTTTCGACAAAGAAGCGGGTGCGGTTGCCGGCGAACCAGGTCAGGACATCGGGCGCAGGGGCGGCGGTGAGATAGGCGCGGATGGCCTGCTTGAAGTCCTCGTGGGCGATGATCGAGGCTTCGACCGGCATCTCAGGATGGGCGGCGTTCCAATCGGCGATCGTCTTCTCGTCGAAAGCGCGCGGCTTGGGGTCGCCGGCATAGGAGTTGTAGAGCACCGATTCGACTGCAACCGGTTTCTCGACGACGACTTCCTTGGTGACCTCGACCTGAACTTCCTTCGGCACCTCGACCGTGACCTGAACCTCCTTCACGACCTCTTTGGTGACTTCGACCGTCTGGACAATGGGCGTGGCAGGGGCGGCGCAGGCGGAGACGACGGCGACTGCGAGCACGAGCATGGCGGCCAGCAGCCAGAAATACTTGCGGTTCATGGGAAACTCCTCCTTGCGGAAAGGTGAACGGATGCAAAAATGGTGGACGGATGGGTGTGGAGAGAAAATCGTTGACCGTGGCGGGATGTCACCTCCTGGAAAGAACGGGCCAGGCCGATTTGGCTCTAGCTGGAAGCACGCACGACTAGCTGGGCAGGGATGAGCAGGTGCTGGACAGGGGCCGTGGGCTGATCGACAGCCTCGATCAGCAGCCGGGCAGCCTGCTGGCCGATGGCCGGGAGGTCCTGACGCATGGTCGTCAGCGGTGGGTCGAAGTATGAGGCCAGGGGCATGTCATCGACCCCGATCACCGCCAGGTCCTCGGGAATGCGCAGACCCAGGTCGCGCCCGGCCCGGATCACACCAACGGCCATACGGTCGTTCTGCGCAAAAACGGCTGTGGGCCGCTCCACCTGGCCCGCCATCCTCATGCAGGCGACGTAGCCCGACGAAGCAGACCAGTCGCCCTCGCATCGCCACTCCGGGTTGACCGGCGCCCCTGCTTCTTGCAGCGCCATCTCATAGCCCCGGCTGCGATCCTGGGTGCAATCCTCCGCCCCCGGCCCCGTGATCATGGCGATACGGCGGTGGCCGCGCATCAGCAGGTGCCGGGTGGCTATCTTCCCCACCTCGACATCATCGAGCGCCACCGACGAAACAGCGACCGCGCGCGGACGAGCGCCGACGAAGACCGTCGGCGCACCTGCAGGCACAAAGGCGTAGCGGTCGTCGGCATAGGGATTGATCACCATCAGGCCATCGGCTCTGCCGCTGCCGATCAACTGCGACACCAAATCGGCGAATTCCTCTGCATCCTGCGCCGAGGCCGAGAACAGCGAATAACCCTGCGACCTGGCTTCGGTCTGCGCCCCCTCGATGATGCAGGCAAAGGTGTAGTCGGTCAAGTTGGGCGCAAGGCAGATGAAGGTGCGCGTGGCGCCGGTGGCCATCGAGCGGGCGATGGCATTGGGGCTGAAGCCCAAACTACGGATCGCCGCCTGCACCTTCTCGCGCGTCTGTGGCGTCACCCTGGCCTCGCCATTGATGACGCGCGAAACCGTCTGGTGCGAGACCCCAGCCAGGGAAGCGACATCGCGAATGGTCGGGCGGGAATGGGCCACCGGCAGACCTCAAAGCTGAGCGGAGCAGACAGGGCAGTGGCAATACAGCCAGGCGCGGGTAGACTGTAACCAACCGTGACCATTACCATGATGTGACCGGTCACGTGAACGGTCACATCATAGATCGAGGAAGGCAACGTTGTCAAATTCAGCAAGGGCGGGTTGTGTTGTCGGCGCCGGCTGTGCGCGGTGCGGGACAAGCCAGACCGCCGTGCAGTAAGCGCCGCCACCGTGTCCACCAAAGCGCCCTGCGCATTGCGCACATCATGCACCCGCGCCCGCGCTCCGATTTGATCAAATGCCGCCATCGAGCTATAATGCCCCCTATTCCAGTGTGACTTGAAACTGTTCGCCAGCCCAACGCCAGCGCCATCCTAGCTTCTGGGGATGACAGGTTTCGACGGGGCAGGTTCCGGTCATGGACTGCAAGCCGAGGCGCCTGACCTCGTAAAAACGGGCAAAACACAAGTGCCAAGAACACTGGCAACGCCTTCAACTTCGGTTTCGCCCGCAGCAATGCTGTTGCGATTGCTGCCTAAGCAACCTAAGCTACGGCACCCTGGCCGCGCAGGCGGTCACGGCCTGAGAGATGGACCCTGACAGCGTCTCCCAGTCACCGTCATAGACTGTAAGGTGCGGCTCTACCGACGCCGATGCGTGGAGCTTAAGGTTCTCGGCTAGCCCGCAGCCTGGATCTGGTCCCTATCGTCCGGCGGGCGAAATCCAACGGTAGTGACTACGCTTGTAGACGTTCGTGGGCGGCTGTTTCGGACCGGGGTTCGATTCCCCGCATCTCCACCTCAAGAGCCTCTTTGCCGTTCGGCGGGAGGCTCTTACTTTCAAGATCGGGTGCGACGGCGTTCATGCAACCACAGGTTGCTGTGCGTCGCACCGGCAAGGAGCTTCACGACATGGATCTAGCATTGAGCGGACGCGTCGCTGCGGTCGCGGCCGCCAGCAAAGGCTTGGGCAAGGCAGTGGCCCATGAACTCGCGGCCGAAGGGGCACAGGTGGCCATCTGCAGCCGGAGCCTGGAACGCGCCGCTGCGGCTGCCCACGAAATCCAGGCTGCCACCGGCGCAGAGGTGTTGCCGGTGGCGTGTGATGTGAGCACGAAGGCCGGGTGTGATTTTTTCATCGATCGCGCCGCCCGGCATTTTGGCCGGCTGGACATCCTGGTGACCAATGCCGGGGGACCGCCTTCCGGCCCTGCCGATTCTTTTTCCGACGAGCAGTGGCAGCAGGCCATCGACCTCAACCTGCTCTCCACCATTCGCATGGTCTACGCCGCCCTCCCCCATCTGCGGCGCTCGGGTCAGGGCCGCGTCATCGCCATCACCTCGATGTCGGCCAAGCAGCCGCTTGAGAATCTGGTGCTCTCGAACACGACCCGCGCCGGGGTGCTCGGTTTTATGAAGTCGCTGGCCAACGAGTTAGGAGCGACGGGCATCACGTTCAACGCCGTCCTCCCTGGCTGGACGCGCACCGAACGGGTCGAAGCGCTGGTTGCAAGCCTGGCCCAGACCCGGCAGTCCACCCCCGAAGCGGTGGCTGCTGGCATCACGGCCACCATCCCCTTGCGGCGCATGGGCGAGGTGGCGGAGTTTGCCGCTGCCGTTGCCTTCTTGGCTTCGGGCCGGGCCGCTTTTGTCAACGGCGTGGCCTTTCAGGTGGATGGCGGACGGGTTCAGAGTTTGTTCTGAGTTTTGCAGTTTGCATACTAAATCGTAGCCAATGACTACACGAAATAATCACCGAACACTGCATGAAGAGTTGGAAATTGTGTGCGCGTTGGTGCGCGAGGCGGGCGAAATCGTGCGGACCTATCATGACCGGCAAGACGAGATCGACTGGAAAGGCACGGATGCGAAGGGTGGGCGCACCGATCCCGTCACCGCCGCCGACCACGCCGTTAATGGCTTTCTGGTCGAGCATTTGCGCGCCGCCTTCCCCGAGGATGGCATCCTGGCCGAGGAGTCGAAGGATAACGAGGAGCGGCTGGGCAAGCGTCGCGTCTGGTGCATCGACCCCCTGGATGGCACCAAAGAATTCATCGCCCGCAACGGCGAGTTCAGTATCATGGTTGGGCTGGCGATCGCGGGGGTGGCCAGGTTGGGCGTCGTCTATCAGCCCATCCAGGGCTTCATCTACAGCGGCATCCGCGAGGTTGGGGCCTGGATGGACGCGACGCCTCTGCATGTCGGCGAGACCGAATCGCCCGCCGACATGCGCCTGGTAGTCAGTCGTTCGCACCGCAACCCGATCACGGATGCGATCAAAGCGACGCTGGGGGTCACGCAAGAGCGGATTTCGGGGTCGGTGGGGCTGAAGTGCGGTCTCATCGCCCGCGGCGAGGCCGACCTCTATCTGCACCCCGCCCCCGGCACCAAGGAATGGGACACTTGCGCCCCGGAGGCCATCCTGACAGGAGCGGGCGGCAAAATGACCGATTGCTGGGGCCGGCCGCTCGTCTACAACCAGCGCGATGTCGCCCGCCATGGCGGCATCGTGGCCTCGAATCGCCGTTCTCACCACCGCATCATCAGTCTGATGATCCCAACCCTGGCCGCGGCGGGGATTGATCCGGCGGTGGGGTGGTAAGCGGTTATTGGTAATTGGTTATTGGTAATTGCGCAATAACCAATTACCAGTTACCAATTACAAACGCACTCAACTCTGGATATAACCCATGCACCTCCCTCACTTACGCCAATTTCACCCCATCGAGCACCATGCTCCCATTCCCACCGCGCCCGAAGAGCCGCGCCCGCTGCTGTTGCGCAACCTGGCCGAGCAAAGCGCCGAGTTCAGGCATTTGCTGACGCATTTCCTGTTGCCGGTCGAGTTGCTGGTCGAGCATGGCATCGACCCAATTACCTGGAAGAACAAGGCTGGTGAGGTGATGGTGCATGTGGCGCACGCAAGTGATGTCTATGGTTTGCGCTTGCTGAACGACGTCGACCGCCGTGATCCGTTGGTCGAAGTGGAGATGGCGGATACGGTGTTCGGGCGCATCGAAGTGACCTGGATCGGGGTCAACGACCCCACGGCGCCGCGCTTCGATATCGACCACACGCCCGACGGCCATAGCACCCTGCGCGGCACCGCCGCCCGCAATCTGCAGGCCGAGATGGCGGCGCTGGTGGCGGGCCTGGCGCCGGGTCAGGTGCGCGCCGGCTTGCGCATCCTGCCGCAGCTGCTGGCCGATGTGGAGCAGTTCATGGCGGCGCTGCATCAGTACGAGTACGAGGTGGAGCCGCTTTACTATCACAATGCCATTCTTTTCGAGCGCGCTGGCTTCCATTATCTGCGCGGCCGCCAGATGATGGAGCGCATCCACGAAGGTTTTGCCCCCGGCGGTGTGCTGGCCCAACGGCTGGATGGCAGCACGCCCTTCCGCCGGCCGGAACTGGCCACTACCATCCGTGGCCGCTCCTGGGCCATCCACGACGGCATCCTGGACGAGACTTGGGACGGCATCAAGTTGGTCAAGCGTATCGGCGTCAAGGCGGATGTGCATACGGCGCCGGAGGTGGCGTGGTAGGGATGCCGGGATGCCGGGATGCCGGGATGTCGGGTGCCGGGTTCCGGGTGCCGTCGTGACACCTGACACGAAGCGGCTTCTCTGCGTCTCCCTCTCCCTCCGTCTCCCCTTCTCCTACAATCAAGGAAAACGATTATGTCAAATAAAATCCGTATCGGTGTAATCGGCGGCAGCGGCGTCTATAGTCTGCCGGGGCTGAGCGAGATCGAAGAAGCCAGGCTGGAGACACCGTTCGGGGCGCCCAGCGATGCCTACATCCTGGGCACGATCGACGGCCAGCGCGTGGCCTTCCTGGCCCGGCATGGCCGCGGGCATCTGATCAATCCCACCCACCTGAACAGCCGCGCCAATATCTGGGGTTTCAAGCAGCTAGGGGTCGAGTATCTGATCTCGATGAATGCCTGCGGCTCGCTGCAAGAGCAGTACGAACCCGGTCACATCGTCATCCCCGACCAGTTGTTCGACCGCACGCGGCTGCGCCCGCTCACCTTTTTCGACGATCCCGGTCTGGTAGTGCATCTCTCGGCGGCCGAACCGCTCTGCCCCGACCTCTCGGACATCCTCTACCGGGCGGTGCAGGCTACGGGCAAGACGGTGCACAAAGGCGGGGATTTCGTGATCATCGAAGGCCCGCGCTTCAGCACCAAAGCCGAAAGCCGTGTCTTCCGGCAGCTTGGCTTTGCCATCATCGGCATGACGGCTATCCCCGAGGCTTTTCTGGCCCGCGAAGCCGGCATGTCCTACGGCATCATCGCCCATGTCACCGACTACGACGTGTGGCACGAGACCGAGGAGCCGGTGACGGTGGAGATGGTGATCCAAACGTTGCTGGGCAACGCTGCCGCCGCCCAGCAGGCGACGCTCAACGCCATCGCCATGCTGGCCGGCGCCCCGCCCTCACGCTATGCCAATGTCCTCCAGGATGCCATCATCACCAACCGGGCGCTGATCCCGGAGGGGTTGAAGCAGAAGTATGGGTTGTTGATGGGAGGGTTTGTGTAGGAGGTCGCCTTGCTCGACGCCCGCGGTAGGATCCAGTCGCCCGATTCGATCACCCAGTTGTCGCCCCGGCGCAAACAGCGTTTGCAATGGCTGTTTCTGGCTTGGGCTTCGGTTCTGGTCGTGTTAGGGACGGCCGGCATCGTGCGCGTGGCCAGTAATATCGGCAAGACGTTTGGCGGCTTCATCTGGATCTACGATCCTTCGCGCACTCCGCATTTCTTCGCCGGGCCAGAACTGTGGCGTAGCGGCCCGCCCTCTTTGACCGCCATCCACTTGTTGGATGAAATCGAAGCCATCGATGGCATCTCACCACATGAAAATGACGCTGACTTTGGGCAGGTGTATGCCCAGAAGCAAGTCGGCGACGAGGTGCGCTATGAAGTGCGTCGTGGCGGGCAGGTTCTGACCATTGTCGAACCGGTGCGCTTGTTCACGATGGACACCTTCATCGTTTCGCACGGTCTGCTCTATTTCACCGGTTTGGCGTTCGTGGGAGCAGGTTATACCTTGTTGCGCTTCACCGAACGGCGGGACCTGGCGCTTTTCGCCTTCGTTTTTCTGCCCGCGGCCGGGGCCTGGTTTTTTCACGGCGAAACCGCCAGCATCCACGAATCTTTCGTCAGCCCCGCGCCCATCGGTTGGGTGCTGTGGACGCCGGCTTTGCCCCTGGTGGGCGCTATCCTGCTGCACTTCGCCGCCATCTTCCCAACACCGCGCGGCCTGGTCAGACGCCATCCCTGGCTGATCTACCTGGGCTATGGCTTCGCCGCCGTCTTGATGCTCGGTTATGCCACCACCCTTCGTGATGAAACCTTTCAGATCAGCATCATCATCATCGTCAGTATGGGGCTTTTTGCTACGTTGGGCATCGGCGCCGTGTTGGTGAGCGGGGCCTTAGCCTATGGCGAGGCTCGGCGCCGCCATGATACTGTGCAACGGCGCATGGTGGAAACTCTGGCCGTGGTGGGGTTGATTGGAGCAGCCATCTTCTCCGGCTTCGGCATCGTACCCTTCTTGTTGCTGGGCTATCCTCTGCTGCCCTGGGAAATCCTGCTCACCCTGGCCACGCTCTATCCCCTGGCTTTGGTCTATGCCCTGCGCAACGCCGAGATGATCGCGCAGCTGCATCAAGAGATCACGATCAAGCAGCAATTCAGCGACAAGGTGAACGAGTTGCAGCACATCCGCGAGCAGACGCTGCACGAAGTGGCCGACGCCCTCCACGATCGGGTGATCCCCGATCTGCGCGGGCTGCACTTCGCCGCCGTCGCCGCCGGCCGCCGTCTGGCGCAACCCGCCGATCCCGCCTTGGCCGAGGATCTACGCTTCATCGCCAGCACGTTGAATCATCTCTCCGACGAAACGCGGGCGATCATGGAGGGCGCCAAGCCGGTGGATTGGGGCGAAACAGGCCTGGGCCAGGTGCTGACCTGGTTGGCCAACAACTTTCAGCACGCTAATCCCAAGCTCCACGCCGTCCTGGAGACGGAGCGTTATGATGAGTCCGACCCGCCGGCGGTGAAGGAGGCTCTGTACTTGATCACGCGCGCGGCTTTGAGCAATGTGCAGGAGCATGCCCAGGCCAAGCGGGTGGAGATCCAACTGCACAGTTCCGGCGCGTCCGGGGCACTGCGCATCGCCGACGATGGCAGGGGGTTCGACCCGGCCGCATCGCTAAAAGCCGGAGCCGCCGACCGCCGGCATTTGGGGCTGAGTAACATGAGTCTGCGCGCGGCCGAGATCGGCGCGGGCTTCGAGGTCAGCAGCCAGACCGGGCGCGGGACGGCGATCGCAGTTACGTGGGAGCGCGAGCGATGAGCAAGATTCGTGTCTTGGCGGTGGATGACAGTGAGACTTTTTTGCGCGGGCTGGAGATTTTGCTGGCGACCGAGGTGGATCTGGAACTGGCGGGGGTGGCTCGCAGCGGCGCCGAGGCGGTGACGCGGGCGCGGCGTTTGCAGCCCGATGTGGTGTTGATGGATTTGCGGCTGGCCTGGGATAGCGCCGCGGCGCGGGCGGCGCAGGAGGATGGGTTGCGTGCGATCCGGGAGATGGCGGAGCACTGGCCGCAGATGGCGATTGTGGTGATCAGCAGCTTTTCGGAGCGGCGCTGGGTGGCGCTGGCGATGGACGCCGGGGCCAAAGGCTTCCTGCCCAAAGAGGCGCCGCCAGAAGCGATCATGGCGGCGGTGCGAACGGCGGCGGGCGGGGGCGTGGTGCTGACGCCGGAGCAGTTCGGCTGGTTGCGCAACCCAGCCGAGCCGCTGACGGGACGCGAGAAGGAAGTGTTGGCGCTGCTGGCGCAAGGCCAGAGCGATAAGGAGATGGCTCACGATCTGGGGATCACGGTCGGCACGGCCAGCAAACATGTGGAGAATATCCGCGAGAAGTTGGGCGCCAGCAGCCGGGGCGAGGCGGTGGCGCGGGCGCGGGAGCAGGGGTTGATCTGATACGCAGAAGTGCGTAGGTGGGGGTGGGAGAAGGGCGGATGCAGCGGGAGCGGCAAGCGCATAGACTGGGGCTAAGGTTGAGAAATGAACGAACCGATCCGAGTTCTCATCGCCGATGACAATGCCGTATTCCGGCAGGGCCTTTGTCGATTATTGGCAAGCGATCCCGAGATCGAGGTCGTGGGCGAGGCGGAAGACGGCATCGCTGCTGTCGAACAAGCGCTGGCCTGCGCCCCCGATGTCGTGCTGATGGATATCCGCATGCCCGGTCAGAGCGGATTGGAGGCGGCGCGGCAGATTCTGGTGCAACGACCGCGAACGAGGATCATCGTACTGACTGCGCATGATTCACCGGCTTTGCGGGTCATAGCGAGCGATGTAGGTGTTATATCTTTCCTGGCCAAGAAGGTGGATAGCAATCAAATTCTCTACGCAATTCACGCATCTACGCAAGAACGGTAAGGTTAGCAATAGCATCTGCCAAACAGTTAGTATTGTAACGAGCTATACACTCCCACTCCCATCACCGAGAACCAGAAATGAACGAATACCCCCCACAAGCAGTCGAACACTACCTGAGAGGCATCGACTTCGCCCATGAAGCTCACTATCAGGATGCAATTGGCGAGTTCAAGCTGGCCATTGCCGCCTCGCCCCTACCTTTCGTAGATGCCTACATTGGAGTGGCGGACGCCCATCGCGAGTGGTGGAAGGACCCTGATGCAACTCTGGCTGCCTACCAACGAGTCGTCGAAATCGACCCCACCCAGACTCCGAGCTGGTGCTGGCTGGCATTGATCGCCTTCGTTTTCAGATCGAGCGAAGAGCAGCATAAACGCGAACGAGGGGAGCGAGATATGCGCGAAGCCAGAGGCATGATGGATATAGGCAAGATGACGATCGATCAGACGAGGAAAGGGCGACAGGTAGGCAAGTACCGCGACATCGAGCAAAAAGCGCTGAACCAAGTTCGCCTACAGTTTCCGCTCATCGACCCCGGTCGTGATGGAATGAAGCTTTTCAACACGATGCACGCTATCAACACGCTGGCGGATAAGTACGCTGATGAAGGCTTTACCCGCGAAGCGGCCGAATGGTACCAGCGAGTGGCCGAGGTCAAACCCGATCTGGTTGTGTTCGATGATGAGGAGGACGACGAGGGTCTTCGACTCCTAACCAACATGGCCGATCACGCCAAACGCCGTCTGGTGCTGGTCAAAGAGCAAATCGTCCAGAAGGAAGAACAGGAGCGACGCCGGCGCAATCGTAATCTGATCTGGGTTGGCGTGGCAGTCGTTGCCATCATCATTCTGATCTTGCTCTGCAGCGCCACCACCGCCGTACCCCCGCTGGTAAGCAATTGACCCATTTCTCAATACATTCCCTTCACTTTCTCGAACCTTCTGGAGGTTTTCCATGGCAAAAATCACCTGCGCCATCTGCAACAGATCGACCGAATCCCACTACCTGGGCGTGAAACATTGCAGCAATTGCAACCGCTGGTTCTGCTACGACCATGCCGGCCCCGGCGCCAAGCAGTGCTCAATCTGCAAGAAGAATACGCTGGTAGGGGGGCGAGGGTGACGCGCGATCATCTGGCCGCCCCGCCATCCCTCCGCCTTTCATTCTCGCCCGCGCCTCCGTGTGCGGGCGCTTTGCTACCTTCCACCCAAACCCTACCACACCCCGATCACACAGCATGTCGTCGCCACAGCTCCCCCTCAATCTCCTCGATCAAAAACGGCAAATTCGGTCGCTCGAAGCTCAACCCCGGCGCCGGCGCCACCGTAGCGATACTGGCCCCTTCCCGCGCAACTACAAGCGTCGAAGTCACGATGCTGGCATAACGCTCTGGCAGGGTGTAGATGCAGGTTTCGTAATCACGCAGCGACCGGAAGGGATTCACGTCGCGCCGCCCTTTCGATCACATTGGCTAGCAGGCTCTGTCGTCTCAGCGCCTGGATCGTAGAACGATACTGTTCACGCCGTTCCTGCAAAATCTCATAGACCCCCGCCCAGTCGCTCCAATCCATCACCCAAGCGTCATCCGCCGGCTCTGCGCCGCTCATATACGACTCGTAGAAGGTTTCGGACAAAACGCCGTACTTGCGCTCATAGGTGAGCAAATCCCCTTCAAGAGCGTGGATATCGAGAATGATTTCATCGAGTGTTATGCTCGTTGCCTCCCTTTCAGGACAAATTATACCGCCATCGCGCCGGTGAGCAAAGCATCCTACCTCCCCACCAACTCCAAATAATCCGCCCGCGCGTTCCGGTCCGGCTTCAGCCCCAGCAAGCGCAGAAGCTGCGAAGTCAGCGCCGCCTTGCGTTCGGCGTCGCTGGCCGACCAGGTGCGGGCCTTGATCTCGATGAAATTGCCGGAACCCTGCGGCCGCGTGATCTGGTCGAGATTGATGGCGAACTCCGTCGCCTCGTACTTCACCCAATAGCGCTTACGCCACTTCACGATCTCGAACTCCTGTTTGGGCATGAAATACTCGCGATAGAAGCGCAGCGAATAGGTTGCCTGGGCGGTGTAGCGCGAGCGCGAGAGAATGACTGAATCCTGAAACTCCCGATCCTTGATCCCTTCCATCAGGGTCAGACTGTAGGTGGGACGCACACTCAAGCCTGTGGCCCGGCCCTCCTCGCCCGCACCCACCAGTTCATTGTCCTCGCGATAGCGCAGATAGCGGTCGCCCGTCCCGCCCTCGAACAGAAAATAGGTGTCGAACTGCTGCCGCACCGACTGGCGGATGATCTCCAAATCGCTCGCCAGCAACCTGGCTTCGATCACGTCCACCTCCTCGATCCGCACCTTTACCTGCACCTCGTAGGTCTCCTTCTGGGCAAAACCGCCAATCGCCACCGTCTTGTTCAGCAGACTCCCCTCGCGCGCGGCCATGAAAGCGTTCACCCGCTCGGCGATCTCGGCCGCCCGCGCCTGCACCGCCGGCAGATCGATGGTCAGCAGCGCCCGATCCTGCACCAACTGCCGGCCATGCACCCACACATGGCGCACATCCGTGCTCTTGGCCGCGTAAACCAGATGACTATAGACATTGTGCGGGCCGAGATGGAAGCGCGGCGCGGCGTGCGCGCCCGACTGATCCACCACCACCACATCGGCCAGCTTCCCCACCTCCAGGCTGCCGATCTGCTGATGGAGATGGAGGGCACGGGCGCCTTCGATGGTGGCCATAGCAAAGGCATCCTGCGCCGGCAGGGCGGTGGGGTCGCCGGTGGTAGCCTTGGGCAAGAACGAGGCCAACCGCACTTCCTCGAACATATCCAGATCGTTGTTGCTGGCCGGGCCGTCGGTGCCGATCCCCACCGGGATGCCCGCCGCCCGCAGCCTCAGCACCGGCGCGAAGCCCGACGCCAGCTTGAGATTGGAGGAAGGGTTGTGCGCCACCCCGGCGCCGGCATGATAGAGCAAGGGAATCTCCCGCTCTTTGATGTGGACGCAATGCGCAGCAATCACCTTGGCCTCGAACAAACCCAGGCGGTGCGTGTACTCGATCGGCGGGGCGTCGTAATCCCGCAAAGCATCCTGCACTTCGATCGCCGTCTCGGACAGATGAATGTGCAACGGCGAATCGGTGGCCACGGCCAGGGCCGTCGCCGCCTTCAGGGTCTCATCGGTATTGGTGAAAGGCGCGTGCGGCGCCACCGCCGGCGTGATCAGCTCATGCCCCTTCCAGGTCTCGATGAAAGTCCGGCAGCGGGCCAGGCCCTCATCCCACGACTGCGCGTCGGGAGAAGGAAACTTGAGAATCGTCTGCCCCAGCACCGCCCGCATCCCCACCTCAGCCGTCGCCCGCGCCACCTCTTCCTCGAAATAGTACATATCATTGAAAGTGGTAATGCCGCTGAGCAGCATCTCGGCGCAGGCCAGCCGCGTGCCCACTGCACAGAAATCGGGGCCGACAAACTCGCGCTCGACCGGCATCATGTAGCCCAACAGCCACACATCCAAGCGCAAGTCATCGGCCAACCCGCGCAGCAGCGTCATCGGCGCGTGGGTGTGGGCATTGACAAGGCCAGGGATGACCAGCTTGCCGCTGCAATCCACCACCTGCTCGGCCGTCACCTGCTGGCGCACGCGCTCGGCCGGGCCGACGGCCACGATCTGCGAGCCGCGGATTGCCACGGCGCCGGGGCTGAAGACATCGCGCTTGGCATTCATGGCGACGACGACGCCATCCACCAACAACGTATCGACATGACGCATGCTCAGACTCCTTGATAAACGAAGCGCGTGGGTGTTTGGCCCACGCGCCGGCTTCAAGACCCCCCAGGGGTCATCAGGCCTCCTCCATCGCCGCTTCCTGACCGAAAACAAGCATGGCGGCCAGGACGACGATGACGATCAGATTGACAAACGAAGCGACGCACCACGGACACACCTCCCGCAAGAGGAACAACT
Organism: uncultured Caldilineales bacterium; assembly: GCA_964460135.1. Lineage (GTDB taxonomy): Bacteria > Chloroflexota > Anaerolineae > J102 > J102 > SSF26. Next base: position 6,788 of record CAYWPZ010000056.1, on the reverse strand, counting down.
CGGTGTAGGTCAGGTAAGCCGAAAAGGCCACGCCGCCGGCTGCCAGGGCAAAAAAGGCCAGGTCGGGCAACGACCCTCGTTCCGGTTGCCGCCGGCGATTGTAAAGCGCCAGCGCCAGCAAAGCCAGATAGCACAGCAGACCCAGGTAGGCCACTGGGATGCCCAGAAGATAGGCGTAAATGCTGTTCTGGACGGTCGAACAATCGCCGACGCCGCCGCAAAACGCCTCGGTGTCGGTAAGCTTCACCCAACTGAGATAGCCGGCGATGCCGACCCCCAGCAGGCTGAGGCCAACCAAAACGTTGCGAAGTCTAAGCGTCATCTTCAGCTCCCCGACCTTGCCTGCTCGACCGCGGCCTTGAACGCCTCGGCAGCGAACGCGCCTTCGTACTTCACATCGTTGATGAAGATGGTCGGCGTCGAATTCACGCCCCTGTCACGGGCCTCGATATCCTCGCGCAGCATCGCCTCCTTGTGCTTCTGGCTTTCCAGGCACGTATCGAAAGCGGCCGTGTCGAGGCCGATGTCGGCGGCCAACTGCTCGAAATCCGAGATCTGAACGGCGCGCGGGTCTCGACGCAAGGCCGCCAGCAGCACATCGTGGTACTCCCAGAAACGCCCCTGGTCGGCTGCGCACTCGGCCGCCATCGCCGCCACCATCGAGTCATTACTGATCACAAAGCGATGCTTGAACTCGAAGCGGGCGATGCCCGGCTTCACAAGCTCCTCGCGAATGGTCTTCTCCAGGGCGCTGCTGAAATCCTGACAGTGCGGGCACTGGAAATCTTCGTAGGCAACGATGGCGACGGGGGCGTTCGGGTCGCCAAGCACGCGCCCGTTCACCGGCTGTCCCAGGGCGGCGGCGATCGAACTGCCGGCGGCCACGGTCGGCTCAGGTTGGCGGCTATTCAGCAGGGCAACGACTGCCAACAGCACCAGCAGGGCGACGCCGGCGCCTGCAACCACCCACAACCAACGCCGGCTGGCCTGCTGTTTCGCTTCGGCCTCGCTGATCGGCTTGCTGCCTTTGCGCGGGGCCGGGCTTTCGATTTTCTTGGTCATAGTGAGACAATCCTTCCTGAGGGTGAAATGATGGTTGCGAGTATAGCACAGCCTGGCGTCAAAGGCGATGCCGGCGAACCCAGACTGCCCCGCCGCCAATCCAAAGGCCGAACACCGGTTTGGCGCCCCCCTGCCCCGCCCGCTAAAATAGGGTTTTCACATGACCACGGCAGAACCCACCCATCCCAGCCGAAGCTACCTGGCGGCGCTGCTCAGCGCATCTGGGCTGATCCTCGCCGCCCTGCTCCTGGCCCGGCTGCCGGTTCTGTGGGCCGCCGGCCTCCTTGTCTTGGCCGGCTTTGGGTTTCTGACCCTCCTGCACCCGGTCATCGGCCTCTACACCCTGACCCTGGCCATCCCCCTCACGCCGCAGCTCCGCCTGCCCCTCGGCGCCGGCGGCCTCAGCCTCACCGATCTCCTCATAGCCGGCGTCTTCCTGGCCTGGTGGATGCAGCTGGCAGCCCGCCAGGAGCGCCCTCGCCCCGCCCCCCTGCTCTGGCTCGTCCTGCCCGTGGCCCTGGCCCTCCTGTTCTCGTCCCTGGCCGCGACCTCGCTCGAAGAAGCCATCCCCGAACTGATCAAGTGGGCCGAAGTCGTTGTCGTCTACTTCCTCGGCGCCCAACTGCTCACCCCCCGCCATCGTTTGCCGCTCGCCGTCACCCTGCTCGCTGCGGCCAGCCTCGAAAGCATCGTCGGCCTGCGCCAGTTCTTCTTCCGCCTCGGCCCCGATGCCTACCTCTTGGGCGGCTTCCTGCGCGCCTACGGCACCTTCGGCCAGCCCAACCCCTACGCCGGCTACCTGGGCCTGGTCCTACCTCTGGCCCTGGCCCTCACTTTGTGGGCCGCAGCCGCAGGATGGCGGCGCCGCCGTCCCTTTTTCTACCTCCGCTTCGTCTTCTTTGCTGGCGCCACCATCCTGATCGGCGCCGGCCTCGTCGCCAGCTGGTCGCGCGGGGCCTGGCTGGGGGCGGCCGTGGCCGGACTGACCGTCCTGGCGCTGGCCTCCACCGGCGGTCGCCTGGCCATTGCCGCCGGCGCCGCCGCCCTCCTCCTCCTCTGGCCCCTCCTTCCCGCTGCCTTCAGTGGGCGCCTGGCCGAGATCGGCGCCTACTTTGGCGTCTGGAATGCGCGCGGCGTCCCTGTCACCGACGCCAACTTCTCCGTCCTCGAACGCGTCGCCCACTGGCAAGTCGCCTGGGGAATGTTCGCCGACCACCCCTGGCTTGGCGTCGGCGTCGGCAATTGGGCCGTCATCTACCCTGGCTACGCCTTCGCCCCCTGGACCGACCCCCTCGGCCACGCCCACAATGTCATCTTCCACTTCGCCGCCGAAGCAGGCATCATCGGCATCCTGACCTTTCTTGGCTTTTGGCTTGGCAGCCTGGCCGCCGCCCTGCGCTCACACCGGCGCAGCTGCGGCCCCGACCGAGCCATCGCCGCCGGCGTCTTCGGCCTCCTTGTCCACCTCTCCATCCACAACCTATTCGACAACCTCTTCGTCCAGGGCATGCCTCTGGTTGTCGCCCTCGCCCTGGCCCTGTTGCCGCTGGAGGGTAGGCATGTAGACCGGTAAGCCGGTAGGCCGGGTAGACCGGTAGACCGGTAGGTCGGTTGAAGTTGCTCTTGTAAGAAGCATTGACCGGGTAAGCCTGACCACTGATTACTGACCACTGATTACTGACCACTGATTACTGACCACTGATTACTGACCACTGATT
>CAYWPZ010000056.1:2207-3908 GCA_964460135.1 uncultured Caldilineales bacterium | reverse complement strand
ACTGACCACTGACTACTGATTACTGACCATGCGCATCCTCCGCTGGCTCCTCCTTCTCCTTCCCATCGCCGTCCTGGCCGAAATCCTGCACTGGCCGCCGCTCGTGATCTTCCTCACCTCGGCCCTGGCCGTCGTCCCGCTGGCCGGCTACCTGGGCGAGGCCACCGAAGTCCTGGCTGAACAGACCGGCCCTCGCATCGGCGGCCTGCTCAACGCCACCCTCGGCAACGCCGCCGAACTGATCATCACCATCATTGCCATTCGCGCTGCCGAGATCGAGCTGGTCAAGGCCAGCATCATCGGCTCAATCCTGGGCAACCTGCTGCTGGTGTTGGGGCTGAGTCTGGTCTTCGGCGGCGTCAGGAACGGCATCCAGCGCTTCGACCGCGCCAGCGCCGGCCTGGATGCCACCCTGCTCATCCTGGCCGTGATCGCCCTCAGCATCCCCTCCATCTTCAGCGCCGCCATCGAGCCGAACACCCTGGCCGTCGAAGAGCTGAGCCTGACCACGGCCGCCGTCATGCTGGTCATCTATGCCCTGGCCATCGTCTTCATCCTCCGTTCGCGCACACCCGAGCGCGAGGCCGGCCCGACCGTCCAACCCACCCACCACGGCCCCCGCTGGAACACAGGCATCGCCATCGGCGTCCTTCTGGCCTCGGTGGCCGGCATCGCCCTCATGAGCGAGTTCCTCGTCGGCTCGGTCGAGCACGTGACCGCGACCCTGGGCCTCAGCGCCTTCTTCGTCGGCATCATCGTCATCCCCATCATCGGCAACGTAGCCGAACACCTGGTGGCGGTGCAGGTAGCGATCAAGAACCAAATGGACCTCAGCCTCAACATCGCCATTGGCTCCAGCCTGCAGATCGCCCTCTTCGTCGCCCCCATCCTCGTCTTCATCTCCTTGCTCATGGGCCATCCCCTGACACTCGAATTCAACAACTTCGAGATGATCGCCCTCACCGCTGCCGCTGTCATCGCCGCCTTCATCTCAGTCGATGGCCGCTCCAACTGGCTGGAGGGCGCCATGCTCCTGGCCGTCTACGTCATCCTTTCGCTGGCCTTCTACTTCCTGCCCAGCGCCCTCTAAATGACCCCTCCCCCCCACACCAACCCGACCGAGGCCCCTTCCTTGATTGCCCGCATTGCCGCCATCAGCCCCATCCATCCCAAAGAAACCGAACGCTTCCTCAAGTTCGCCGTTGTCGGCGCCATCGGCGCCATTGTCGATTTTGGCGTCCTCAACCTCCTGGTCTTCGCCTTTGGGCTGCACGACCTCGTTGCCAACGCTATCTCGTTTAGCTGCGCCGTCCTCAGCAATTTCACCTGGAACCGGCTGTGGACCTACCCCGAAAGCCGCCAGATTCGCAAACGCCGCCAACTGCCCCAATTCGGCCTCGTCAGCGTCATCGGCCTGGGGATCAACACCATCGTCCTCTACTTCGCCGACCGCTTTCTGCTCGATTTCGGTCTCAGCCAGGCCCTGGCCCTCAACATCGCCAAAGCCTTCGCCATCCTCGTTGTCCTCTTCTGGAACTTCGGCGCCAACCGTCTCTGGACCTACCGCCACGTCTGACGATGGACAATCGCAGCGATCGACTCCTGCCAACAACCTTCAGTCATCGTTCACCGTCCATCGCCCACCGCCAACCATGCGCATCGGCATCGACTACACCGCCGCCGTCCTCCAGGGCGCCGGCA
>CAYWPZ010000056.1:0-2197 GCA_964460135.1 uncultured Caldilineales bacterium | reverse complement strand
ACACCCGCGGCCTGGTCGACGCCCTCCTCCCCCTCCTCGACCCCGCTGACCACCTGACCCTGCTCCACCCGCGCGAAGCCAGCCTCCCCACCCGCCCCGACTGGCCCGCCGCCGTCCATCACCGCCGCCTCCCTCTCCCCGACCGCCTCCAGACCATTCTCTGGCACCGCCTGCGCCTCCCCATCCCGGTCGACTACTTCACCGGCCCGCTCGACATCTTCCACGCCCCGAACTTCCTGCTTCCGCCCGTCCGCCGCGCCCGCACCCTCGTCACCATCCACGACCTGGCCTTTCTCGTCCGCCCACACTTCGCCCACCCCGACCTCCAACGTTTCCTGGCCCGGGCCATCCCCCGCTCGCTCGCTGGCGCCGACCACATCCTCGCCGACTCCGAGGCCAGCCGACAGGACGCCATTCGCCTCTTCCAGCTGCCGCCAGAGCGCATTACGGTGGTTGGCGCCGGCGTCGAAACTCGTTTTCGGCCAGCAACCGATAGCCAATCACTACACGAAATACACCGGAAATACAACCTCCCTGCCGTCCCCTTCGTCCTCACCCTCAGCACCCTCGAACCCCGCAAGAACATCGACGGCCTCATCCGCGCCTTTGTCGCCGCCCGCCAGCGGGCCGCACTCGCCCACCACCTCGTCATCGCCGGGAAACCGGGATGGCTATACGAATCGATCTACAACGAAGTCGCGCGACTCCACGCCGGCGACTTCGTTCACTTCCTCGGCTTCGTCGCCGACGCCGACCTGCCCGCCCTCTACAACCTGGCCGAGCTCTTCGCCTTCCCCAGCCACTACGAAGGCTTCGGCCTGCCCGTCCTCGAGGCCCTGGCCTGCGGCCGGCCTGTCCTCTGCACCGACACCAGCAGCCTGCCCGAAATCACCGGCGACGCCGCCCGCCTCGTCCCCGCCGGCGACGAAGCCGCCCTCACCCTGGCCCTGGCCGAACTCCTCACCGATCCGGCCGCCCTCGCCGAACTCGCACGCCGCGGCCCTGCTCAGGCCGCGGCGTGGACATGGGAAGCGGCGGCGCGACGATTGCTCGAAGTCTACCGCCGCCAAAACGGCTAAACCCGAAATGACGCCGCTGAGCACACCGCCGGCCAATTGAACGACCAGACATGCCTGACGAATTCCACTACCGCTGGCAATACGACCTGCAGTCCAGCCCCGAGGCGCTGTGGCCGTATGTCTCCGATACCAACCGCTTCAACCAGGAGACGGGTGTGCCGCCCGTCGATGACCTGCGGCCGGGCGCCGACCTGATCAATGCCCGGCGTCACCTGCGGCTGCGACGGGCGGGGATGTGGATCAAGTGGGAGGAGGAGCCATTCGAGTGGGTGCGCCCCTACCGCTTTGGCGTTCGGCGGGTCTATAGCAGCGGGCCGGTGGCCGAGATGCGAACCCTGGCCGAGCTCAGCCCCCGGCCCGAGGGCGGCGCCCGGCTGGTCTACCAGGTTTGGGCGCGGCCGCGCAATCTCCTGGGCTACATCGCCATCCCCCTTCAGATCGGCCTCATCAGCGCCCGCGCCTTCGCCGCCGCTTTCCATCGCCACGACGGCCTCGCCGCGCAGGGCCAGCCCTTCGGCCAATCGCCCGGCCAATCGCCCGGCCAATCGCCCGGCCAATCGCCCGGCCAACCGCCCGGCCAACCGCCCGGCCAATCGCTCGCGCTCGCCCCAGGCAGCGACCGGCGCCTGCAAACCGCCATCGCCGACCTGCACAGCCAGGGCGTGCCGCCAGAACTGACCGCGCGCCTGATCGACCTCGTCACCCAGGCCGACGACATCACCCTCTCGCGGCTGCGGCCCTACGCCCTGGCCGACTACTGGCAATTGCCGCGGCGAGCGGTACTCGAAGCCTTCCTTCATGCCACCCGCGCCGGACTGTTCGACCTGCAGTGGCACATCCTCTGCCCGCTCTGCCGCGGCGACAAAGCGACCGCCGCCAGCCTCAACCAGATGGCCACGCGCGCCCACTGCGAGGTCTGCCACATCGACTTGGACGCCAACTTCGACCAGGCCGTGGAACTGACCTTTCGCCCCAACCCCGCCATCCGTCCGCTCGAAATCCACCCCTACTGCGTCGGCGGCCCCCAGGTCACGCCGCACATCCTCGCCGAACAACTGCTGCCTCCCCACTCGACCCGCGACCTCTCCCTCCCGCTCGAAGCCGGACGCTACCGGCTG
>CAYWPZ010000055.1:20499-21487 GCA_964460135.1 uncultured Caldilineales bacterium | reverse complement strand
GCTGATGACTTTGCCTGGAAGGAGGGCCTGTTCGTGCCGCCCGCTTTGTTCAAAGAGATCTGGCTGCCGCGGGCGCAGAAGGTGCTGGCGCCGGCGGTGCGGGCAGGCATTCCGGTCGTGTTCCACAGCGATGGTAAGACGGACGATGCCATGGATTGGCTGCTGGATATCGGCGTCCAGGCTTTCAACCCGATGGATCCCTATGGCATCGACTACCGGGACTTCAAGAAGCGTTTTGGGAATCGCGTGACCCTGATGGGCAACATCGATGTAGAGTTCCCGCTCGTTCACGGCACACCGGAGGAGGTAGAAAAAGACGTCATTGCCCACATGCAGGCGCTGAAGCCGGGCGGCCGCTATATTGCCGGTTCGAGCCACAGCATCACCAACTTCGTCCCGCACGAAAACTACCTGGCCATGCTGAACGCTATTCACAAGTATGGCATCTATGATTGATTGCCCGCTTTTTATGTCGTATCCACCGTAAAACGTGAGGCGTGAGGCGTGAAACGTGAAAACCTGGCCGCAAACGTTTACTCCTTACTCCTTACTCCCTATTCCTTACCGATCACTCCCCATCGCTCAACCAACACAGTCGTCTCTCAGAAGGAGGAACCCATGTCTAAGTCGTATTCGAAGCCGGCAGCGCTCATGCTGCTGCTGATCGCCGCCGTCGTGCTGGTCGCCTGTGGCGGCGGCGCCCAGCCCACCGCTACACCCGTTCCCGCACCCACTGAAGCCCCGGAGCCAACCGCCGCCCCAGAGCCGACCGAGCCGCCGGCAGCGGCGCTGCCTGAAGAATGCCAGGGACAGGACGGAACCGGGCTGAAGGTCGGCTTCGCCAATCTGGGCGAATCGGTGCCCTTTGCCGTGCAGGTGCGCGAGGGCATCGAAGCGGTCGCCGAGCCGTGCAATCTGGAAATCGTCAACGCCGACAACGCCCTCGACCCGCAGATCGCGGTCGATAACGCCCGCCTGTTCATGACCC
>CAYWPZ010000055.1:0-20399 GCA_964460135.1 uncultured Caldilineales bacterium | reverse complement strand
CCAATCCCATGTACGCCGGTTCGACCGCCTACTTCCCCGAATACTACGGCCGCTACCTTGTCCCCGCCATCATCCAGATGATCAAGGGCGAGACGGTAGAAGGCCCGATCCTGGTCGAGCATGTGGCTATCACCAAGGACACCATCGACCAGTACTACCCCGGCGAGGGCAAACCGGCGCCCACGCCGTCTATCTCGTCGGCGGAACCGGCGGAGGAAGACCTGTGCCAGGGGCAGGATGGCGAAAACCGCAAGGTTGGCTTCGCCAATCTGGGCGAATCGGTGCCTTTTGCCGTGCAGGTGCGCGAGGGCATCGAAACGGTCGCCGAGGAGTGCAATGTCGAGTTGGTGCAGGCTGACAACGCCCTCGACCCGCAGATCGCGGTCGATAACGCCCGCCTGTTCATGACCCAGGAAGTGGACGGCATCATCCAGTTCAATGTGCATGGCAACATCGCCGACTCGATCTGCGAGATCATCGGCGGCACACCCATGATCGCCATCGACATCGCCCATCCCAACTGCTCTATCTTCATGGGCGCCAACAACCGCGTCGCTGGCGAAGTCGGCGGCAAGGCCGCGGGCGAGCTGGCGAAGGAGATGTGGAACTGCGAGATCGATGCCGTGGTCACACACGAAGCGCCGGGCGTCGGCCAGGTGAACATCGACCGCATGAACGGCCTCATCGCCGGTCTACAGAGTGTGTGCCCGGATGTGGACTACGGCGATTTCGAGAACTGGTCGATGGACGGCACCGATCTAGTGACCCGACTTGATTCCGACCGCGTCGATCCGGGGTTCGAGAAGGGTCGCGACTACTTGACCGCCAACCAGGACAAGCAGCACATCGTCAGTCTGTGCATCAATGACGATTCCTGCCTGGGCATGCTGGCGGCAGTCAAGGAAGCCGGGCGCGAGGACCAGGTCATCTTTGCCAGCCAGGGCGCCGACCCCAGCTCATGGCAGGAAATCCGCGCCAATCCCATGTACGCCGGTTCGACCGCCTACTTCCCCGAATACTACGGCCGCTATCTGATCCCCGCCATCATCCGGATGATGAACGGCGAGAAGGTAGAAGGCCCGATCTTGGTCGAGCATGTAGCCATCACCAAGGACACCATCGACCAGTACTACCCCGAAGAGTAGTCTCAGACCGTGGGAAACCGGTAGAACGGGACGTTCTACCGGTTTCCCTGTCACCGATCCCCCTCTCCTTCTTCTTCCCAGCGGGAGGCATGCGTGAGTACACAGCCACCCAGTTCGACCGCAGTCAAGGCCGCAAGCAGCGCCGAGCGGTCGCTGATCCGTAGTCTGTTTGCCAAGGCTTCGACCGAAGCGATGCTCGTTGTTTTTCTTGCTGTTGTCGTTGCCTTTTTCGCCCTGAAATCAGAGTATTTCTTTGCACTGAACAATCTACGCAATATTTTGCTGGCCGTATCAGTTTTGTCGGTGCTGGCCTTCCCCTCAACGATGCTGATCATCTCCGGAAATTTCGACCTGTCAGTGGCATCGAACGCCGCCTTCACCGGCATGTTGTTCGCGTTGGTGACTGACGGCGGGCAGGAGGCAATTCTCGTTGGGATATTGGCAGCGGTGGTGGGGGGGATCGTGGTTGGTCTGCTGAATGGCTTTTTGGTGACGGTGGTGAAGGTCAATTCGCTGATCACAACGCTTGGTACTCTGGCAATCTTTCGCGGACTGGCCAAGATCCTTTCGAACGGGCAGACGCTGCGGGTGCAGGGATTCGACTGGATGGGCAAGGCCCAATGGCTGGGCATCCCGGTGGCCATCTACATCATGGCCGCCGTCGCCATCATCCTTGCGTTGGTGCTGCGCAACACAGTCTATGGGCGCAATATCTATGCCATTGGCGCCAATGCCGTCGCCGCCAGGTTGGTGGGCATCCGCAACAATCTGACCGTCTTCGCCACCTTCCTGCTGACAGGTTTTCTGGCCGGTGTCGCCGGGCTGATGCTGACTTCGCAGCTCACCGCGGCCTCGCCCATTGCCGGCTTGGGCCTAGAACTCTCTGTGGTCTCGGCCGTCGTGTTGGGTGGCGCCAGCCTGTATGGGGGGCGGGGCACAATAGTGGGCACCATCCTGGGTGTGTTCATCTTGGGCACAGTAAACAATGGTATGACGTTGATCGGGCTCTCCAGCTTTTGGCAGGAGGTGGCGCGCGGCGTCATCTTGATCGCTGCGGTAGCATTCGACCAATTACGGATTACGGTAGGTGGAAAATGACCGAGCGGAGCAAAGGATCAACCGTCAGACGCAAGGCATTCGAACTAAAGGCAACGGGGCTGCGCAAGAGTTTTGGCGGCGTCGAGGTTCTGCATGGCGTCGACCTGAGCGTCCGCGGCGGAGTTGTGCTGGCCGTGTTGGGCGAGAACGGTGCCGGGAAGTCCACCGCCATCAAGATCATCTCGGGAGCGTATACGCCCGACGACGGCCGCATCACTATGGATGGCCAGGAGGTGCGTATCCTGACGCCCCGCGATGGGCAGTCGCACGGGATTCGCGTCATCTACCAGGAAATGATGAACGCGCCGACGCTGAGTGTGTCGGAGAACATCTTCCTGGGCAATCTGCCCACACGCAACGGCCTGGTGAGTTGGGGCGAGACCCGCAAACGGACGGAGAAGATCTTGGGCGATCTGGGGGTAAACCTGAACCCCAAGAGTCTGATGTCGGAACTGAGCGTAGCGCAGCACCAGATCGTGGAGATCGCGCGCGCCCTTGTTGCCGATGCGCGGGTGCTGATCTTCGACGAGCCTACCTCAGCCCTTTCGCCGGAGGAGGTCGAACGCTTGTTTGCATTGATCCGCCGCCTGCGGGATGAAGGGGTGGCGATCATCTATATTACGCATCGGCTGCTGGAGGTGCCTCAGATCGCCGACGAGGTCGTTGTGTTTCGCGATGGCGATCTTGTCGCCAGCGGTCCGATTGCCGCCTTTCCGCACGACCGCATTGTGGAGGCGATGACGGGCGAGGCCTACCATGCCCACGAGCATGCAGAACTGGCGGCGCCCAAGGCCGCCACGACGCCGGCGCTTAGGGTCAGGCAGGTCTCGGCGCCGCCTTTGTTTGAGGATGTCAGCCTCGAGGTACATCAAGGTGAAATCGTGGGCTTGTTTGGCCGCTTGGGTTGCGGCGCCCTGGAAGTGGGCGAAGCGCTGTTTGGGTTGCGCCCGATCGCCGGTGGGGCGGTCGAAATCATGGGCAAAGAGGGGCAGCCGACAGGCCCGGGCCAGGCCAAGCGGCGGGGCCTGGGCTTCGTGCCGGTAGATCGCAAGAAGGAAGGCTTGTTGACGAGCCTCTCAGTGACCGAAAACCTGACGGCGGCTTCATGGGGCGCCCTGGCCTCGCGCATCGGCGTACTGCGCCGCGGCATCCTGGCCAATCGCTACGGCCACTGGCGGGAAAGGCTCTCGATCCGGGCCACGGGCGACGCCAGCCAATTGATCGACACGCTTTCGGGCGGAAACCAGCAGAAGGTGGTGTTGGGCCGCTGGCTGGAAAACAAGAGCTCAGTGCTGGTGCTGGCCGAACCAACGCGCGGGGTAGACGTGGGCGCCCGCGCCGAAATCTACGATGTGCTTGAAGGGCTGGCCGACGAAGGGATCGCCATCCTTGTCATCTCAACCGACGCCGAAGAGGTGCTGCGTATTTCTGACCGCATCGTGGTCATGTCCGATGGCCGCGTGACCGATATGATCCGGCGCCGCGAGGCATCGATGGCGCGACTGGCGGCAAGCGCCGCTGCGATCACATAAGAGGAGAGTTGCCCAATGACAGAGTCGATTATCGATATCAGCCACGGTTTCTTCGACGAGTTCGTCCGTCCCATCCTGGCCAGACAGTTCCTGAACGAATTCGGCCAAATGGCCTTTGGCGTCTGGGGGCTTGGATCGGAGGCGCTGCGCCTCGACGATGACTTTTCGCGCGACCATCACTGGGGCCTGCGCATCGATGCCATCATGCCGCTGGAACTGTTGCAAGAGCGGTGGTCGTCGATGGCGGCGGCGCTCGAAGCCGGGCTGCCCAATTCCTATCAGGGCCATTCGCTGGGCGAACGGGCCGTGGTGGGGGCCGGCATTACGCCTGACTCGCTGCGCGGCCTGCTCTCACGCACCATCGGCATCGATCACCCGCCGCAAACCGACGCCGAATGGTTGGCTATCCCGGAGGAAGACATCACGCATGTGATCAACGGCGAAGTGTGGCACGACCCCCTGGGCCGCTTCACGGCCGTGCGGGATACGCTGAAAGCCTACTATCCCGAACCGGTGCGGCTGCGCCGGCTGGCGCACTGGTGTCGCTACTATTCCGGGATGGGGACGTATGCGTTGAAGCGGGCGCTGCTGCGGGACAACCAGTACTACGCCTCGATTGCCTTTGGCCGCTCGATCCGGCTTGGCGTCCAGATGGCCTTCATGCTCGACAAGTCCTATTACCCTTATGACAAGTGGACGATGGTCGCCTTCAAGCGTCTACCGCGCATGCACAGCCGTATGGGTGCTTTGGTAGACGAGGCGGTCGACCTCGGCACAGGGTGGGAGCGAAAACTGGAATTGCTCGACCGCATCTCCGACGCCCTCGATCAGGCCATGGTCGAGGATAGCATCATTCCACCCCACCCGCGCTTCAAAGGCTCACCCACCTCAGGCTACCGGCTGATGGAATGGGCCTACTGGGAGATTATCCGCAAGCTGCCGAAGGAACTCCTGGAAATCATCCCCCAGTGGGAACAGGTCTATCTCGAGAAGTCAGTTGTGGCCTATGTGGCCGGGCTGGAAGGCGACCCCTGGCAGCACGCGCTCAATCTGACCGCTGTTGAGGACTAGACAGCCAATGAACAGCAAGGAACGCGTGCTGGCCTGCATCCAGCGCCAACCCATCGACCGCACCCCGCTCGACTGCTGGCTCTATCAGCGCCAGTTCGTGGACATGTTGGAGGCCGACTACGGGCCGCGCGAGGTGTTCATGGACGAGTTCGGCATCGATATCGCCGTGGGCTGGACGCCCTATCCCAACCAGCTGGGCCGCAAAGTCGATCTCGAAGAGCTGGTCGCTTTGCCGTTGGACAGCGCTCGCGACCACAAGTGGATCGCATTCGACGCCTGGAATCCCGATTTTGCCGGCATGAATGTGGTCGAGACTGTCGCCAGGCACGGCGACCGCCGCGCGGTCATCGCCCACATGTGGGGCATCGTCGAAGGCACGAGCACCTTCCTGGGCATCGAAAAGTGCTGGGCGAACCTGCGCCGAAAGCCAGAACTGATGGCCTCCTGGTTCGACCGCTACGCCGACTGGCTTTGCGCCCTGGCCGATAGCTGCATCGATGCTGGCGCCGATATCGTGCAGATGTCGGACGATTGGGGAAGCAACGGGACGATGTTGTTTGCACCGGCGATGTGGCGAAAGCTGATCCGGCCCTACGCTGAGCGCGTGATCAAACATATCCGTAGCCGCGGCGTGCCCATGAATCTCCACAGCGACGGTTACATCATGGACATCATGGATGATATCGTCGCCATGGGCGTCAACTTGCTCCACCCCGTGCAGGAGAGCGCAGGGATGGATCCGACCACGATCAAGGCGCGCTACGGCGACAAACTGGTCGTGTACGGGTCGCTCGATACGGTGGACGCGCTGATCATGCAGGATGGCGACGCCCTGGATGCGTACATCAGCGAGCGTTTTACCATCTACGCCCCCGGAGGCGGCTACATCTTCAATACCGGCCATTTCGTCCAGCCCGATACTCCGCCCGCCCGGCTGATCCGGGCCTACCGGCTGGCCTACCGGCTTGCCGCCAACTACGGAACGTAAGAGAGGAGAAGCGATGAACTCACGCGAACGCGTCCTTGCCGCCATCAACCACGAAGAAGCTGACCGCATCCCGATCGATCTGGGCGGCACATGCGTCACCGGCATCAATCTGCGCGCCTACGGCAGCCTGCGCCGCCATCTGGCAATGAAAAATGGGCGCGCGCGCGTCTTCCACACCTGGGTGCAGGTCCCCGAATTGGAGCCGCTCATCCGCGAGCGCCTGCATGTCGACACCGTCACCCTGCCGCGCTACAAGATGTCGCTCGGCATCGCCAACGCCGAGTGGAAGCCCTTCACCTGGATGGATGGCACCGAATTCCTGGTGCCGATGGACTTCAACCCGGTGTACAATGCCGACGGTGACCTGGAATGGTGGGAGCATGGCGTCAAGATCGCGGAGATGCCGGGCGAAGGCACGCAGGGTTTTGCCGTGAAATACAACCCACTGGAACACGCCACCACAGAGAAAGAGATCGATGATTGGTTCGATACCTACGATGGCAATTTCATGGGCCGGATCAAAGTGACGGACGAGGAGCTTGTCTGGGCCAGGGAATTCGCCCAACGTCTGCGCGCCACCACCGACAAGGCCATTGTCTCGGACTATGTCTTTGGCATCATTTTCGTGACCGAGGGCATCCTGGGCTTCCAGAACACCTATATGCACCTGATCAGCCGCCCCAAGCTGATCCAGCATTTCTTCGACCGGTTGGTGCACGAGCAGATCACCAATCTCAAGCGCTATCTGGGGGCGGTGGGCGAGTACATCGACGTGATCATGGCCGCAGACGACGTCGGCGCCCAGCGCGGGCCAATGATCAAGGTGGACACGTTCAGGAAATTCCTGTTCGCAGGACACAAGCAGTTCTGCGACACCGTGCATGCAAATAGCCAGGCCAAAGTATTCTTTCACACCGACGGATCGGTGATGCCATTCCTGCACAGCCTGATCGATATGGGTGTCGACTGCTTCAACACTGTGCAGACAGACGCCGCCAACATGGATGCCATGGAGCTTAAAAAGCGATTTGGCAAGAATCTGACGCTTTGGGGCGGCGGCGTGGACACCCACCGGGTCTTGCCGTGGGGCACGCCCGAACAGGTGCGCGAAGATGTTCGCCGCCGGATCAAGATCATGGGGCCGGGAGGCGGCTATGTGTTTTCCACCATCCATAACATCCTGGGCGAAGTGCCGCCGGAAAACATCCTGGCCGCATTCGACGCCGCCTACGAATTCGGCAGCTATCCCATCGAGGCTGGGGCGGAAGACCCGGAAGCGTTGGCTGCCCGATTGACAGCCATCAACTATTGGGAGAAACCGCTGGAGGCACTGGACAAAGGGTTATGAGCGCCACGATATGGGCGTCGTCGCCGTCCACCTGGCCAAAGGTCTGAAAGATGGAACCATCAAGCTGGGCGAAGGCAACAGCTTCGAGGTGCCTGGCCTGGGCGCGATGACCTTCGGCCCTGACAACGTCATCATCGTCGGCGCATTCGAAAGCTTCAACAAAGACAACGTCGACACCTACGGCTTCTGATCGCTACCACTGGCAAGCCGGGAGATCGGACGCCAGCAGGTTGGCGCCCAAGTCTCCCGGTTTCCCAACGGCCCCTCGTGCAAAGAAGGAGAGTCCATGACTATGGAACATTGGCAACGTCAGTATGAAGTGCTCGCCGAGTCGCTGGACGCCAGAGGTGTGGATGTGGCTGGCATCCTAGCCAGAATCAAGGCGCAAGTGATCGAACTGCCATCGTGGGCAGTTGGCAACTCCGGCACCCGCTACGGCGTCTTCCGGCAGGCCGGGGCGGCGCGTCACATCTGGGACAAGATCGATGACTGCGCCGAAATCCAACGCGTGGTAGGCGTCTGCCCGGTGATGGCCAGCCATGTGCTGTGGGATGTGACCGACGACGGGCGTTACGAGCCGGTTCGAGCCTATGCCGCAGCAAAAGGTTTGCGGATCGGCACGGTGCACCCAAATACCTTCATGGGACAGCAGTTCCGTCTGGGCAGCGTATGTAGCCCGGAGGAAGCGACGCGGCGTTCGACAATCGACCATTTCATCGACTGCGTGCGTATCACCCGCGAAATGGGGTCGAAGGTGATCGGCATCTGGCTGGCCGACGGCACCAACTACCCCGGCCAGGATCACTTGCGCAGCCGCAAACAGAGGTTGTTCGAGGGTTTGAAGGCGCTGTACGACGCCATGGACCCAGAGATGACGTTGGCGGTCGAATACAAGTTCTTCGAGCCAGGGTTCTATACCACCGACCTGATGGACTGGGGCATGTCGTTGATGATGTGCCAGCGGCTGGGCGAACGGGCGAAAGTGCTGGTCGATGTCGGCCATCACCCCAAGAATGCCAACATCGAACATATCGTTTCAATCTTGCTTGATGAGGGCAAGCTGGGCGGTTTTCATCTCAACGACTGCAAATATGCCGACGACGATCTGATGGCGGGGACGGTGAACCCGCTGCAACTGTTCTTGATCTTCGACCAGATCGTGGACGCCAGCCTGGATCCAGCAACGGCCGGGGTGGCGGGGAGGGTGGTCTACATGCTCGACCAGTCGCACAATATCGAGGGCAGCATCGAGGGCATCATCCAGTCGGTGATGAACACGCAGACGGCGTTTGCCAAGGCGCTGCTGGTTGATCGGCCCCGGCTGGCGGCAGCGCAGGCGGCGGGCGATGTCATCCTTGCCAATCGCACGATGATGGCGGCCTTCGAGATCGATGTTCAGCCGCTGCTGAAACAGGCGCGGGTAGAGATGGGCCGCCATCCCGACCCGATCGCCGCCTACCGCGAAAGCGGATACGCACAGAAGATTGCCGCCGAACGCGCCGGCGCCGGCATCGGCGCTTTGGGCGGATGATCATGAGGAAAGGACCTTCAGGGTCTTGACTACCCCAAAAGGTCACACTGGCAACAAAAGAGGCACCCCTATGAAACGCGTTGGTATGACATGGCGCGTGTTCCCTGAGCACTGGGAACCGTACAAACACATTCACTTGAACCCCTGGCCTGATCTGCTGGCGGCCATCCAGGAAGTCGGCATCCACAACTACAGCATCTTCGCCCTCGGCAATCAGATGTTTGCCTACATGGAAGTCGACGGCGATATCGGCGCGGCCCTGGGCAAGCTGGGCCAAACCGAGGTCTACAAGCGTTGGGCGGTCGAGGTCAATCCGTGGGTGATGCCAGAAGCGGTTGATGGCTGCGGTGTTCAGTTCATGGAAATCGAGCCGATCTTCTATTGCCCGTAACAGCTGCATTTCTCCCTCTCAAACCGCCACAAACCCACTGCAAACTCGAGCAATGAACTACGAAGAACTACTTCCGGCTGAATTCGAGGCTGCCATCAAGTCGGCGCCGGTGGCGTATCTGCCCTGGGGCGCGCTGAAATGGCACGGCCGCCATCTGGCGCTTGGGCTAGACTCGCTCAAGGCCCACGCCATTGCCCAGCGGGTGGCCAGGCGCAGCGGCGGCGTGGTGCTGCCGCCGGTATGGTGCGGCCACAATACAATGAAGGAGTACGGCGGCTTTCCGCTGACTCTGGAATTCAAACGCGCGACGGTGATGCAGCTTCTGACCGAATATTTAGAACAACTCTCGGATATCGGTTTCAGGTTGGTGGTGGTGGTGTGCGGGCACTACGGCCCACCGCATCTCGCGGCGCTCATCGAAGCCGCAACCGCGTTCACCATCTGGCAGCCGCAACGCAACACCCGCGTTTGGGTTCTCCCTGATTTTGATCCGGTCACCGACCTGGGCTATCACGGCGACCATGCCGCCAGGTGGGAGACCTCGGTACTGATGGCGCTGCGGCCAGAACTCGTCGATCTTGGCCGGCTCGATGATACCACGGCCGGCGCCGCCGGCGGCATCCTGGGCGAGGATCCCCGCACCGCCTCGGCGCCGCAGGGCGCCGCCATTCTCGATGCCATTGTCGAACGATGGTCGGAGCGCGTCACCCGCTTTCTTACCGCTGGTCATGAATAGGAGGCTGAACTGATGAGTCGATTCATTGCCCTCGATCTGGGCGCTGAAAGTGGCCGGGCCATGATCGGCATCCTCGACGACAGCAGACTTCGTCTGCAACAAGCCTATCGCTTTGCCAACGGTCCTGTGCGCGTATTCGATCATTTGTACTGGGACCCGCTCCGCCTCTTTGCGGAGATGAAACAGGGGCTAAACCACATCAGCCACGAGCATGGCCGCGACTTCGTCTCTCTGGGCGTGGACACCTGGGGCGTGGACTATGCGCTGCTCGATGCCGGCGATGAACTGGTCGGCAACCCGCACGTGTATCGCGACCCGCGCACGACCGGCGTGATGGAGCGGATGCTGACATGGCTGTCGCAGTGGGAGGTCTTCGAACAATCCGGCGGGGTGCAGTTCATGACCATCAATACGATCTATCAACTGCGGGCGATGGTGGAGCAGAAATCGCCGCAATTGGCGGCCGCCGCCACCTTCCTGATGATCGCAGATCTGTTCAACTTCTGGCTGACCGGCCGCAAGGCGGTCGAATTCACAAACGCCACGACCACGCAGTTCTTCGATTCACGCACCCGCACATGGGCGCTGAATTTGCTGCAAAGATTGGGGGCGCCGACGCATATCTTCCCTGAAGTAGTGATGCCGGGCCAAGTCCTGGGTCCCCTCCTGCCTGATGTAGCATCTGAGGTCGGGATCGAGCCGCCCTCAGTCGTGGCGGTGGCTACGCATGATACGGCCTCAGCGGCGATGGCGGTGCCATCGATCACGGACAACGTGGCCTGGCTGAGCTCAGGAACCTGGTCGCTGCTGGGGGCAGTGGCGGAGCAGGCGATCGTGACGCCGGAAGCCATGCAGTACAATATCAGTAGTTACGGCGGCGTGGGCGGCAAGGTCTTGCCCTGGAAGAACATCATGGGGCTTTGGTTGGTGCAGGAGTGCCGGCGGATCTGGGCCAAGCGCGGCGATACCTTTTCTTATGCTGAGCTGACACAGATGGCGGCGGAGGCGCGACCTTTCGTCGCCCTGCTCGACCCTGACCACGCGTCGTTCCTTGCCCCGGCAGACATGCCGGCGGCTATCCAATCTTACTGCCAGACGACAGGACAGGCCATCCCTGAAAGCAGAGGCGAGATGGTGCGCGTTGCGCTTGAGGGTCTGGCGCTGAAATATCGGCTGGTGATCGAACGGCTGGAAGCGCTGCTGCAGCGTCGGTTCGAGGCGCTGCACATCGTCGGCGGCGGGTCGCAGAACGAACTGCTGTGCCAGTTCACTGCCGATGTGACGCAACGTCCGGTGGTGGCCGGGCCGGTGGAAGCGACGGCCATCGGCAACGTGGTCATGCAGGCCCTCAGCAGCGGGCATCTTGCTTCGATCGAAGAAGCGCGGCGAGTCATCCGCGATTCGTTTGCGGTAGTTGTCTACGAGCCGGGCGGGGCGGAACGATGGGACGAGGCCTATGCACGCTTCCTGGCGCTGGCCGCGGTCTGATTGGCGTGCAAGCAAGCGCTCGACCTGACAGAACAGGGTATGGCACGCCGTCGCTGCTTCCCGGCTTTTTCGTATTCCCGCCTTCCTTGCTACAATGCCACCATGAGTACGCATCCCCTCCTCAACAACCTTGTCGAGCTCTCGAGGCGCCTCGCCCTGCCGGAGTACGACTACAGCATCCTCGCCGAAGGCAACACCTCGGCCCGGGTGGATGACCAGACCTTCTGGGTCAAGGCCAGCGGTCGGGAAATGCACGGCATCGGGCCAGAGGGCTTCGTGCAAGTGCGCTTCGACCGCGTCCTGGCCGTGCTCGACGGCCCCGACCAGAGCGACGCCGAGGTCAAGGAGGCCCTGGCGGCAGCGAAAGTCGATCCGACTGCGCCCGGCCACCCTTCGGTCGAGACCTTTCTCCACGCCCTGTGCCTGCAATTGCCCGGCGTCAACTTCGTCGGCCACACCCACCCCACCGCCATCAACGCCATCACCTGCTCCACCACCTTCGCATCGGCCCTGGCCGGGCGCCTTTTCCCCGATGAGATCGTGGTCTGCGGCGCGGCCGCGGCGCTCGTGCCCTATGTCGATCCCGGCCTGCCCCTGGCCCGGGCCGTGCGCGCCGCCATCGCCGAGCACCTCGCTGCGCACGGCGAACGGCCCAAGACCATCTACATGCAAAACCACGGCTTCATCGCCCTGGCCGCCACCACCCGCCAGGTCGAGAACATCACCGCCATGGCCGTGAAGGCAGCGCGTGTGTTGATCGGCGCCTATAGCCTCGGCGGCCCCAACTTCATGGCGCCGCAGCATGTGGCCCGCATCCACACCCGCCCCGACGAGCACTACCGCCAGCGTCAGCTTGGCGCCCATTGAGGAGCGCAGGATGATCTACCGTCGTCTCGGCCGCAGCGGATTGCGCGTCTCGGTCGTCGGCATCGGCGCCTGGCAGTTTGGCGGCGAATGGGGCCGGGCGTTCAGTGTGGCAGAGGTGGCTTCCATCCTCGACCGGGCAGCCGAACTGGGCGTCAATCTGGTCGATACCGCCGAATGCTACGGCGACCACGTTTCCGAGCGGCTCATCGGCCAGGCGCTAAGCGGAAAACGAGAGCGCTGGCTCATCGCCACGAAGTTCGGGCACAGATGGACGGGACACCTGGCCCGCGCCGATCGCTGGCAGCCGGCGCAGGTGAGGCAGCAGCTCGAGGCCTCGCTGCGCGCCCTGCAGACCGAGTTCATCGACCTCTATCAATTCCATTCCGGCGGCAACGCCGTTTTCGAAAACGACGAGCTTTGGGCGATGCTGGACGAGCAGGTGCGGCTGGGCAAGGTGCGGCATCTGGGCGTATCGGTCAGTTCCAAGGGCGACCCCATGCCCCAGATCGAACGGGCGACGGTGGTGGGAGCCAGTGTGATCCAGATCGTCTACAACCGGCTGGAGCGCGGCCCCGAAGCCGCGGCCCTTCCCACCTGCCAGGCGCACGACCTGGGCGTGCTGGCGCGCGTGCCCCTGGCCAGCGGCCTGCTCAGTGGGAAGTATCGCCCTGGGACGCAGTTCACGCAGCCCGACGACATGCGCTCGTCGTTGGCGGATGATCGTGTCCAGGCGCAACTGGCCGAGGTCGAGCGCATCCGGCGGGAGGAGGTTCCGGTTGGGGTGGAGATGGCGGCCTGGGCTTTGGCCTGGTGCTTGCGCCATCCGGCTGTCAGCAGCGTCATCCCCGGCTGCAAGAGCGTGGCGCAGGTGGAAGCCAATGCGTCAGTAATAGCTTTGGTAGGCGACTCTTGTAAGCCATGAGCATGAATCGGATCCAGCAGCTTGCGCTTTTTCCCACCGTTCTCGATGAAGGGAAGGGCGAGCTTGTCCGCGTGGCGTTTTCACATAACGCGGAATGCCAAGAGACAGCACGACAGGCACTGGAGCAGCAATATGGTTACTTGCTCGAAGAAACAGACAAATTCAATCGCCAATTGGTTAGCTTTCAGGCAAATAAAGCTGAAACACTGCACGACTGGATGAAGTATCGAGAGGGGTTCTCAGCCGAGTTAGTTGAGAAGTTGTTGGATGAATTCCAGGTCAAACCCGGCGATGCCGTCCTCGATCCCTTTGCTGGCTCAGCGACTACTTTGGCAGTTGCTAAGATGATGGGAATCGATGCAACTGGAATAGAACTGCTACCAAATTGCCAACTCGCGTGGAAAGCGAAATCGCTTGTCTTTGATTATGACCCAGCTGAACTAAGGCGCTTGCGCCAATTGGTGGCAACAATCACTCCGAAAATAGCAAACAGACCATTTCCTCATCTCAAAATCACCGAATCGGCTTTTATGCCGCAGACTGAGGTAGATCTCATGGCATACACCGATTGGCTCGGATCGTTAGATCTCCATGAAAACACAAAGCTATTGTGTGCCTTCATTCTCATGTCGATTCTTGAAGAGGTAAGTCTTACGCGCAAAGATGGGCAATACCTGAGATGGGACAGTAGGGCGGACAAGTTACGTACTCGAAACCTACTTCGGGAAAGTGGAGGCAAGCAGCCAATCGAGGGCATTGATAAAGGCAATATTCCTTCCGTTCGGGACGTATTCATCCGGCAAATTGACAAAATCATTGCAGACGTGGCGAATCTCCAGAGTCAATCCACGTCGCCGGGGTGTCAAAGGCTCATCGAAGGTAGTGCACTCGACTTATTGCCCACACTGAACAATGACCAATTTGCGGCTGTGATCACTTCGCCTCCCTATGCCAACCGCTACGACTACACCCGCACCTATGCTTTGGAACTGGCCTATCTCGGAGTTGGAGATGACATTTTTCGGCTTCGCCAGGAATTACTCTCATGCACCGTGGAGAATCGTCCAAAACTCGAACCCTTGGCGAAGAAGTACGAAGCGCAGGGTCGGGCTGATCACTATCGCCGGGTAATGTCGGTTGTGGAAAATAACGCCGCCTTGGCCGAAATCGACGACGCCTTGCAGCGTCGATACCAGCGCGGCGAAGTCAACAATGCAGGCGTGCTCACGATGGTAAAGCAGTATTTCACGGAGCTTACATTTGTCTACTCTGAGCTATTTCGAGTGTGTCGTCCAGGTGCAATGGTTGCCTTCATCAACGATAATGTCCGCTACGCTGGTGAGATCATACCCGTTGACCTATTGTGTACCGAACTAGCCACCACGTGTGGCTTTGAGCCAGTAAAAGTCTACGTCCTGCCGCAGCGTAAAGGCAATAGCAGTCAGCAGATGAGCCGTTTTGGTAGAGAGCCGCTACGCAAAAGTATTACGATCTGGAGAAAGCCAGTGAATGCCAAGAGACATGTGCCTCTTCGGTGGACCGAAGCTCGCGCCGGGAGCGAAACTACACTCCTGCCCCTGAATGAATCCAGACCTGAGTGGTCCTTTGTCGACGACCTCGAACTGCGACAAATTCAGAGCACACAGGACGAAGTCCGCCGGGCAGTGGAAAGGAATGCTATTGAAAGAGGGATTTTGTTCGCTGAGATAATTGTCGAAACCAATATTGACAGTCTGATCAAACAAGTTGAGGATTTGGCTCGGTCTATCGATCAAGAAGACATACGAGAGCAAACAGTACAACTTGGCATAGATGCTCGCGCATTGGACTTGCTTGATGATGAGCATCCCCCTATTCCGTACGGATACTACTTTTGTACACGAGAGACGCTCCAAAGCCTTCCAAAACTCTGTTATTATTATCGCAACATAGCAATGTTGCCAGATAAGGTAATGCGAGATATTGGTCTACCTACATCCGGGATAGAGAATGGTTTCGCGCCTGCTGCAGAACGGGCGTCAGAAATTGCGGTCCATTTCAATCGGGTTGTCAGCGGTCTCTTGACCCGAACCGGTGTTTCCAGCCATCGACACATTCAGATGTTGATGGCCAATCTAGGTGATTCCCTAGGTGGTTCATCGCGTAACGAGGTGGGTAGGGTAGCAATGGCCTTGGTTTTACGTCCTCTGATTGAGGGCTTATGGCGAAGAGGTTATTTGGAGAGTATTACGTTTTCGGTACGGGAAAGCCTTATCCCAGGTCGGGGCCGCGACAAAGAGCAGACAGTAATCATTAGTCCTGATCTCGATCTAGAAGCAGTCTTGGTTGACGCAGAGACCAAATTCGTAAAATACCAGAAAGTGCAGTCGAAAAGCGGGGTGTCAATGCTGGTTGATAAGCAGATCAGGTGGCGAGACAAAACAGGAAAGACGTTTGAAGCCAGTTCCGACCTCCACAGTCTGAGGCATGCTGGAGCAACCGATACGGATGTTCTCTGGGGAGCCGAGGTCAAGGGCGGTGCTGACCCGGCAGGAAGCGATGAGCACTGGAAAACCGCATCGACGGCCCTGGCAAGAGCAATTGAGGCAGCGAAACAAAGCGATCACCCCCAGCCTCCTTTGTCCTTTATCGGCACCACCATCGTGCAAACTGTTGCTTTGGAGATCAAAGCCTGGATCGAGCGCGGAGATCTCGTGTCGGCATACAATCTTACGAAGATTATTGAACAGCCAGACTACCGCCAATCTTTTGTCGAGGACGTCCTGGTATTCATGGGCTACGATTCCTGACAAGGGTGACACTCTTACTACAAAACATGACTCATTCCGATCACGCATCTTGGCTTACGTCCGCTCTCAACGACTTCGACCCCCTCAGGCGGCGAGATGCCTTGCTTGAGCTGATCGGCCTGGCCGAACAGGGCGCCATCTCGCTACCCGAACCGGCCGACGTGGCCAACATGCACTGCCACACCTTCTTCTCGTTCAATGCCTTTGGTTACTCGCCCACGGCCCTGGCCTGGCTGGCGCGCAAGCGCGGCTACAAGCTCATGGGCATCGTCGATTTCGACGTACTCGACGCCGTCGATGAGTTCCTGAACGCATGCGAACTGACAGGGGTGCGCGCCAGCGCCGGCATCGAGACGCGCCTGTTCCTGCCCGAATTCGCCACCCGCGAGATCAACTCTCCCGGCGAGCCCGGCGTGACCTACCATATGGGTATCGGCTTCGCGACCGGCGCCATCCCCGCTGCTGGCGCCGCCATCGCCGCCGACCTGCGTCGCCGCGCCGAAACCCGCAACCGCGATGTCGTCGCCCGTGTCAACGCCTATCTCGACCCCCTGACCCTCGACTACGAGGCCGATGTACTGCCCCTGACGCCAAACGGCAACGCCACCGAGCGCCACATCGTCGAAGCTTATGTCCGCAAGGCCGAAGACCGGTTCGACAACCCGGATCGTTTCTGGGCCGCAAGGCTGCAGATGCCGCTTGACCAGCTCAGCCGCCTGCGCCAGGATGGGGCCGGGTTCAGGAACAACGTCCGTGCGCGGCTGATGAAGCGCGGGGGTGTGGGCTATGTCCAGCCGGACGCGGGCAGCTTCCCCCGCATCGAGGCCTTCCATGAACTGATCGTCGCTTGCGGCGCCCTACCTTGCCTGGCCTGGCTGGATGGAACCTCGGCCGGCGAGCAGGCCATGCCGGAGCTGCTGGATCTGCTGGTGGGCAAGGGCGTAGTGACAATGAACATCATCCCTGACCGCAACTGGAACCTCTCCGACCCCGAACAGCGCCGGATCAAGACTGCAAAACTATACGAAGTGGTCGCATTGGCTGATGCCTACGACCTGCCGCTCAATGTCGGCACCGAAATGAACGCCTTTGGCCAAAAACTGGCGGACGATTTCGACGCCCCCGAATTGGCGCCTGTGCGCCGGGCATTCCTCGATGGCGCCCATTTCATCTACGGCCACACCGTGTTGCAGCGGGCGGCCGGGCTGGGCTATCAGAGCGAATGGGCGCAGCAGCACCTACCAGCGCGCGCCAAACGCAACGATTTCTATACGAAAGTGGGTTATGCAGCACCCCCTGAGACGAGAAAAATCAGGCGCTTGCGCGACCTGGATTCGTCGTTCGAGCCCGCCGAGGCGCTACGATTTCTGCTTTCGTGACCAGGAAGCTATTATCTGTGTTTACCCTCTTTGTGTCATTTACACCCTGCAATTGGAGTCCATGCTATGTCCGACAAACTCACCGCCTTCAAACAGGCTGACGCCCCCCTGCCGTCCTCCAACCGCCTCTGGCCGCTGTTTGGCGCCGGACTGGAAAACCTCGGCGTCGACGATCAACCCACCGAGACGCCTCTGCCCGCCTACGGCCCTGACGAATTGTTGGTGCGCCACGACGCCACCGGCCTCTGCTTCTCGGACATCAAGGTCATTGGCCTGGGCGAGAAACACCCCCGCATCTACCGCAACATGCAGGAGAACCCGATCACACTCGGCCACGAGATCGCCATGACCGTGGTGGGGGTGGGCGAAAACCTGCGCGAGCAGTACAAGATTGGCGACCGTTTCACCATCCAGGCCGACATCAATGTGGGCGGGGTGGGCTATGCCTACGGCTACGAGATTCAGGGCGGGCTATCGACGTACAACGTCATCGACCAGCGCATCCTCAACGGCGATGACGGCAATTACCTCCTGCGCGTGCAGCCCACCACCGGCTATGCCGAAAGCGCCCTCACCGAACCGTGGGCCTGCGTGACTGCGGCCTACGAACTCAAATACCGCGCCGCCCTGCGCCCCGGCGGCGTGACCTGGATCATCGGCAGCCACGCCGACCCCAGCCAGGAATACACCCTCAGCGCCGGCTTCGACGCCGCCTCGCATCCCCGCACCCTGCTGTTGACCGACGCCCCCGCCGACCTGGAAGCCTGGTTGCAGGCCGGCGCCAAAACCCTCGGCGTCGAGGTCATCCCCGCGCCCGATGTGGCCAACCCGCCCCTCGACAAGATCGATGACATCGTCCTCTTGGGCGCCTCGCCTGAGCTGATCGAAGCCGTCAGCCCACGGCTGGCCGATTTCGGTATCGTCGCCCTCATCGCCGACCAGCCGCTCCCCCGCCCGGTGAGCGTTGATATCGGCCGGGTGCACTACAACCGTTGGGTCTATGTCGGCGGCCGCAGCCCCGACATTGCCCGCGCCTACAGCGATACGCCCGTGCGCTCGTCGCTCAAACCCGGCGGCCGGGCCTGGTTCGTGGGCGCGGGCGGGCCGATGGGCCGGATGCACGTCCAGCGCGCCATCCAAAAGCCCAACGGCCCCAGCACCATCGTCTGCTCGGATGTCAGCACCCTGCGCCTGGGCGACTTGCAGGACTCTTACGCCGCCGAAGCTGCCGAAAAAGGCATCGAATTCATCTGCCTGAACCCGATGGAGAAAGAAAGCTACACCGACGGCATGGCCCGCTTCCGGGAGGCCGGCTTCGACGACATCATCGTCCTCGCGCCTGTCCCCGCCGTCATCGCCGACGCCGGCAAATGGCTGGCAGCGAAGGGTGTGATGAACGTCTTTGCTGGTGTGGCGCGGGGGACCATGACCACGCTCGACCTCAGCGACGCCTACCTCAAGGAAGCCCGCGTCATCGGCCACTCGGCCTCCTCGATCGAAGATCTGCGCCAAATGCTACACGAAACTGAGAGCGGCGAACTCTCGCCCAACCGCTCGGTGGCCGCCATTGGCTCGCTCAGCGCCGCCAAAGACGGGCTGAAGGCCGTCCAGGACACCACTTTCCCCGGCAAGGTCGTCATATGGCCGCAGATCAAAGATTTCCCCCTCACCGCCCTGCCCGACCTGAAAGACTCACTCCCCAGCGTCTTTGCCAGACTCAAGGATGGCAAGGAGTGGACGATCGCGGCCGAAGAAGAGTTCTTGCGGATCATGCTGCCGTGAGGCAGATTCGGGGTTCCGGGTTCCGGGTTCCGCCACCTGCCACACCACGCCTTTACTTGAACCGAAGGTTTCATCCCCTATGTCGCATCAATTGCCTGATCGCATCGCCCTCGTCACCGGTGGAGCGCAGGGGTTGGGCGCGGCGTTGTGCCTGCGCCTGGCCCAGGAAGGCTGCCATGTCGCCGTCGCCGATCTCAACCAGGCGGGGGCCGAGCAGACCGCCGCTGAAATCGCCGGACAGACCGGCCGCCGGACGCTTGGAATCGGCGTCGATGTCACCAGCGAAGCCAGCATCGAAGCCATGGTGCAGCGCCTGCTGGTCGAGTTCGGCCAACTGGACATCTGCGTTGCCAACGCCGGCGTGCTGGTGGCCGAAGCCATCTGGGAGTTCCCCGCCGACAAATGGAAACTGGTGAGCGATGTCAACCTCTTCGGCTATTTCCTCACCGCCAAACACGCCGCCATCGCCATGATGCCGCGCAAACAGGGCGTCATCATCCAGATCAACTCCAAATCGGGCAAGAAAGGCAGCTTCAAGAACTCGGCCTATGCCGCCAGCAAATTCGGCGGCATCGGCCTGACCCAGAGCATTGCCCTCGACCTGGCCGAGCACGGCATCCGCGTCAACGCCATCTGCCCCGGCAACCTGCTCGATTCGCCGCTGTGGGTCAACTCGCTCTACAGACAGTACGCCAAAAAACTGGGGATCAGCGAAGCCGAGGTGCGCCAACGCTACGTCGACCAGGTGCCGATGAAGCGCGGCTGCACCTACGAGGATGTGGCCAATGTTCTCGTCTTCCTGGCCTCCGACCAGTCCAGCTACATGACCGGGCAGGCCATCAACGTCACCGGCGGGCAGGAGATGCGCTAAGGCCGACCGCCTGAATCACGCCCCGCTTACCGTTGATCAACCAGGTGGGGTCTGCGGCCGCCAGCTGCTCTGACTGCCCCGGCCCAAGCCCCACCATGGTCTCGCCTTTGAGTGTGCGCAGGACGAGGAAGGGCCGGGGGAGCCGAAAACGCTCGGCCAGGGACTCAAAAGCGGTGGTGTGGGGCCAGCGGCGGTCGTCCAGCAGGCGGCGGTAGTTGACATCACCCTTGAAGATGCTCAGGTCGGCGGTCGCGAGTTCGGCTCGCAGGTGGTCGGGCAGGTCGGGGAACATGCGAAAACTCGACCAGAACGGGTCGGTGCGCAGGCGGATGGCGCCCGACCGCACTGCCTCGGCCAGCCGTTGCCCCAACCCGGCCAACTCCGACTCTTCATCCGTCCTCAGAAGCTCGTTGGCGCTTTCGGCGTCACCGGGCATGGAATCGGAGAAAAAAAACGGCCGG
>CAYWPZ010000054.1:17436-21560 GCA_964460135.1 uncultured Caldilineales bacterium | reverse complement strand
CTGCCAGCGCCCCTGCCGCATGAAACGCTTTCTACCCCTCGCCCTCTTCCTTCTCCTTGCCATCGTCGCCGTTGCTCATGCCCAAGGCCCCGGCATCAGCTACCCGCCCGAGACAGAAACCCTGCGCGCCCTCGTCAGTATCCAGGGCACGGCCAACCACCCTGACTTCTGGAAATATGAGCTGGCCGCAGCCCCCTTTGGCACCCAGAACTTCTTCGATCTGGCCGGCGCCGAGGCCCCGGTCATCGCCGGCGTCCTCGGTCAGTGGGACACCCGCGCCGTCCCCGATGGCCCCTACACCCTGCGGCTGCGCGTCGTCCGGCGCGATGGCAACTACGACGAGTATTTCGTCGTGCGCGTGCAGGTGGCCAACGCCGGCCCGCCGCCCACCCCCACCGGCCAGGTGACACCCACCCCCACCGTCACCCCTACCCCCAAACCGGCCACTGCCACCCCCGTCGTCCTCACGCCCCAGATCCCCACCCCCACCCCGGCCCCATCGGCCACCGCCACCGTCATCGCCGGCGATGTGGGCGGCAACTCTGGCGATTCAGACAGCGACGGCGAGGGTGAAAGCGCCATTGCTTCGCTCGTCACTCGTATCAGCAGCCTGGGCGACGCCTTCGTGCGCGGGGGCGGCGCCGTCCTCCTCGTCTTCCTTGCCATTGGCGTCTTCTTCGGCGTCAAGCATCTGCTGACCTGGTTGTACTATCGCCTGCTGGCCGGTCGCTGAGATAGACCACGATGAAAATGATCGTTGGCCTGGGCAACCCCGGCCCGCGCTACGCCCGCAACCGCCACAACATCGGCTTCCAGATCGCCGACGCTTTCGCCGCCGCCCACGGCCTGAGCTTCGACAAACTGCAATTCAAGGCTCGCGTTGGCCAAGGTGCATTTGGGCCAGAACGCGTCCTGCTCGTCAAACCGCAAGATTACATGAACCTGAGCGGCCCGCCCGTGCAATCCCTGGCCTCGTTCTACAAGGTCGTCCTTGCCGACATCCTGGTGGTCTTCGACGACCTCGACCTGCCCCTGGGCAAGCTGCGTCTGCGACCTTTTGGTGGCGCCGGTGGGCACAACGGCATGCGCTCGCTCATCCAGCGCCTGGGCAGCGACCAGTTCCCCCGCCTGCGTGTGGGCATCGGCCGCCCGCCCGGCCAGATGGACGCCGCCGACTATGTGTTGGAAAACTTCACCGCCGCCGAGGATGAGCTGATGACCCTGGCCCGTGCGCAAGCCGTACAAGCCCTCGAAACCTGGCTGAGCGAGGGCCTGGCCGCAGCCATGAACCGCTTCAACCGCGAGTGATGACCACCGACCCTGCCGTGCTCGACCTCAGCGGCCTGCTCCCCCTCTTGCGCCGCCACCCCGCCTTGCGCGATCTGGTGGCGCAGATTGGAGCAGGCGAAGCCACGCGCCACCCCCTGGGCGTTGTCGCCTCCGCGCGCAGCTTTGTCGCCGCGGCGCTGGCTGCCGAGGGCCGGCCGCTCGTCATCCTCACGGCCAAAGTGGACACGGCCCGACAACTGGTGGAGCAATGCCGGGCCTGGTTGGGCGCTGACGCCCGCGTACGCCTCTTTGCCGACCCCGACGCCCTCCCCTTCGAGCGCATCGCCTGGTCGCAAGAGACGCGCCAGGCGCGCATCGCCGCCCTGGCCGCCCTGGCGGGGTGGGGGCGGCCAGGCGCCGAAGGCCCACCGCCGGTGGTGGTGGCCTCGGTGCGGGCCTTGATGCAGCCCACCGCCCCACTCGCGCTCTTCCGGCGCACCCTCCGCAGCCTTCGTCGCGGGGACATGATCGAGATGCAGGCATTGTTGGGGCGTTGGCTAAAGGCCGGATACCAGCAGGCGGCCGTGGTCGAAGAACCGGGCGTGTTCAGCCGGCGGGGCGGGATCATCGATATCTGGCCGCCCAACGAACCCTACCCGGCCCGGATCGAATTGTGGGGCGATGAGGTGGACAGCCTGCGCCGCTTCGACCCTTCCAGCCAACGCACCCTGCCCGGCTCGGCCCTCGACCGCATCCTCATCGGCCCCGGCTCCGAAGCCATCCTGGAAGATGGCGCTGCGGCTGCAACTGCCCTCCTGTCTCTGGATGCCGCCAACTGCCACCCGCCGGCCCAGTTCGAACTGCAACGCGAGGCTGAGCAACTGGCAGCGGGCGCGGCCTTTCGCGGGGTCGAGTTCTATCTGCCCTATCTTTTTCCTCAGCCCGCCACCCTGCTCGACTATCTCGCCAACGATGGACTGTTGCTGATCGACGCCGCCGCTGATCTGGCCGCCGTCGCCCTCGACCTCGAGGGCCAGGCGCACCAGGTGCGGGCCGACCTGGTCAAGAGCGGCGACCTGCCCCAGGGCTTCGCGCAGCCCTACCTTGCCTGGCAGTCCCTGCGCCCGCAGATCGAGGCCCGACGGCCGATCATCCTCGGCCAAGGCAAGCTGGACGGGCACACCACCAGCACCTCCTCGGCGTTGGGCCGGCTTTTCCATCTGGGGCCGCGGTGGGGGGGGCAACTCAAACGCGTGGTCGAGCAGGTGCAAGCCAGCCAGGGCCAGGGCAGCAGCGTGGTCATGCTCACACGCCAGGCGGCGCGACTGGCCGATCTCTTTCAGGAGGAAGGGCGCCCGTTGGCGGTGCTGAGCGATCTGAGCAGGACGCCGCCGGCGGGAGGAGCCAGCCTGGTGCAGGGGCAGTTCGATGAAGGCTGGCGCATGGGCGATCCCCTCGGCCCCGCCGATTTGCTCTTCCTCAGCGACGCCGAGCTTTTTGGCTGGGGCAAGGCCCGCAGTCGCCGCAGCCGCCAGCCTCGCCCGGTCGCGCCGGAGACTTTCTTTGCCGACATCCACCCCGGCGATTATATCGTCCACATCGAGCATGGCATCGGCCGCTTCGCCGGTCTGGTCAAGCTCAACCTCGATGGCCTGTCCCGCGACTACTTGCAGGTGGACTACGCGCAGAGCGATCGCTTGTATGTGCCCGTGCACCAGGCCGACCGGCTGGCCCGCTATGTCGGCCCCGGCGACAGCGCCCCCAGCCTCAACCGGCTGGGCACGGCCGACTGGGGCCTGGTGAAAGCCAGAGCCAAGAAAGCGGTGGCCGAGATCGCCGACGAATTGCTGGCGCTGTACGCCCGCCGCGAGTCGTTGCCCGGCCATGCCTTCGGCCCCGACACCGAATGGCAGCACGAACTCGAAGCGGCCTTTCCTTATGTCGAAACCGAAGACCAGCTGGTGGCCATCGAGGCCGTGAAGGAAGACATGGAGAAGGCCCGTCCCATGGACCGTCTGATCTGCGGCGATGTGGGCTACGGCAAGACAGAAGTGGCGCTGCGGGCCGCTTTCAAGGCGATCATGGACAACACCCAGGTGGCGGTGCTGGTCCCCACCACCGTCCTGGCCCAACAGCATTTCAAGACCTTCAGCGAGCGGCTGCGGGCGTTTCCCGTCCAGGTGGACATGCTCTCGCGCTTCCGCACGCCCCGGCAGCAGCAAGAGGCCATCGACCGCCTGGGTGATGGCAGCATCGATGTCGTCATTGGCACACACAGGCTGCTCTCGAAGGATGTGGCCTTCAAGAACCTGGGGTTGCTGATCGTGGACGAGGAGCAGCGCTTCGGCGTCACGCACAAGGAACGGATCAAGCAACTACGCAGCCAGGTGGATGTGCTGACCCTCACGGCCACGCCCATCCCCCGCACCCTCTACATGAGCCTGACCGGGGTGCGCGACCTCAGCACCATCGACACCCCGCCCGAAGAGCGGCTGCCCATCCAAACCTTCGTCGGCTTCTACGATGAGACCCTGATCCGCAACGCCATCCTGCGCGAGCTGGACCGCAACGGCCAGGTGTTCTTCGTCCACAACCGCGTCCAGGGCATCGAGCAGCTGGCCAACCGCATCCGCAAGCTGGCGCCGGAGGCGCGCGTGGCCGTCGGCCACGGCCAGATGCCCGAACGCGAGCTGGAGCGGACGATGCTGGCCTTTGCCGAGGATGAGTTCGATGTCCTGGTCTGTACGACCATCATCGAGAGCGGCCTCGACATCCCCAACGCCAATACAATCATCATCAACAAGGCCGATACGTTCGGGCTGGCGCAGCTCTATCAGTTGCGCGGGCGGGTGGGC
>CAYWPZ010000054.1:0-17426 GCA_964460135.1 uncultured Caldilineales bacterium | reverse complement strand
AAAAAACGCCCTCAACGGTGGGGCGGGCCCACCATATACATGTGGGGGGGGGGGTGGGCCGGGGGTGCGGTGCGGGCCTACGCCTATCTGCTCTATGACCGGCACAAGGCGCTCCTGCCCGACGCCCGCCGGCGCCTGGAGGCCATCCAAGAGGCCAGCGATCTGGGCGCGGGTTTCCGCATCGCCATGCGCGACCTGGAGATTCGCGGCGCCGGCGAGTTGCTGGGGGCGCGGCAGCATGGTCACATTGCCGCTGTGGGCTTCGACCTCTATGTGCGGCTGCTGGCGCAGGCGGTAGAGGAGATGCGGGACGAGGGCAGGCTGCCGGCCGGGGCCATCGATGTGGCCTCGTTGGTCGACCCGATGGGACCGTCGGTGCAGCTCGACCTGCCGCTGGATGCCGGGCTGCCGGCCGATTTCATCGACGACGAGATGCTGCGTTTGCAGTTGTATCGCCGTATCGCCGGTCTGCATACGCCGGGCGAGATCGACGAGATGAGGCAGGAGCTGAGCGACCGTTTCGGCTCCCTGCCGGCGGCGGTGGAGAATCTGCTCTATCAGGTCAAGGTGAAGGTGATGGCGCTGCGGGCCGGGGTGACGAACATCGGTCGCGACGAGCAACAGCTGGCCGTGCGCAGCCCGGCTGTGGCCAGGTTGGCGCGCGAACGGCTGCAATACCAGCTGGGAGAGGCCGCTCATGTCGGCGCGCAGGCGCTGTGGGTGAAGATCGACGAGGCCGGCGCCTGGCGCGAGAACTTGCTGCGGTGTTTGGATATCCTGACGGCGGGGGTGTAGGCAGGCCGGGCGCCAGGAGTCGCGGGCCATCAGGTCATGCCCGTGCGCAGTTGTCGCCAGCGGCAGGAGCGGCTATACTGCGGCGCCATCGATGCCGGTGATGCGCTCAGTCGCGGTTGCGTTTCCGCTCTTCCTGTCCGCCAGCCATGCCAAGCCACACTTTCACCCGCTGGAACTACGGCCCTGATGTCCGTGAAGCTGAACTGCGCGCCCAAATGCGGGCCGAGGGGCTTTCGCCTTACGCCTGGAGTAACGGCCCCAACTTCGTCTATAGCCCCCACAGCCATTCCTACACCAAGGTGCTCTATGTGGTGCGGGGGTCGATCACCTTCCAGTTGCCGGCCTCAAACGAAGAGGTCATCATGCAAGCGGGCGATCGGTTGAACTTGAACGCTCGCGTCGTCCATGCCGCCACCGTCGGGCCAGAGGGGGTGACTTGCCTGGAGGCGGTCAGGCGAGACTGACGCTTTCCTGGCTTTGGGGCCGCGGCCTCCTCGTCGCCGGCCCAGGGCTGAAGCAAAAGCCGGTTGCCAACCGTGCTCAGTCGCGGCGCACCTCGCCCTCGATCTCAAGTTGCAGCGGCTGCACCGAGGGGTCGCCGCCGTAGTCGGTCAGGTCTTCAAGGCGCAGACGCAGGTGCAGGGGACCACCGACGGGGTGGCGCGTGAGATGGGCGATGACGGCTTCATCGGCCCGCACGCCGAAGATTTTCAGCAAGCGACGGATGTCTGAGCGGCTCGATTCTTCCATGGGGGCTTCTCCAGAGAACGTGAGGGGGCAGAGGTTGCCGGCGCCGAACGCCGGTTGGTATTGTACACCAATCGCCGCCAACCCGCCGGGCGGCACCTTCAGCGATGGCGAGCGCCGCAGCCTGCCCAGGCCGGTTTCTGCTCGCTGGCGGGCTGTTCGACCGGCGTCCAGTAGGCCTTGAGTTTGCGCCCGAAAGCGATGTCGCCGCCCAATCGTTCCTTGTCGCCGATGACGAAGCCGTAGCGCCCTGCCCGGCCATCAGGGTGCCAGACGGCAACGGTGTAGGCGCCGTCGGCGGGCAGGCTGACCCGGGTTTCCTGGCGGGTCAAGTAGGAGGTGCGGCTGAACGGCTCGAAGAAGGGTGTGGCCTCGGCGGGCGGGGGCAGGAGCAGGGCGCCTTCACCGGGGCGCTGGACGATGGCAACGGGGAGGTTGGCAGCGTCGAGGCCAGATCCTAGCAGCGCCATCAGCGGTGCGAAATCATCCTGGCCTTCGATCTGGGGGATGGTGAGGGAAAGGAGGACGCGCTGGCCTGCCTTGCCGCTGAAGGTGAAGTAGTCGATGTCCTGGCTGTCTGCCAGTGTGGCATAGACGACGGTGGAGATGTCGGCGTTTTTGATCGTCCAGGGAGTGGAGGCGGTGATATCCTTTTCTTCGAAGAAGGGTTGGTGGGCGAAGACGGGCGTTGCCAGGAGCAGGCCGGCGAGGAGGAGCAGGGAGAGGCGGGCGAAGCGGGTCATGGTCGGTTTTGCTCTGGGGTGCGTCGATGAAGTTGCGGGCCGGCGGGTGTATCGCTGACATCCCACCCCAAGGCCGCAAGCTCGGCCCGCAGCGCGTCGGCTGCAGCCCACTCTTGGCCCTGGCGGGCGGCTTCGCGTTGGCGGAGGATGTCTGTCACCTGGGACGGCGGCGCTTGGGGTGCAAGGGCGGGCGCCGGCGCTGGCGGGGCGGGGAGGAGGGATGGGTTCGGGTCGGCGGGGAGGCGAAATGGCCCTAGCTGGGCCAGGGGGAAGGCGAGGCCGCGAGTCATGGCGGTTGCATTGCCGTCTCGCAACAGCGTCACCGACCCGACGCCTTCGACGCGGCCGAGGCCGGCGGCCAGGTCGAGGATGAGGGCGGTGTGTTCGTCCAGGCCGAGAAGGGTCGTGTTAGTGGGGAGGAGCGAGTGCAGGGCCTGAAAGCGAGCGCGGCCCATGAAACAACGCGAGGTGTCCAGCCCAGCCCCACCCTCCTGGTTGTTCCAGTGCGGGACGAAGGTGAGAGAGAGGCCAAAGGGGGCCAGGAAATCCAGTCCCCGCTGCCAATGCAATTCCTCGCCAACTTTGTAGATTTCGTAGACCGGGAGAACATTGGCGCCAGCGGCGATGGTAGCGGCGCTGGCAAAGATGATGGCAGCGCCGAGACGATGACGGGCCTGCAACAGTTGCCAGGTGGGGGTGTCGTGCAGGTGGCGCACGGCGTAGGTGGGGCTGCCGGGGCCGAGGAAGATGACATCAGCCGGGTGCAGCATGGCGGCGAGGGCAGGATCGTCGGGGCTGAAGGCAGAGTCGCGCTTGCGGGCGGGGATGATCACCGTCCGCGGCTCGAAGTTGCGCAGGTGGTGTTGGAAGAAGGCGGCGATCTGAGCTGCCACGGCGGCCGAGTTAGGCTGGAAGCCGGCCGGCGTCTCCAGGATGGCGATGGTGGGTTGCGATGACAGCCGCTGCAAAATGAGGTCGAGCACCTTGCGGCCACTGGGCGAGGTCTCGCCTGAGCCAAAGAAGATGACGGGGCCTGGGCGGGAGGGCATCGGTATTTTTTGCGGTCGGAGTCGCGCAGGGTCGGTTGCAGAGGGTGGTCAGGGGGTGATGGCGATCCACCGGCTGACGGCGGGCAGCGAGTCAAGAGCCAGTGGCTGCCCCCTGCGGCGCCCCGTTCCCCTGTTCGGCCAGCTGCGCCAACGCCTGCGCCATGCCCGAAAAGATGAAGCGGTGAGCAGGATAGAGAAGGTACCAGTAGACCAGGCCCGAAAGACCCTTGGGGGCGAAGAATGCATTCTGTCGCAACAGGCTGCGGCCATCGCCCAGCGGCGCGGTCTCGAATTGGAGCCAGGCCAGGCCCGGCAGTTTCATCTCGGCCCGCAACAGCAACATCCGCCCGGTTTCGACCGCTTCGACGCGCCAGAAATCGACGGCGTCGCCCACCCGCAGTTCGGTGGCATGGCGCCGGCCACGGCGCAGCCCCACCCCGCCCACCAGCCGGTCGATGACCCCGCGCAGCCGCCAGGCCCAGTTCCAATACAGCCAGCCCCGCTTGCCCCCCAGCCCGGTAAAGGCGGCGAAGGTCTGGGCGGGCGATGCCTGCACTTCCTGTTGGCGGCGTTCGACGATCATGCCTTCCTGTCTGCTGAGGATGACCGAGGGTTTGTCGCCGCGGCTGCTGGCCAGGGCATCGCTCCAGGTCGTTTCCACATTCTTGGCGTCCAACTTGGCCAGGGCGCGGGCGACGGCGGTGCGATAGTCCAGCGGCCGGATGTGGGGGAACAAGAGATGGGCGCTGTCGTCGCGTACGATCACTTCGTTGCGCAGGCCCTCGATCAACGGCCGGGCGATCTCGGACGGGACGGGCGTTGTCCAGTGCACCCAGTACGAAGAAAGGCGCGGGGTGAGGACAGGGATCGAGATCAGCCAACGGCGGAGGCCACGCACGGCCGCGTAGCCCTGCATCATCTCGGCATAGGTGAGGATGTCGGCGCCGCCGATCTCGATCACCCGGCCGGCGCTTTCTTCTACCGCCAGGGCGGCAGTCAGGTAGTCGAGCACGTCGCGGATGCCAATTGGTTGGACGCGGGTGTACACCCATTGGGGGCAGATCATGACCGGCAGGCGCTCGGTCAGGTTGCGGATCATCTCGAAGGAGACGCTGCCCGACCCCACGACGACGGCAGAGCGGAATTCGGTGACGGGTACACCGCCGGCCGCCAGGGCTTGGCCGGTCTGCTGGCGTGAACGCAGATGCATCGAGAGGTCGGTCTTTGGGTCGCCCAACCCGCCCAGATAGATGATGCGTTGGACGCCGGCGGCGCCAGCAACCTGGCCAAAGTTGGCGGCCGCCACGAGGTCGCGCTCGTGGAAGTTCTCGCCGCTCATGCTGTGGATGAGATAGTAGGCGGCAAAAACGCCGCTCATGGCCGGGGCCAACGAGGCGGGGTCGAGCACATCGCCCTGGATGATCTCCACTTGATCGACCCAGGCGCGGCCCTGGAGCCGGGAGGCGTCGCGGACAAGGACGCGTACACGATGACCGGATGACAGCAGGTGGGGGATAAGGCGACCGCCGATGTAGCCGGTGGCGCCGGTGACGAGGATGAGGGGAGAGGTCATGGGTCGAGGAGGGGGGAGTGGAGACTGGAGATTGGCGCGAGGCGAGTCTGTATAGAGTCTAGCAGATTGCAAAGGTTTTGTCAAGATATATTCTGGCAATCTAACCGATTTGAGACGACGGATGCAGGCCGCGGGATGGCATTCTGGCGAGGCGTCCGGTTTGACAACGCCTGGATTGTTGGTATCATGGTTGTGTGAGCAGTCGCTAAGCGGCTTGGCGGCTGCCTGTGAAGATGGGCCTCACGGGGCCAGCAGAAAGCTCGACCAAGGTGCAGATTCCTCACTCGCCAGGGGAGCGGCATCGATGCCTCGTTTGGAGAGTTCGAAAGATGAGCCAACAGATGTTTTGCTCAGGCCGACGCCCCCCTACCTGGGACGTGAGGGTTGGCAGCCTCTTGCTGCTTTTCGTGTTGATTTTGCCGGCGCCGGTTGGAGCGCGTCCGCACGAATCGGCGCCAGGCGGCCCCAGCTCGATCGGCGTCGATACGGTGGTGGATGCCGTGGCCGCGGATGGCAAGTGTTCGCTGCGCGAGGCGATTCAGGCGGCGAACACCGATGCGGCGGTCGATGTCTGCCCGGCCGGGGCCGGCGCCGATACGATTGTCTTCGCGCCGGCGCTGGCGCAAGGCGTCATTGTGCTCGGCGCCGCCCTCCCCGACCTCGCATCGCAACTCCAGATCGACGGCTCGTTCGCGCCTGGGCTGCGTCTGAGCGGGAACCAGCAGACGCGAGTTTTCAGGGTTGCGGCCGGGGCGCAGGTCGAACTGGCGCACCTGCTGATCACGGATGGCATGGCCCTGGAAGGAGGGGGCATCTACAATGCCGGCGATCTGGTGCTGCGCCAGGTGAGGGTGAGCGAGAACACGGCGATGACCACTGAGATGTCTGAGGCGGCGCGCGGCGGCGGCATCTTCAACCTGGGGACGCTTGTTTTGTACGAGAGCATGATCGACCACAACAAAGCCGATATGACTGACTGGTTTCTTTCATCAACCTGGGCGGGCGCCATCTACAATAGCGGTGTTCTCAGAATGGAAAATTCGATCATCGCCGGCAATTTCGCCAAGGGCACGGGCGGCCTTTTCAATGCTACAAACGCCACAGCCACAATCATCGGCAGCACGTTTGTCGAAAATGGCGTTTATTCAGTCGGTTTGGCGTTCTCTGGCGCCATAGCTGCTCTGGGAAATCATGGCGAACTGACGATTGTGAATAGCACCTTCAGCCGCAATAAGGCCCCAAGGGGAGGCGCCATCTACAACACCGGCAGGATGGCGATGACTCACTGCACCATCACCGGCGGCGGCGGGGCTTTTGGGCCAGCAGGTATCGAGAACGCTTCTGGCGCGCTCTTTCTGCACAACACGCTCATTGCCAATGACGGCGAGAGTGGAGAGGATTGTCGCGCCAACCTACCCCTGGCGGCGAATATCGGCAACTTGATCGCGGATGGGAGTTGCGACCCGGCCCTTTCTGGCGATCCCTTGCTTGGCCCGCTGCAAGATAACGGCGGCCTGACTCCCACCCAGGCTCTTCTGCCCGGTAGTCCGGCCATCGATGCCGCCGATGCCGCCGTCTGCGCCCAGCTGCCGGTCGGCCAGCGCGACCAGCGCGGGATGGCGCGCCCGCGAGGGGGCGGCTGTGACATCGGCGCCTACGAATACGATCCGCCGGTGGTGCGGCTGCGCGGTTACACCCAGCGCGGTCCGGTGGGCGATACGAGCACGCCGCTGGCGGGTGTGGCGCTGCGGCTCTTTGGCCGCGACGAAGGCACACCGGCCCCCGGCCTTCAAATCGAGACAAGAATCAGCGACGGCGCCGGCTTCTGGAATTTCTATGTGCCGCCTGACCAGGATCATGACTACCTGCGCGTCGTTGCTGAGGCGCCGGCGGGGCTGGTGGGCGTTGGCGCGAGCAGCGAAGATGGCGTCATTCTGGATCCGACCACGATCGAATGGCATCTGCCGGCAAAGGAAGTCCACGAGAATCGTTTCTTCTTCGCAGCGCCCACTCCAACATCAACAGCCACACCCACCGCCACGGCCACACCCACCCTATCGCCAACACCGACGGTCACGCCCACGTTCAGCCCATCGTCCACGCCTTCGCCCACAGCCACTGCCAGCGCGACAGCTACGGCCACACCCACGGCCACAGCCACGGCCACACCCACGGCCACAGCCACGGCCACAGCCACAGCCCACCTGCTCTATTTGCCCGTCCTGCTCCAATTGCGCGCTTGAACTCGAACATGTGTTCCAAGAGGCGAGCGAGCTTGACGCCGGTGATGAAAGAACTGTAACCCTACGCGCCCCTGCTTTTCAAGCCAAATTCACATTCGGGCGCGATGATCGAGCCATCCCACCGATCATCTTCGCAGGAGGCTCGCATGTCCGAATTGGCGCTGGTTCTCATTGCCATCATCGCCCTCTATTTGTGGTCATTTTTCGCTGATGCCCCGCACGAACAGGGCGACCGGGCGTCTCGACGGCAGGGCGAAAACAAGCCCGGCCCCAGGAACAGCCTCCTTTAGCGCCCCTCTCAGCCGATGGTGATGCCCAGGGCCTTCATCCGCTCGCTCAGGTTCTGTTTGGCCAGCGGGATGAGGGCGAGTGGCAGGTGTTCGATGATGACATAGCCATCGGGGATGGCTTGCTCGGCCCGGCGTAGCACGGCGTCGATATCCATCATCCCTGTCCCCACCACCGTCTCGGAGATGTGGAGCACGAAATGGTCTTGCAGGTAGAAATCTTTGACGTGCACCGTAGCAACGAAGGGAGCGAGTAGATCGAACAACTCGTGGATCATCGGCGCCGGGTCGAAAGCCACTGCCAGGCTGTTGACGAAGTTGACCGGGTCGATATTGACCTTCAGCCGGGGTGAAGCGACCTGATCGAGGAGGCGGCGGACGGTGGGGGCGTCCTTCAGCAATGTGGTCTGGTGCATCTCCAGAATGATGTCGATACCGTAATCCTCCGCCGTCTGCAGGATTTCGGCCAGGCTGCGAAGGAAGCGGTCTTCGGTTTCGGGTTTGTAGTTGTCGGGGTGGGGCGCCCAATCGCCGCGCGGGCTGAGGCTGGTGGGGCGCACCCCCGAGGCCGGGACGCCGAGTCTGGCCGCCAGTTCGACGCTCGCCCGCGCCTGGGCCACGCCCGCCCGCCGCACGCTCTCGTCCGGCGAGATGATGCACGGGTAGAGCGGCCAAAGCTGGAGCAAGGCCAGGCCCTGGTCGGCAAAAGCTCGCTTCACGTTGGCGATGGTGCGGTCGCTGATGCTTTCGGCGGGGACGGTGATGTGCGCGCCCAGGCCGTGGAAGCCCAACTCAGCCGCCCAGCGGATCTTGTTGTAATCGACATCGGTCAGATCGCCGACGATGACACCTAATGCGCCGATTTTCATAGTAATTCCTCTTCATGGACGTTTTTCATCACGAATGAAACGAATAGATTGATAGAACTATCTGTGTTTCCCCCATCTGTGTCATTCACTCGCGGTTCCGGCGACGCGATCGACGAACCAGGCGGCAAGGCCGGTGTAGGCGGCGGGGTCGAGCATAGCGGCGAGTTGGGCAACGGAGAAATGGGCGCTGAGGCGCGGGTCGGCCGCCAGCAACTCGGCCAGGGGGCGGCGTTGCTCAAAGGCCAGCATGGCGGCCTCGTGCACCACTTCGTGCGCGGTCTGCCGGCCCACGTGTTCGGCCAATTGCAGCATCACTGCTTCCGAAAGGATGAGGCCGTGGAGGATGTCCACATTGGCGGCCATCTTGTCGCGGTAGATGATGAGGCCATCGATTGCGCGCCGGGTTTGGGCCAGGGCGCCGCCGGCGAGGAGGGTGATCTCAGGGATGACGGCCCATTCGATGTGCATCGAGGCCCAGTCGCGCTCGTGTTCGGCTTCCATCGCCGTCAGCAACGAAGGGACGAGGTTGCGCACCAGGCGCGCCTCGGCGACGATGCCCTCGCACAGCATCGGGTTGCGTTTGTGCGGCATGGTGCTGGAACCGACCTTGCCGCGCTGATACGGTTCTTCGGTCTCGGCCACCTCGGATTTTTGCAGGAGAATGATCTCGTGGGCGATCTTGCCCAGGGTGGCGGCAAGCAGGGCCATCACCGTCCCCCACTCGGCCAGGCCGTCGCGGGCGGCGTGCCAGGCGATGTCAGGAACCCCCAGGCCCAGGTCGGCCATCAGCAGCCGCTGGATTTCGGGGCCTTTGGCGCCAACTGCGGCCAGGGTGCCGGCCGCGCCGGCAAACTGACCCACCAGCACCCGCGGGCCGCAGTCGTGCAGGCGGGCGCTGTGTCGCCGGATCTCGGCCAGCCAGATGGCGACTTTGTAGCCGAAAGTGATGGGCAGAGCGTGCTGGCCATGGGTGCGGCCGGCCATCAGGGTATCGCGCTCGCGGCGGGCCAGCCCGGCCAACGATGCCGCCAGCGCCTGCAAGTCGGCCAGGAGGAGGGCGCGGGCGGCCTTGATCTGCAAGACCAGGCCGGTGTCGGTCACATCCTGCGTGGTAGCGCCCCAATGCACCCAGCGCCCGGCCTCGCCCTTGCAGATCGAGGCCAATTGCCACACCAGCGGCACCAGTTCGTGCGTGCTCTGGTCGATGCCGGTTTTCAGGGCCGCAAAATCCATGTTCTCGGCCCGGGCTTGCTCTGTGATCTCGGCCGCGGCTTCGGCGGGGATGAGACCGACGGCGGCTTCGGCGCGGGCGAGCGCGGCTTCGTAGTCGAGCCAGCACTGCACCATGTTCTCATCGCTGAAAATGCGACGCAGTTTGGCCGTGCCGTACATATCTTGGAAAAGCAGGGAGTCGATGACGTGAGAGGGCATGGGGTGGGATTGGTAGGCGGTTGCAGTGAATTGAGAAATCTACGATTGTCGTGCTATGATCGGATTGTCGCTGCCATTCGACCGCAAAAAATCGTGATGTCTGTTTCGCAAGCTACAGGTGAGGCTGAACGTGACAGCGATCGGATCGAGAAGAGCGACTCTTTCTGGACAGATTATTTCTCGATCGGCGTTTTGGGTTGGATCTCGTGGTGCGGACGCCGGAAGAGGTGAGTCGCAATCTGGCCGATGTCAATCCATTCTACACGGATCACATCTTTGG
Source organism: uncultured Caldilineales bacterium (assembly GCA_964460135.1). Classification (GTDB taxonomy): domain Bacteria; phylum Chloroflexota; class Anaerolineae; order J102; family J102; genus SSF26. Next base: position 7,409 of record CAYWPZ010000054.1, on the reverse strand, counting down.
CAGGGGTATCGTCCTCTATGAACGAAGTCAACAAGAGGCCAGTTGAGACGGCGGCCGAATGGCTGCGATTCGCCGATGAGAATCTATATTGTAGCTGAGCGCGCCCTGAGCCATGAGGATCCAACCTATCACTGGCTTTACACTTGCGCCCTTGCTACGCGCACAAGGTCTGGGATTCGCTCCAGCCGAGCGATGTCGGCGGCAACGGGGACGACATCAGCCACGCCGAGGATGGCGCGGCCATCCTGACCGGCCTCCTGCGCGGCTTGCTGCACGACGGTCTCGAACTCGCTTTCGGGGAAGTCTTCGAGCAGCGCGTCTTGCGGGATGCCGCCCCACAGCAGCAGGTCGGGGCCGGCAGCGGCGCGGGCCTCGGCCAGGGTGGCGTCGCTCTGCGGTGGGCCAGAGATGCCCTGCACGGCATCGACGCCGGCCTGGGTCAGCAGCGGCAGCAAGCGACGGATGTAGCCGCCGGTGCCGACCATGAGTTGCTTGCCCTGAGCGTGCAGCGTGGCTGCGCTGCGGCTGTAGCTTGGTGCCAGATAGTGGCTGAAGTAGGCGGGCGAGACAAACTGGGCGTCGAGGTTGTCGGGCGAGACGAAGACCGCTGCCGGCAGGTTGGCTGCTGCGCGGACGAGCGCCTGCACCTGCTCTTCCAACAGTTCGACGATGGCCGCGATCGCGGCTTCGGCTTCGAAAAACAACATCAGGCCATCACTCCAGCCCAGCCATTCCAGGAAAAGCTGCGAGAAGGGGCGGCGAGGCAGCTCGATGGCGACGATGCCGTCCTCGCCGACCTGGTCGTACAGGTTGTCGTAGGCGGAGCGGTCAAAGCGATAGGCGCGGGCGCTCAACATCGCGCCGGCGATGCCGAGATCGGCGACGGTCTTGACCGGGAATTCGGTCTGCCACCAATCGCCGTCGGGGCCTTTTTCCCAGCCTTCGCGCAGCGTCCCAAATGGCGATTCGTAACGGACGATGCGCTTGCCGTCGCTGCGATCGACCTTGATCTCGGTCAGGCCCCACTCCAGCCGGTGGGTTCTGGCCGTCATCCAGATGGGAACACCCAGGCTGCGGCAGATCTGGGGCAGGGTTTGCCGTCGCCAGCGGGCGGGCAGCGTCTCCATCTGCCGATGCCAGCCATACCAGAGGGTGAGGTCGGGCAGGAAGGGGGTGTGGGCGATTTGCATGTGTTTTTGCTTCTCCTGGCGGGGGATTGTAGCACGACCGCCGTCTGCCCATCACCTCAGTGGGCCTGGCCGAACTTGACAGCAGACGCGGGACAGCAGAGACTAGGGGCAGACACCCCCATCCCCAACCGGCCAGGCTCATGATGCCCACTCCTTTGCACGTTCAAATCGAAGAAGATCGCCACTGGTGGTTTGCCACCCGCACGCGGGCCATCCTGATGCTGCTGGACAAATACGCCGGGCCGGGCAAGAATGGCCGCCAAGTGTTGGATGTGGGCGCGGGGGCTGGGAATATGATGCATCATCTGGCCCACTACGGTGAGGTGATCGGCTTGGAGTTCAACCCCAAACCGATCCCAATCGCCCATCGGCGCGGCCTCGACGTACGCCAGGGCTCCGCCGCCGCCATCCCCTTTGCCGACGAGAGTTTCGACCTGGTGGCGCTGCTGGATACAGTCGAGCACATCGCCGATGAGACAGCGGTGTTCGCCGAAACCTTTCGGGTGACGAAACCGGGGGGGTGGATGGTGGTCACCGTCCCGGCGCTGATGTGGCTCTGGAGCCAGAACGATGTCATCAATCTCCACCAGCGGCGCTATTCGACCGCCGACCTGCGCCGCAAGCTCCAGGCGGCCGGCTGGCGCCTGCCATTTTGCAGCTATAACTTCACCCTGATCTTCCCGCTTTCGGCCGGGTTGATCGTTGGCCGGCGCTGGCTGCGGCGCGAGCCCGAGATGGGGTCGCCCCATTTCGACGACGACGCCTATCAGGTGGAGATGGAGCCGGCCCCACCCTGGCTGAACGCATTGCTCGCTGGCGTGGGCAAGCTCGAGGTCGCCCTCTTGCGCCGCACGCCGTTGCCGATCGGCACCAGCATCATTGCCGTGGCCCAAAAGCCCCCCACCGCTGCTTCGGTGAGGCCGATCTAAAGGAAAAGCCAGCGATGCCCGACGCCGACCGCGAACCCAAGCCCGCCCCGGAAGGCTTTTCGTGGGAGAGGTGGATGATGCAAGGGCTGCGCGCCCTGCGGCGAACGTTCTTCCGCTATGACTTCGGCCTGCCGGATGAATTTTGGCAGCACCTTGATCGCGCCGGCCACGAGCTGCTGGCGGCGGCCCGGCTGCTGCTCAAAAGCCTGCGCCGCCGCTACTATGCGCGCGCCGAACCCGAAAACCGCGGGCCGATCGATATCGACTGGGAAGGATGAGGGGGGCGGAGTCTGGACTGCGGGGCGTGTACAGACAAGCAAAGATGCCCATCCCGGCCACAGCGTTTGCCAGGAATGCACCCAGCGGGCTAGAATAGCCTGAGCCTGTCTAACCGTGAACTGGGCCAAGACCTGCGCTGCGTGAAACCATCCACCTCCATCGCCGCCGCGCGCCCAGGTTGTCTTGCAGCCTCCTGCTGCTTCTCCACCCCGCCATGACTTCATCACTGCCCCATCTCCCACCCGACGCCCGCATCATCCGCCCGCAAGAGCAGCCGGAGCGCTACGACCTGCCCGCCTACGCCCCGCCGCCTGTCCCGCAGACAAGCGGCCGCCTGGCGGCGCCCTCCGACTCGCTCATCGGCCAGAGCCTGCGCGAGTTGATCAGCACCGTCCTCCCGGCCATCCTCATTGCCCTGCTCATCCATCTTTTCCTGGCTCAGGCCACTCGCGTCGAGGGCTACAGCATGGAGCCGACGCTCTATGGCCACCAGCGGCTGGTGATCGAGAAAGTCAGCTATCATCTCCATCCCCCGCAGCGGGGCGATATCATCGTCATCCATGTCCCCAAATATGGCCGGGAGATGCTGATCAAGCGCGTCATCGCCCTCCCCGGCGAAACCATCCAGGTCAGCAGCGGCCAAGTGCTCATCGACGGCCAGCCGCTGGCCGAACCCTATCTGCGTACCGTCACCCGCGGCGATTACCCGGCCATCACCATCCCCGCCGGCAGTGTTTTCGTCATGGGCGACAATCGCAACAACTCCAACGACTCGCGTTCGTTTGGGCCGATCGCATTCGATGACATCGTGGGCAGGGCCTGGGTGCGCTACTGGCCGTTCAGCGATGTCGGTCTGGTCGAGTAAAGGCCGCCGGCGTGCGGCAGGATGAGGATGGAGAATCGCTGGACGCCCACCACCAAACTGATCGTGCTCATCAGCAGCCTGGTGGTAGTCGCCTGGTTGCTGGTGCAAGTCGGGCAGTCGCTGCCCCCACTCATCCTGGCGGGAGTGCTGGCCTATTTCCTCAAACCGCCCACCGAATGGTTGATCCGGCGCACGGGTTGGAGCCGCGGCGGCTCGGCGCTGGTAGTGCTGGCGCTGACCGTACTGGCGCTGCTGCTGGCGCCCATCCTTCTCACCCCAAGCTTTGCCAGCCTGATCGCTCGCATCCAGCACGAAACCGCCGGCCTGCGCCCCCTCCTCGACCGCCTCAGCGCCGAAACGTTCCGGCTAGGCCCTTTGGTGCTGGAAGGCAGCGACCTGGCCCAGCGACTGGTCGAGGCTTCGCAGGCGCTCATCGCTCCCCTGGCCGGCAGCGCCGTCAGTATCGTCTCCGGCCTGGCCTCCAGTTTGCTGTGGCTGCTCTTCATCCTGGTCGTCGTCTTCTGGCTGCTCAAGGATAGCCACCGGCTGCGAGGCTGGCTGCTCAACCAAGCCCCCGGCCCCTTTCGTCTCGAACTCGTTCATCTGTTGCAGGACATGGGGCTGATCTGGGGCAGTTTTTTCCGCGGCCAGATCCTGGTTTCGATGACGGTGGGGATCATCATCGGTCTGTCGATGTGGGTGATGGGGGTGTCGAACGCATTTCTGCTCGGCGCCATTGCCGGCCTGGGTGAATTCGTTCCCACCGTCGGCCCGATCATCGCCGTTCTCCCGGCCCTGTTCATCGCCCTCTTCAACGGTTCTTCTTGGCTGCCGGTCAGCAACCCTGGCGTGGCCCTGGTCGTGCTGGTCATCTACACCCTGGTCTTTCAGCTCGATCAGGTCTACATCATCCCTCGCTTCATCGGCCGGCGCGTGCAACTCCACCCCGGCCTGGTTTTCGTGGCCAGCATCATCGGGGCCGTGCAGGCGGGTGTTCTGGGCGTCTTGTTTGCCGCCCCCGTTCTAGCCACAGCCCGCTTGCTCGGCGGCTACATCTATGACAAATTGCGCGATGAGGATCCGTTCCCCCCGCCCGCCAGCACCCGCGCCGCTGACCTGCTCGATCCCCGCGACGGCCAAACCATCACCGGCGTCCTCCTCGACCTGGATGGCACCCTGGCCGATACCGACAACGCCATCGTCGGCAACATGGCTGCTCGCCTGGGCCGGTTGGGCCGCCTCTTCCCTCGCGGCGACCCGACGCCCTTCCTGCGCCATCTGGCCATGTTGGCCGAAGGCCCGGCCAACTGGATGGTGACTCAGCTCGACTGGCTTCACCTTGATGATGAAGCTTTCCGCCTGAATCAGTGGATGCAAAGCTGCCTGGGCAACTGCCATCCCCAGGCGATGAAACCGGTGCCCGGCGCCGAGGCGGCGCTGCGCTCCCTGAAGCCAAAACGCAAACTGGCCCTGGTGACGACGCGCGACGACAGCATCGCCTGGCATTTCCTGCGCGCCAACCATCTGGAAGACCTTTTCGACGCCGTCGTGACCCGGGACGATGTTCGTCGCCTCAAGCCGCATCCCGAACCGGTGCTGGCGGCCAGCCGGCTGCTGGGGCTGGAGCCGAAGGCGTGTGTGATGGTGGGCGATACCATCGTCGATATCCGGGCCGGGCAGGCGGCCGGGATGCGCACCATCGGCGTCTTGTGTGGTTTTGGCAGCCGTCGCGACCTGGCCGACGCCGACCTCATCCTCGATAGCACCGCCGACCTGGGGCAGCGGCTGTGAGCAAGGAACCCTAAAGGTCTCGCAGACCTTCAGGGTTCGAGCGTCACATTATCGATCAGCCGCGCCCGGCCAAAGCGCACGGCCAACGAGGCCAGGGCCGGGCCAGGGATGGCGCCGTCGATCTCGGTCAGGGTGTCAAGGTCGGCGATGCTGACGTAGTCGGGGCGGGCCAGCGGCTCGGCGGCCAGGATATCGCTCATCAGCTGGCGCAGCAGCCCGGCGGCGCGCTCGCCCGAGCGGTAGGCAGACTGGGCGGCGCTGAGGGCGCGGTACAGCACCCCGGCGCGGGCGCGCTCATCGGCGCTCAGATAGGCATTGCGCGAGCTCATGGCCAGGCCGTGCGGCTCGCGCACCGTCGGACAGATGACAACTTCGAGATCGAAGTTGAGGTCCAGCGCCATCCGCCGGATGACGGCGCACTGCTGGGCGTCCTTCTGGCCGAAGTAGGCCCGCCTGGGCCGGGTGAGGTTGAAGAGCTTGGCAACAACGGTCGCCACCCCGCGGAAATGCCCCGGCCGCTGCGCGCCCTCCAGCCGTGTGGGCAGGTCGCTGAGGTCGATCCAGGTCTGGTAGCCGGGCGGGTAGATTTCGGCGGGCGATGCGGGCGCAAAGACGAGATCGACGCCTTCGGCTTCGAGCAGGGCCAGGTCGCGGGGCAGGTCGCGGGGGTAGGCGGCCAGGTCTTCGTTCGGCCCGAACTGGCCGGGGTTGACGAAGATGGTGGCGATCACGAAGTCGTTTTCGGCCCGGGCGCGGCGGGCCAATGAGGCGTGGCCTGCGTGCAGATAGCCCATCGTCGGCGCGACGCCGACCGCGCCATCGATCTCACGCCGGCGCGACTGCAGGGCGGTGGTGGTGGTGATGAGTTCCATAGGTGGAGGGAGGAGATTAGTTATTGGAGATTAGAGATTGGCGATCATGTGGCAATCTCTAATCTCCAATCTCCAAACTACGCAGCTTTGGCGACAGGCATCGGGCTGACCTGTTCTGGCTGGGCTGGTTGCGCAGGCGCATAGAGGGCGGCCAGGTCGGCGGTCAGGTGGGTGGCGTGGGCCGCGGTGGGGAAGGCCCGTCCGCGCACATCGGCGGTGTATTGGCCCACGGCCTGGCGGATGGCCGCGCCCAGGTCAGCGTAGCGGCGGGCGTGTTTGGGCTGGAAGTCGGAGAAGAGGCCGAGGATGTCGTGCCACACCTGCACCTGGCCGTCGCAGTGCGGCCCGGCGCCGATGCCGATGGTGGGGACGGGCACGGCGGCGGTGATGGCGGCGGCCAGTTCGATGGGGACCAGCTCCAGGACGATGCTGAAGGCCCCGGCTTCGGCCAGGGCTTTGGCATCGGCGATGAGGCGCTCGGCCTCGACCGAACTGCGGCCCTGCACCCGCCAGCCGCCCATCTGGTTGACGCTTTGCGGCGTCAGGCCGATGTGACCCATGACCGGGATACCCACCTGCACCAGCCGCTGCACGGTGGCGGCCATGTGGGCGCCGCCCTCCAGCTTGACGGCCTGCGCCCCGGTCTCTTGCATCACCCGGCCGGCGTTGCCCAGCGCTTGTTCGGGCGAGACCTGGTAGCTCATGAAGGGCATGTCAGCGACGACCAGGCTCTCGGGCGCGCCGCGCACTACGGCGCGGGTGTGGTAGATGATGTCGTCGAGTGTGACCGGCAGGGTGGTCTCGTAGCCCTGGATGACCATGCCCAGGCTGTCGCCGACGAGCAGGATGTCGACGCCGGCGGCGGCGGCGAGACGGGCCGAGGTGTAGTCGTAGCTCGTCAGCATGACGATCGGCTCGCCGCGTTCTTTCTTCTGTTGGATAGCGCGGATGGTGGTTTTCATGGTCGTTCTCCTGAAGGGGTGGGAAAAGCGAGGACGGCAGCGAGAGAGGCCAGGGCAGATGGCGAAAGCCGGCCCTGGGCGGCGGCAATGGGCACGGCGGCCTGGCCCAGCAGTTGGTAGAGGGGGAGCAGGTGGGGCCGGGCGGCGGCGAGGTGTTGCTGGTGGGCGGCCAGGGTGCCGGCATCGCCGCGTGAGATGGGGCCGGTGAGGGCATGGGGCAGGCCGCGCTGGGCCAAGTTGCTGGCGGCGCCTTGCGTCAGCGGCAGCAGGGCCTGGGCGGCGTCCGTTGCCGGAATGCCCAGCCCGACCAGCAAGTCCACCGCCTGAGCGAAGCAGGTGACGATGTAGTTGCTGGCAAAGACGGCGGCGGCGTGGTAGAGGGCTTTAGCCTCGTCGGGCACGACCAGCGGCCGCCCGCCCAACGCCAGCACGAAATCACGCAGCAGGGGCAGCAGGTCGAGGTGGCCGCTCAGGCCAAAGTAGGAGCCAGGCAGCAGCGCCTGGGCAGCCTCTGGGTCGGT
>CAYWPZ010000053.1:21213-21699 GCA_964460135.1 uncultured Caldilineales bacterium | reverse complement strand
GAAGACCTGGTGACCAGCGCCGGCAGCCTGCTCGAAAGCGTCCACATCCTGCGCGACGAGGGTCTGCATGTGGGCGAGGCCGTGGTGTTGATCGACCGCGAGCAGGGCGGTGGGGCCAATCTATCTGCTGCGGGCGTGCAGTTGCACGCGGCCATGACCTTTTCGCAGTTGTTGGAGGCGCTCCATCAAGCCGAGCGCATCGACAGCGTGCAACACCAGAGGGTGCAGAATTATCTGGCGGCAATGAAGAATTGACATAAGATCAGAACCATCGAGTCTTTTCGACGCGTCCGATCTGAGAAGGTCGGACGTTTTGCTTTCCAGGCCAAAATGATCCGTTTGGGTACTGGTGGGGGAGGGATCAGCCTGATACCTTACACGGGACTTGCCGCCCACATCCTGGCGCCTGACAGGATGACAAAGTGAGCTGACCGCCTCCCGCCCCCCGCCTCCCGTACCTCCAAGACCCGCATCCACCACCACCAG
>CAYWPZ010000053.1:7192-21203 GCA_964460135.1 uncultured Caldilineales bacterium | reverse complement strand
TGGGGCTGCCCGGCGTCCTGGGCGAACTCATGGCGGGCGTGATCCTGGGGCCATCGCTCCTGGGGCTGATCCACCCCAACGAAGTCCTCAACGCCGTGGCCGACATCGGCGTGCTCCTGCTCATGTTCATCGCCGGGCTGGAAACCGACCTGCTGCAATTGCGACGCCTGGGAAAAGCATCGACTTGGGCCGCCGCCGCCGGTGTGATCCTGCCGCTGGCAGGCGGCGTCATCGTTGGGCGGGCGTTCGGACTGGGCTGGGCGACCAGCCTGTTCTTGGGCGCGGCCCTCACTGCCACCAGCGTCAGCGTCTCGGTGCAGACGCTGCAAGAGTTGGGCCGGCTGCGGTCGAAGGAGGGGCTGATCACGCTGGGCGCGGCCATCATCGATGACGTTTTGGGCATTCTGGTCCTCAGTGTCATCCTGGCGATGGTGGGGCAGGGCAGCAGCCCGCTGCTGGCGCTGGCGCGCATCGCTCTCTTCTTCCCCATCGCCCTGATAGGCGGACGGCTGCTGGTGGGGCCGCTGGTGCGGTGGATCGACCGCCATCATGCCAAAGAGGCCGGCTTCGCCCTCATCATCGCCCTGGTGTTGGTCTATGCCTGGGCGGCGGAGGCATGGGGCGGATTGGCAGCCATCACCGGGGCCTATGTGGCCGGCATCCTGGTGGCGCGGCTGCCCGAAGCCAGGGCCTGGGTGACGGAGGGAGCCAGCAAGGTTGGTTACGGGCTCTTCGTGCCGGTCTTTTTCGTCAGCGTTGGTCTGGCGACGGATGTGCGCAGCGTCATGGCGGCGCCGTGGCTCAGCCTGGTGGTGATCGTGGTTGCCGTCGCCACCAAGATGTTCGGGTCGGGGATCGGCGCCCGGCTGGGCGGCTGCACCTGGCCCGAGGCGCGGGCGGTGGGGGCGGGGATGGTCGCCCGCGGCGAAGTGGCGCTGGTGATGGCCACGCTGGGGATCAGCAGCGGCCTGCTCGATCAGACGACTTTCGGTGTCGTCATCCTCATGACCCTGGTGACGACGCTGTTCACACCTTTCCTGCTCAAATTCGTTCTTCCTGCCACTTCGTCCCTGGCTGCGGGAGATGCCAGCTTCGCCCCGCGCGAGGCGATAACCCCGGTCTTCGACTGATACGACTCTTTTCTCTCATTTCTTCGGAGGATTTCCCATGTTCAAACGACAATGGCGGCGGGCGCTGTTCCCGCTCATCGTGCTGGCAGTGGTCATGCTGGCGTTTGGCGGCGTAGCCTCGGCTCAGGCTACCGAGCCACCCAGCAATGATGAGTTGGCGACGGCGATCAACATCATGTGGATGCTGCTGTGCGGTTTCCTGATCTTCTTCATGCAGGCCGGTTTCGCCCTGGTCGAAGCCGGCTTTACCCGCGCCAAGAATGTGGCCCACACGATGATGATGAACATGATCGTGTTCTGCGTTGGCGCGCTCGGCTACTGGCTGGTGGGCTTCGCTTTGCAGTTTGGCGCCGTCAACTTCAGCTATCCGGCTGTCGGCGCCGTAGCGGAGTGGGCGCATTCGCCGGTGACGCTCGGCGACTGGTCCGGGCTGCTGGCCACGCCCTTGCTCCGCTTTGGGCAGTTCGGCATCCTCGGCGGCAGCGGTTTTGCGCTGGGCGGACTGACCATCAGCGGCATCCTGGCCTTTTTCATCTTCCAGATGGTGTTCATGGACACCGCCGCCACCATCCCCACCGGCTCGATGGCCGAGCGCCTGAAGTGGCCGGGCTTCATTCTCATGGGGCTTTGGGTCAGTATGTTCATCTATCCGCTGGCGGGCAACTGGGTGTGGGGCGGCGGCTGGCTGCAGAACCTGGGTCGCAGCCTGGGCCTGGGCAATGGCGCCGTCGATTTCGCCGGGTCGGGCGTGGTGCATATGACCGGCGGCTCGTTGGCCCTGGCGGGCGCTATTGTCATCGGCCCGCGCATCGGCCGCTTCAACAAAGACGGCTCAGCCAATGCGATGCCCGGCCACAACATCCCCATGGGCATCCTCGGTACGATCATCCTCTTCTTCGGCTGGTTCGGCTTCAACCCCGGCTCATCGATGAGTTTTGTTGGCGCCGGACGCGACCTGGCGGTGCTGGCTGCCGTCAATACCCTGCTGGCCGGCGCGGCAGGCGGCATCTCGGCTATGACCTACATGTGGCTGCTTGGTCCCACCAAGCGACCCGACCCCGGTCTGTCGGTCAACGGCCTGCTAGCCGGGCTGGTGGCGATCACTGCCCCCTGCGCCTTCGTTTCGCCGCTTTCGGCCGTGATCATCGGCCACATCGCTGGTGTGCTGGTATGCTTTGCCACCTTTGCGCTGGAGAAGCTGCGGATCGACGATCCGGTGGGCGCGGCGCCGGTGCATCTGGTCAATGGCGCCTGGGGGTTGCTGGCGGTGGGTATTTTTGCCAACGGCAACCCGGCCACGGCCGGCTGGAACGGCGTGGCGACGCCGGTGACGGGCCTGCTCTTTGGCGGTGGAAGCCAGTTGGCGGCGCAAGTTCTGGAGGTCGTCGCCGTCTTCGCCGCCGTCGGCGGCCTGAGCTTCGTCTTCTTCCGGGTGGTGAACGCGCTCAAGCTGCTGCGCTCGGCCCCGGCCGATGAGCTGGCGGGTCTGGACATGCCGGAGATGGGCGCGCCGGGCTACACCTCGGTCGATGTCCTTATGCACGGCGGCCGCCTGATCCCGCAGATGCCCGGAAAGGCTCGCAGCAGCGCCCCGGCAGCGCTGCCGGGCAACTGACCCGATGCACACCCTCCGCAACACCTCTTTGGAGACGCAACTATGACAAAAAAGATCGAAGCTATCATCCGCGAGGAGTCGTTGGACGCGGTCAAGGATGCCCTGCACGCCATCGGCATCGTCGGCATGAATGTGTTCGAGGTGCGCGGGCACGGCCGCCAGGGCGGGATCGAGCTGTCCTGGCGGGGCACGTCCTATCACATGGATCTGATCCCCAAGATGCAGGTCAACATCATCCTCAGCGACCACAATGTGGACAAAGCGGTGGATGCCATTTGCCAGGCGGCGCGCAGCGGTCGCACCGGCGACGGCATCATCTTCGTCTATCCGGTGGATGACGTGATCCGCATCCGCACGGGCGAGCGTGGCCGCGAGGCGCTGATGTATCCTGATGATATCGACGCCCGAAGGCAGGCGGCGGGAGGAGGAAACGGCGGGCCGGCCAAGAAGTAGGCCCCCTGAAGTAAAGAAGTAACGAGGCAACGAGCGCCAGGCAACAGTCCTGGCGCTCGTTCTGTAGTCACTCACAAACGATATCAATCGAAGAGATGGCCGCATTTTGGGACAGCCACGATGCCGCCGACTTCGATGATCGTACCTTCGCGGCGGCGATGGAGTTCGATCTGCAGGGTCAGGGTCATTACATCGCTATCGATCCCGACCTCGTCGTGCGGCTGCGTGAGGAAGCGAAGGCGAGGGGTATTGGCGTGGAGAGTCTGGCCAATCTCTGGCTACAGGAGAAGGTGCTTGCCGCCCATATCTGAGCAGGAATAATCTCAGGGCATTGGATCTTGATAGCTGCGTCCAACATGCGGTAGCCCCTATCAGAGATTCATCTCATACAGCCCATTGAGGGCATGCACAGCCACCCAAACGCGGTCATAGCGGGCGGCGTCTACGACCGGGCGGCGGATCATGTCCTGGCAGAGGGCCATCTGGTTGGGCGTGGCCGAGGGTTTGGAGTAGAGTTGTAGGGCGTGGGCCGAGAAATCACGCACAAGGAAGTCGAAGATCTGGTCGATGAGGTCATCTTCGGCGCCGTGGATGGGAGCGGCCTCCAAGATCAACTGGCCATACACCACCAGCGCGAACAATTCGCCCACCGCCAGCAGGAAGTCGATGTCCTTCTGCTGCGCTTCGGTGGGCGTGGCTGTGGCCAGCAGGCGCTTGAAGACACCGATTTGTTGGCGGAAGAGGGCCACATTGGGCAGATCGACGGCGGCGTAGGCCAGGTTGTAGTCGTGGAAGCGGATCTTGCCGAGGCCATGGGCGGGGGCCTGGCGGAAGAGATAGGCGTCGTCGGCAGCGTCGGCGCGGGCCGGGATGGGTGGGTAGGCGGCGGGGAAGAAGAAGTAGTTGGCCATGAACTTGACGATCAGGGCAATGTTGACGTGGACCGTACCCTCCAGCTTGGGCAGGGCGCGGATGTCGCGCGTCGCCATCTCGAAATAGGTGCTCTTCTCGAAGCCCTTGGCGGCGATCACGTCCCAGAGCAGGTCGATCACGCGCTCGCCCTCCCGCGTCACCTTCATCTTCACCATGGGGTTGTAGAGCAGATAACGGCGGTCATCGTCCGAGGCTGAGCGCATGTAGTCGGAGGCGCGCATGGCGAAGAGCTTCATGGCGGTGAGGCGGGCGTAGGCATCGACGAACATCTGGCGCACATGCGAGAAGTCGGTGACGGCCATGCCGTACAGCCGGCGGTTGGCGGCGTGGTTGATGGCCTCGTAGAAGGCGTGGGTGCAGATGCCGATGGAGGCCCAGCCCAGGTTGTATTTGCAGACATTGACGGTGTTGAGGGCGTCATCCCAGGCCTCGGGGCCGCGGGAAAGGACGTCGCCTTCGCTCACGGGGTAGTCGTGCAGGGCGTACTCGGCCACATACGACTGCACGTTGATCACGTTCTGGATCAGCTCGAAGTTGGGGTGCTGCGAATCGACGGCGAAGAAGACATAGGGCGCGGGCTGCGCGGGGTCGGCGGCGGCGATCTTGCCGAAGGTGGAGACGATGGCGGCCTGGTTGGCGTTGCCGATATAGTACTTGCGGCCGTTGGCGAGATAGCCGCCTTCCGGTCGTGGGGTCAGGGTCATGTCGCTGGCATAGATGTCGGCGCCGTGCTCTTTTTCGGACAGGCCAAAGGCGAAAATGCCGCCCTCCTGCAATAGCCCGGCCGTGCGCTGTTTGGCGGCTTCGTTCTCGCTCATCCAGATCGGCCCCAGACCGAGCATCGACACCTGCCAGGTGTACCAGTAGTGCAGGCCGTAGAAGCCCAGGATCTCGTTGAAGGCGCAGTTGCGCCAGGTGTCCCAGCGGCTGTCGGTGGCGCCGTAGCCGGCGGGCGTCATCAGGCGGGCGAAGGCCTGCTGCTCACGGATGAAATCCAGGAAATCGGAATACCAGACCCGCTCGCGGTCGTCGTGTTTGAGCCGGGCCTTGCCTTTGGTCTCGAAGAACCAGATCGTGTTGAGCATGAGCTGGCGCGAAGCCTCGTCCAGCGATTCCCAGGCGTAGGATTTGGGGTTGAGGAGGATCATGGGAGGTCACTCATTGGGTCGAAAGAACGTCGTGGACGCTCAGCTTCCTGAACTCAGGCGTCCAGCTAGCTTTCCCAGGAAGGCAGAAAGTGCGTTCGTGCAGAATGTCACAATTCTAGCAGAAGACATCCCCACCTCCCCACCCATCAGCACAAAAAAGGGCGCCTGTCGTGCGACAGATGCCCTTTGCGGCAAAACTCGTTCAGCGGTTGGGGTGGGTCACCATGCTCCAACCAAGTTCGATCAGATATCGTAGTACAGCATGAACTCATACGGATGCGGACGCATGCGCACGGGATCGACCTCGACCTGGCGCTTGTAGCCGATGTAGGCCTTGATCAGGTCGGGGGTGAAGACATCGCCGCGCAGCAGGAAGTCGTGGTCGGCTTCCAGCGCATCCAGCACGTCGGTCAGCGAGCCGGGCACCTGCTTGATCAGCTTCAGTTCGTCCGGCGGCAACTCGTAGAGGTCCTTGTCCATCGGCTCGCCGGGGTCGATGCGGTTCTGGATGCCGTCCAGGCCGGCCATCAGCAGAGCTGGGAAGCACAGATAGGGGTTGCTGGAGGGGTCAGGGGCGCGGAACTCGATGCGTTTGGCCTTGGGGCTCTTGGAGTAGATGGGGATGCGGCAGATGGCCGAGCGGTTGCGCTGCGAGTAGGCCAGGTTGACGGGGGCCTCGTAGCCGGGCACCAGGCGCCGGTAGGAGTTGGTGGTGGGGGCGGCCAGGGCCAGGAGGGCGGGGGCGTGCTTCAGCAGACCGCCGATGTAGTACTTGGCGGTGTCGGATAGGCCGGCGTAGCCGGAAGCGTCGAAGAAGATGTTGGTGCTGCCTTTCCACAGGCTTTGGTGCACGTGCATACCGCTGCCGTTGTCGCCAAAGAGCGGCTTGGGCATAAAGGTGACGGTGAGACCGTTCTGGCGGGCCACGTTCTTGATCACGTATTTGTACTTCATCACCTTGTCGGCCATGCTCACCATGCTGTCGAAGCGCATGTCGATCTCGGCCTGACCAGCCGTGGCGACCTCGTGATGATGAACTTCGATCTCGACCCCGGCCGCTTCCAGTTGCAGCACCATCTTGCTGCGGATGTCCTGGAACTGATCGGCGGGCGGGACGGGGAAGTAGCCGCGCTTGGCCGGGATCTGCCCGCCCAAATTGCGACCCGAGTCCCTGGAGCTGTTCCACCAGGCCTCGGAGCTATCGACGCGATAGAAGGCCGAATTGGTGTCGGCGCCGTAGCGCACATCGTCGAAAATAAAGAATTCGGCTTCCGGCCCCCAATAGCTGGTGTCGGCCAGTCCGGTCTGCTTCAGATAAGCCTCGGCTTTGCGGGCTACATAGCGCGGGTCGCGCGAGTAGGGCTGGAGTGTGACCGGATCGTAGACGTCGCAAATCAGAACCAGGGTGGGGATCTCGAAAATGGGGTCGATGAAGGCCGAGCTGGGGTCGGGCATCAGCAGCATGTCCGATTCGTGGATCTCCTGAAAGCCGCGGATGGACGAGCCATCGAAGCCGACGCCTTCCTGGAAGGTTTCTTCGCCGAGTTCGCGCGCCGGAACGGTGAAGTGCTGCCAGGTGCCGGGCAGATCGACAAAGCGATAGTCGACCATTTTTACGTCTTTGGCCATTTTGACGACATCAGCAGGTGATTTGGACATGGCTGAGGTGCTCCTTTCGATTGTTCGAGTAGATAAGTAGACAGGGAAACAAGGTAACAAGGCGGCGCCGCTGCTTGATGTTGCACACGACGCTCGACGCTGCATTGGGCGTCACTCCGCCGAGTATAGGCGGGCGGCCCAGGGGCCTGCCATTACCCAAATGGGTCATATTTGCTGGGCTTTGTCAGCCGTCTTCGCCCGCGAGCGCATCCAGTACCCGGTTGCTGATCTGTTGCACGGCGGCGGCGTGACGAGCGATGTTTTCGCTCAGGTTCTGCTCGCTTTCGCCCAGTCGGCGGGCCAGGAAGGCGAATTCGTCGCTGCCGGCGGGCGGCACGCTCAGGTCTTTGGCGTGACCGCGCACCATGCGCAGGGCATTGATGAGGTTGCGGAAGAAGATGTGAGCCTGCCGTAAGCGGCTGAAGTCGTCGGACGCCAGCAGGCCGAGGTCGCGCAGTGCGGTCATGGCCTCGCGCGTGTTGGGCAGTCGCAGGCCGGGATGCTGCCGGCCATGCGTGATCTGCAACGCCTGCACAAGGTACTCGATGTCCACCAGACAGCCAGGGCTAAACTTGGCGTTGATAACGCCGGCTGCAACCAGATGACGCAGTTGCCGCTCGCGCATGGCCCGCATGGCCGCCACATCGAAGTCATCGCCGGTGAAGATGAAGTCGTCGCGCAGGGCCGTGATCTGCCGGCCCAGGCCAGGGTCGCCGGCGATGGGCCGCAGCTTGACCAGCGCCTGGCGCTCGTAGGCCCAGGCCGGGCCGCCCGGCCCGAAATAGCGCCGGAAGGCATCCAACGAGACGGCCATGCTGCCGGCCTTGCCGTAGGGCCGCAGCTGCAGATCGATCTCGAAGATGCCTTCGTGTTTGGCGCGGATGCCGCGCACGAATTCCTGTACCAGTTTCTCGTAGAACTCGGAGGTGGTGATGCTGTTGGCCCCGCCGCTCCGGCCCGCCCCGGCATAGATGAACATCAATTCGATGTCCGAGGCAAAGCCGAGTTCATGGCCGCCTGCCTTGCCCAGGGCGACGATGCTGAGCGGGCAGGGGCTGCCATCTTCCAGCCGGGGCAGGCCATACTGCCCCACCAGCCCGATCTCGCACAGGGTGTAGGCTGCCCCCACCACCACCTCGGCCAGCGCCGTCAGTTCGCGGGCGAAGGTGCCGAATTTGACCGTGTGACCGAGGATGTGGCGCATGTCGATGCGGAACATCTCGCGGTCCTTGAAGGCGTTGATCACCTGCCAGCGCGTCTCGACATCGGGCGCGGCGGCCACCTCGTCGCGCAGGCGCGCCGCCAAGAGCTCTTTCGAATGCGGCTCTTCCAATCCGCCCACGTTGCTGACCACCGGGAACAGGTTGGCGTATTGCATGCGCAGGAAATCGTTCCACAAGAAATCGCTGACCCCCAGCAGCCGGGCGAGAGCGTTCAGCACCTCTGGCCGCTCGACCGAAACCAGCTCATCCGGCCAATTGGGGCGCTCGAAAAGCTGAGCCAGGAAGCTGCGGAAGTGCAGAAGGGCGCGTTCGGGATTGGGCGAGAGCGGCAGCAGATGGGTGAAGTGCTTGACCAGGGCAATGGCGGCCCGTAATTCGCGCTGGCGGATGCCGGCCGTCATCTTTTGGCCGTTGGCATCGACCACGAACAGTGTGTCCTGCACCCGGCTTCCCGACGAAACTTCGTTTCGTATCGAGTTGACTTCGACGCGGGCGATGTAGACGCCATTCAGGGCCAGGGCATTGGTCAATTCGTAGAGGAAGCCGGGCGTGTCGGGGCCGGCGATCTCCAGCAGGGTGTAGCGAGGAGAACTCTCGTTGTCGATGGTGATATCGACCGGGTAGACTGTGGGCGAGCCGCCCTCGCGCTGTTGCAACACAGCGGCCACGCGATGCGTTAGCGCCCCCTGCACTTCATCCCGCCGCCGGAAATGCAGCTTGCGCACCAGATCGGCCAGCTCTTCGGCGTAGCGCTGCCACAAGTCGGGCGCGAGAGCGCCTTCGACCGGGCGGACGGTGAAGACATCGACAATTTTCTGCCGCGTATCGGCGGCAGGGCGCTGGCGCTGAGCGGCAGGGGCCGAGCGGCGGGCCAGCTCCGGCGTCTCGGCGGCCGGCAGCGGCTCGTAGGTGAAGATGTGGCCGCTGGCGATGTCCAGCCCGTAGACGAACAAGAGACCGCAGATCAGCGACAACTCGCCCAAATAGTCATAACCGACGATCGTCACCCGCCAGTGGCCGTCGTCCAGGGCGGCGACATCGACCTGCACGGGGTTCGCCTCGTCAACCTGCCCGGCCAGGATGGCGTGCCGGCGGATTTCGTCGGGGCTGAAGACGGCGGCATACGAGGCGTCCATGCGCTCGAGATGGCGTTGGACGGCGAGACCGCTTTCGTTGGCAGGCGGCAGGGCCTGGACAGCGGCGGCTGGCGTAGCAGTGGCGGCCATGGGGTCGGCTCCCAGATAGTGCAGATAGACGGCGCGGACAGCGTCGCGGTGTTGTTGGTAGCGTTGGAGAAAGCGTTCGCCGGCCTCGGCGCCGCTGAATCCCAGGCGGCGGGCCAGGGCCTCCAGTTCGGCGGGGTCGGTGGGCAGGGTAGAGGTCTGGCGATAGTGCATCAACTGCAGATGGTGCTCGACCGTGCGCAAAAAGACATAGCCTGCGCCCAGGGTACGGTGGGCGTCTGGCGCGATCACTCCCGCCCCTGACAGCCGCGAAAGCGCATCGAGGGTGCGCCCGCTGCGCACATAGGGGTCGCGGCCGCCGTGGCTGAGTTGCAGATATTGCACCACGAATTCGGCGTCGCGGATCGAACCCTCGCCCAGCTTCACCTCGCCCCAGCTGCGGCCGTGCTGGCGCAGATAGGATTCGGTGCGTTCCTTCATCGCCCGTACATCCTCACGCACCCGCTCCGGTTCCAGGTCGAAGATGATCGGCTGGGCCTGTTCCAGGAAATCGAGGCCGACCTGGATGGCGCCGGCAATGGGGCGGGCCTTGAGCAGGGCCTGTTTTTCCCACAGCCGGGCATGGCGGCGCAGATAATCCAGATGCCCGTCAAGCTCCGTCACCAGGGCGCCATCGCGACCCCAGGGGCGCAGCCGCATGTCTACACGATAGAGAAAGCCTTCGCCGGTGGCGCGGGTGAGGGCGTCGATCAGCTTTTGGCCCAGACGCACATGGTCGAGGGTCAGGAAGAGCAAGTCGATGTCCGAACTGTAGTTCACCTCGCCCCCGCCCAGCTTGCCCATGGCCAGGACGACGAAATCAGCGGCCCCGACCCCGGTCTGCCCGGCGGCCAGGTCGAGACAGGCCTGCACCAGGCCATCGGCCAGCCGCGAGAGCTGGGCGGTGATGCCGGATAGGTCCATCAGCCCAAAGAAATCGCAGGCGCCGATGCGGAGTAGCTGCCAACGCTGATAGCGGCGCAGGGCGTCGAGGCCTGGCAGCCAGTCCTCGTTGGCGGCCAGGAGTTCGGCGGCCTCGGCCCGGAACTGGGCGACGGTCTTGCGGCGGCCCAGCTCGCCCTCGCGCTGGCTCTGGAACAAGCGCAGGGCGGCGTCGGGCTGGCGCAACAGGATCTCGGTCAGAAACTGGCTGCCGGCAAACAGGGTGGTGAGCATCTGGATGGCGCGCGGGTTGACAGCCAAATGCGCCAACAGGGATTGCCGCGCGGCGGCCCCATTCTGCCCGTCCTGCAACAGCCGCTCGAAGCTGACCAGGGTCTGGTCGGGGTGGGCGGCGTCGGCGAGGGCGGCCAGCAGGTGCGGCAGACAGTCCGAGAACAACGGCAGGGCGGCGTCGTCGCCGGCCAGATGGCGCAAACGATGCAGGGCGGCGCGCACATCGTCGAAGCCGGCAGAAGACAGCAGCGCCTCGGCTGCAGGCGCGGGCAAATCAGGGAGAAGGAGCGGATGGAGAGTCACAAGCGTAGTGTAGGCGCTTTGGTCGAGCAAAAGAGTACCCAAATGGGTCATGTCAGCGGGCGTGCGCAAGCCACCGGCGGGCGCTATAATGCGCTGCGATGCGCCAAATCGCATGCCCCGAACTCTATGCCAGACTCATTGCTTTCAGCAAGTCCCGCCAGCCGCCGCCTGGCCGCTCCTGCCGCTGCCGACGAGGGCCCGGCGCTTGCGGCCCTGACGACCCTCAATGAGGTCGCCGCCGGCATCAACCGCGTCCCGGCGGGGCGCAGCATCGGCCTGTCCGAGACGCTGCGGTTGATCAGCGAAGGCGCGGTGGAGATGATGGCGCCGGGCAAGCCGGGCGCCGTGACGGCGGTGATCTACACCTGCGAGGCTGGCGGCGGGGCGTTCGATCCCACTTCACGCGTAGCGGCCGGCCGGGCGACGGTTTTGGCGGGCGACGATGCACCCCGGCCGGGAGGGCTTGGCGCCCAGGCCTTGCGTCAGCGACGGCGGCTGCTCTCGTATGAAGCGCCGGGGTTGGGGATGCACGAGGCCATGGCGGCAGCCGGGGCCAGGGTGGGCGTCTGCTATCCGTTGATCGTGGCCGAGCAGCCGGTGGGCGCGCTCTATGTCTATCGACACGAAGAAGGCCGCTTCAGCGATCTGGAACTGTTGTTGCTGGATAATCTGGTCAATCTGGCAGCCCTGGCCATTCATCGCGAGCAGCAATTGGCGCGCGCGGCCGATTATGCGCAGCGCATCCAGCGCAATCTGGAGCGCAAAGAGGATGAGCTGGCGCGCATGCGTCGCGCCGATTTGCTGATCTCGTCCCGTTCGCAGTTGCAGGACACGCTCGAATCGATCTTACAGATGGCGTTGGAAGTGACCGATGCCCGCTATGGCATCCTGCGGCTGGTGGATGAGTCGGGTGGGCGCTTGCTGACGCGGGCGCTGGCGGGAGATGATCTGGGGCGCCCGGCCATCGAGGCGCTGCCGCTGAACACTACCAGCATCACCGGCTGGGTGGCCAAGACCCGCGACCCCCTGTGCATCACCGATGTCCATGCCGAACCCTGGGCGCGCATCTATTACCCGCTCGACCACGAGCGCGAGATGAGATCGGAACTGGCCGTGCCGCTGATCGGGGCCAGCGGTCGTCTGGAGGGCGTAATCAACCTGGAAAGCCCGCTGGTGGGCGCGTTCAGCGAGGACGACAGCCTCCTGCTGCAATCACTGGCCACGCAGGCCGTGATCGCCATCCAGGAAGTGCGCCTGCTCGATGCCTTGCAGGAAATCGCCGAGCGTTTGCTGACTCAGCCTTTGCAGCAGGTGCTGGATCGCCTGGTCGAATTGGCGCGCCAACTGTTGGGCGCGCCTGTGGGGGCGCTGTGGACATTGGATGAGGAGGACCTGGTTTTGCAGAGCGCCAATGCCGGGCATGTGCACGGCGAGCGGGTGGCCCTGCGCGGCAGCCTGACCGGTCAGGCCGTGCTGCAGCGCGGCATCGTCATCGCCGACGATGTGCGTCACGACCCCCGTTTCCAGTGGCAGGATCTGGCCCGACGGCAGGGCTGGACCCAGGCGCTGATTGCACCGCTGCTGGCCGGCCCCGACAACGAGGCTGTGGGAGCGCTGAGCGTCTACAACACCGAGGCTAACCCCGGCCAGTTTCTTGTCTCGGACTGGGATAAGAAGGTGCTCACCTTTTTGGCTCATCACGCCGCCCTGGCCGTGCGCAACGCCGCCCACCAAGAGGCCCTGCGCCGCGAGCGCGAGCAGCGGGCCGCCGCCGAGACGTTTGCGGCCGTGGGCGACATCGCCGCCAATCTCTTGCACCGCCTGAACAACAAGATCGGCGTCATCCCGGTGCGGGTGGAGGGCATCCAAGACAAGTGTCAGGCCAGCCTGAGCGCTGATCCCTATCTGGCTGCCAACCTGGCCGCGATCGAACGCAGCGCGGCCGAGGCGATGGAGGCCCTGAGCGACAGCCTCTTCTATCTTCGGCCCATCCGCCCGGCGGCGGTGGATATCGGCGCGGCCGTGGCGCAGGCGATCAGCAGCATCGCCATCCCCGCCGGGATTCGCATCCACGTCCGTGATCTCGACGCCCTGCCCACCGTCATCGCCGGCCAACAGCGGCTCTCGCTCGTCTTTGTCAACTTGCTCGAAAACGCCATTGCCGCCATGCAAGGAGCAGCAGCGCCGAGCGCGGGCGCAGCCACGGGCGAGATCCACATCCGGGGCGCGGTGCGGGGCGGGTGGGTGGAGGTGACGGTCAGCGACACGGGACCGGGCATCGCACCCGAGTTGCACGAGAAGATCTTCGAATTCAACTATTCGGGCGCCAAGCGGGCCAACGGCCAGTTCGGCTTTGGCCTGTGGTGGGTGCGCACGCTGATGGCCCGCTTTGGCGGCGGCGTGACGGTGGAAAGCGACGGCCGCCGGGGCGCCACCTTCACCCTTCGCCTTCCTATTCACCCGCCCCAGCCCGGCTCGCCCTAACATTGTGGCCGTGAAGCGTGAGCAAGGGATGGCCGATGCCCCCCGCGCCCCCTCTCGCCTCCCGCTCCCCGCTCCCTACCCCCCGCCGGCATGACACCCACCCGCGCTCTCGTCGTCGAAGATGATCCCTCCTGGCAGCAGATTCTGACCGAGCTGCTGACCGACGCCGGGCTGATCGCGGATGTGGCCGGCAGCTACGAGGCGGCCGCGGCACTGTTGCGGGCGGCCCCGCACCGGCTGGCGGTGGTGGACCTCTCGCTTTCGGGCCGAGACCATCGCAACGAGGATGGCTTGCGGGTGTTGGAGGCTCTGCGCCGGAGCGATCCGGCCTGCACGCCCATCCTGCTTTCTGGTTTCGCCACCGTCGAACTGGCGGTCAGCGTCCTGCGTGAATTTGGGGCGCACACCTGCTTGCGCAAAGAGCGCTTCCGCCGGGCCGAGTTTCGCCGCGTGCTGGAAGAAATCCTGGCCCTGCCGCCCGTGACTGCCTCCGCATTCGCCCCACCGGCGGCGACAACCCTGCCCGTTAGCCGAGAAGCGAACGAGGCGGCGGGCGGCGAGGCCCAGGTGTTGGTGGTGGAGGATGACGCCGGTTGGCGAAGCCTGCTGGGCGAACTCCTGATCGACGCCGGTCATCAGGCGCGGCTGAGCAGCAGCTATGGCG
>CAYWPZ010000053.1:0-7182 GCA_964460135.1 uncultured Caldilineales bacterium | reverse complement strand
TGTTGGCCGAAGCCGGATACAGGGTGCGGGCATGCAGCAGCTATGGCGAGGCCCTGGGCTGGCTGCGGCGGCGACGCTTCGATCTGGCCGTGGTGGATCTCTCATTGGCCACGTCTCTCGCGCCGACCGGCAATGTCGATGGTTATCGTCTGCTGGCTGCCGGCCGCGACGCCGGCATCCCGGCCATCGTCGTCAGCGGCGCGGCCGGCGCGGCCGAAGCGCAGCGGGCGCTGGACGAGTTTGGGGCCTTTGCCTTTCTGGAAAAGCGCTCATTTGACCGTCGCGCCTTCACCGAGGCAGTGGCCGAGGCTCTGGCCGCGCGCTCAGCCGAACCCGTTGCCCTCGATGCCCTGACCGAGCGCGAGCGCGAGGTGCTAAACCTGCTGGTCTTGGGCCTGACCAACAAAGAGATCGCCGAGCGCCTGGTCATCTCGCCCAACACGGTCAAGCGACACCTGAAAGCCGTCTTTGCCAAACTGGGGGTGAGCACCCGCGCCGCGGCGGTTGCCAAGGCCATGGAAGCCTGATACCATCCTCTCTGCGTCCCTGCGCCTCTCCCTCTCCCTCCCTCCATGAAAGAACTCCTCCTCCTCCGCCATGCCAAATCCGATTGGGGCGACCCCGGCCTGGCCGATCACGAGCGCCCGCTGGCCCCCCGCGGCGAGCGCGACGCCCCCCGAATCGGCGCTTTTCTGGCCGCCCATGCCATCCTGCCCGATCTGGTGGTCAGTTCACCGGCCGAGCGGGCCAGGGCCACGGCCAAACGCGTCCTCAGGGCGGCCGGCTACAGCGGCGACCTTCGCTTCGATGAACGCATCTACCTGGCCGATGTTGGTTCCTTGCTGCGGGTGGTGCACGGGCTGCCCGACGCAGTCAACCGGGCGATGCTGGTGGGGCATAACCCCGGCTTCGAAGAGCTGGCGGCGGCGCTGTGTGGGGGCAGCGTGCGCATGGTTACGGCTGCCCTGGCCTGCATCGAGCTGGGCGATGACGGATGGGCCACGGTCGAGCCGGGGTCGGGGAGCCTGCTGTGGCTGGTGAACCCGAAGGTGCTGGCGTAACTGTGCCATCACTTCATCGTTGCACCAGGATTTCACGGATCAAGACTGATTCCCCGTGGTCTGATCCGTGTCCGAATCCTCTGGATTACATCCAGGGGAAGGGAGCTTTCGACTTGGGCAGGGCCTTCTGCTGCTCGAAGCGGCCAAAGGCGAAGGGCGCCAGCAGTTCGCTGCTCTCGCCGGTGAGAATGCGGGCCACCTGCTCGCCCACGCCGATCATTTTGAAGCCGTGGTTCGAGTCGGCGATGACATAGACATTGGGCCGCATGAAATCGAAGACGGGGAAGTTGTCGGCCGAGAAAGCGCCGACGCCGCCTGAGGGCTTGGTCGAGGCGAACTGGCGTTTGCCCTCGAATCGCTTCATGCAATGCGCCAGTGAAGCCACCCAAATGTCGTAGAACCAATCGGTGACGCAGTAAAGCGGGCTGCGAGCGCCGTAGGGGTCGATTTGGGCCTCGCCCTCGACGTCCAGCGGCACGGCCCCGCCCTGCACCGAGTGCTTGTCGCGCTTGAAATAGATGCCCCAGGGCTTGTCCCACACCACGCGGCCATCTTCGGCATAGAGCGGCACATCGCTATCTACATGCACCAGAGGAGGCCGTTTGCCATCATTGGTGATGTGCAAGTACGGGTTCACGTCGATCTCACCTTCTTGCAGGGCCAGATAGCGCCAGAGTTTGGCCATCTGGCCGGGGTTACGCGGGTCGGGGACGTGAGCAGGCAGGTCGAGCATCCGCCAAAGCTGTTCGATCCACGGCCCCACCGCCACGATCACATGCCCGACCTCGATCTCGCCGCTGTCTGTCTCCACCACCGTCACCTCGCCGGCTGTGTTGCTGCGGAAGCCGGTGACGGCAATGCCAGTGACAAGCCGGGCGTCTTCTCGCTCGGCCTTGATGGCTAGGCCGTGGATGGCCTGTTTGCTCCAGGCATGACCGCCGCGATGTTCGTGCAGCGCCACCTCCAGGTTCTCCGCCTGCCAGTCGTGGAAGATGGCCTGCATATAGCGCCTGACTTCCTTCTCGCCCTGGATGAAGGTGGAAGGATAGCCAAGCAGCTTGTGGCGCTCGTGCACCGCGGCCAGCCCCTCGGCCATGGGTGCGAAGGAGGCGGTCAGGTAGCCGACCGAGTTATAGGCGAAGATGTCCGGGTCCGACTCCCAAATATCCATGCAGTGCATCATCAGCCGGGTCATCGGCTCTTGGTAGTAGTTGCAGCGCACATTGCCGCAGGCCACGCCCGAAGCGCCAGCGGCGATGCTGTTCTTTTCGATCACCAGCACATCCTCGCCGCGGCCCTGGCCTTTGGCCTTGAGGTATTTGGCCAGATGATAGGCTGTGGAAAGACCATGGACGCCGGCGCCGATGATGAGATATTCGGCTTTTTTGGGTAGGGCCATGAGGGTTCTCCTTTGAATGGATGTGTGTGGTGGTTGACAGGGCTACATGCCATCAGCGTCTGGCTGGTCGCTTGCCTGAATCGCCGCCAGCCGCGCCCCTGCCAGTCGGATCAAATCCCCCGGCTTCAGTTCCAGCCCAGCCCAGGGGTCGCCGCTGCTGATGTTCACATTTTGGCAGGCGGCGATACTCTCGTCGAAGACGACCGGCACTAGGGGCGGCAGGCACAGCGGCGCCACCGCCCCCTGCACATAGCCGGTCACAGCCAGTATCTCATCGGCGCTGGCGAAGGTCAGGCGTTTCCAGTCGCCGGGCAGGGCCGCGCGCACGGCCTGCGGGTCCAGCCGTTCGTGGCCGAGCACGCAGGCCATCACATAGCGTCGTGCGGCGCTCTTCTCGCGCAACAAAATCGACTTGACCATCTCTTCCTTGACCACGCCGCGCTGACGGGCTGCCGCCTCGACCGTGAACACAGGCTCGGAGTGAGGCAGCAGCTTGTAGGCAACGCCGTTTGCATCCAGCAGGTCGGTGATTTTGGTCTTGAAAGCGGACATTTGTCAGGTCGCGGCGCGCACAGTCTGCGATCAGGCTGCGCCCTGTTTGATTGCCATCAGTTTCTTGGCGGTATCAACGGCCACCGCCGCATCGCGGCAGTAGGCGTCGGCGCCGATCTCCTCGGCAAAGGCGTCGTTCAGCGGCGCGCCGCCCACCATCACGATCAAATCCTTGCGGATACCCACCTCGGTCAAGTGGTCGATGACGACCTTCATATAGGGCATGGTCGTGGTCAGCAGGGCGCTCATGCCGATGAGGTCGGGCTTATGCTTCTGGATCGCCTCCATGAACATCTCCACCGAGACATTGATGCCCAGGTTGATGACCTCGAAGCCCGCGCCCTCCAGCATCATCCCGACCAGATTTTTGCCGATGTCGTGGATGTCGCCTTTGACGGTGCCGATCACCATCGTGCCCACTTTGGGCGCCCCGGTCTCGGCCAGCAGCGGACGGAGCACGCCCATGCCGGCCTTCATGGCGTTGGCGGCCATCAGCACTTCGGGGACGAAGAGGATGCCGTCGCGAAAATCGACGCCGACGATGTCCATACCTGCCACCAGGCCCTCGGTGAGCACTTCGTAGGGGGCCAGGCCGCGGCCAAGCGCCTCCTGGACTTCCTCCACCACTTCCGGTTGCAGGCCGTCGTAGAGGTCTTCGCCCATGAGTTCGAGCAGTTCCTCGATTTCCAGTTCTTTCAGGTTGATTTCGTCAGACATTAGGGTTCCTCGCAGGTTCTTGGGGATAAGTTGTTAGAAGAAGACCCGACCGCCGGCCATAGTACCGACGTGGTACTTCTGTGCGTGGGTGGTCGCCTTTGCCAATGTAGGCGTAGCGCCTATGTGCGTGAACGGCGCCAACGTCAGGCGTACATGTCAATCGATCTACTCCTCGATTTTCGGCGGATGCCATCCCGCCACTTTCCAATTCTGGCGTGCGGTGACAGCGAACATATTGTTCAGGCGGAGCGATTCGGCGGTAGCGCGGCCGCAAGCAGTCAGACCGATGATGAAGGCTCCATCTTCGCTCCAGCGGAAATGCTCTTGCCAGGGCTGCCTGCGCGGATCGAATAACCGAACTCGATCGCCTGTAAGGGGATCTCGTCCGTCGATCTTCTCGCCTTTGTGCAGATTACAGAGGCGGCAGGCAAGCCACAGGTTGTCTTCCTCGTCGGTGCCGCCGTTTGCGCGTGGGACGATGTGCTCGATTTCTAGAGGTGCAGGGATGAGGGCCTGAGGCGCCAGGCAATAACCGCAGTGATTCCCGGCGTCTGCACGAATCCTGTTTGCCAACGCAGGGGAGATGCGTCTGGCTTTCATGCTTGAAGTGGTCTCCGCAGGCCTCGTTTCACGGCCTCGACCAGACCCTCGGATTTGTGCACCAACGCCCGCTCATAAACGCGCATCAAGGCCCAAAGCTCGGGTCGTTCGTCATCATTGAGTTCACCCTCGCGCTGCCTTTTCAGCAATTCGCTCAGCCGTTCGCTTTGACGCGCATCCATCTGTAGATCACAGATGGCCAACACCTCCTGATCGGACAATGCCGAAACCGGCATCCGGTTTTCGTCCCAAGCGCTAAGCGCCTCGCCAAGCACCTCGGTGAGCAGGCCCGACATGGGTTGTCGTGTGTTCAGCGCCAGTCGCTCGACCGAGCGATAGAGGCCTTCGGGCAGAGGGACAAGAACTTCTGTGGTCATACTGGCCGTCTCCGTGTGATGATCCTTGACTGATGTGGATTCCGAATCGCACTCAAACTCTTGGCAAACTTGCTGAGGGGAGGTACTTGCCGAGCTCCGGATTTCCCCGCGTGGTGAACAGGCTGAGCCGTCGAGTTGGGTTCGAGCGGCATCGGCCAGGAAGGTGGGTGATCACGGATGCACAACCTGCAATCCAAGATGCAGCTCAAATGGATCGAAGTCGCGATCGGCATGAAGCAATTCATGGCCATTCTCGATGGTATAGCTGGCGATCATGCAATCGATTGTCTTACGGATGGTGATACCCCTTTGGCGCAAGTAACGGTAATTTCTCGCGCTGGCTACGGCCAGCGAGGGAGTGAGCATACTTCTCTGCACGAATCGGCCGAGATGCACGCGGGTAAGCTCGAATTCAGCATCCGTACGGAAGCCCTGCAATACTTCGGCTAGAATCAGGTCGCCCACCAGAATCAACCTCGATGATAGTTTTTGGTCGAGATAATCGGTTTCAGCGGTCATTTGGCCGTTGAAATAGCTAATCCAGACTGTCGAATCGACCAGAAGCATCTTCGACCTCGTAGATCGGCAAGCGTGACTCGCGTAACATCATCAAGTCGCCCTCCCAGTGCAGTTGTCCGCGCAAACTGCGGATTTCTGTCTGTTCGCGCAATTGTATCAGTGTGCGCAAAGCTTCGTCGATGACGGCGCGAGTCGTGCGAATACCGGTAAGCCGCTTGGCCTGCTCGATCAAGCCCTGATCGAGAACGACATTGGTGCGCATGGCCAATCCTCTGACTCAAGAATGTGTATATGTTAGTCGAAGTATGTGTATGTTGTCAATTGGGACGAGATCATGTTCCCACAGGTGATTGGCTCTTTCGCCGCGCCATGAAATCGCGCAGCGCCTCCTCGATCCCAGCGTCCAGCTCCGGCGGCTGGTACGAGGCCAGCAACTGCTTGACCTTCTCGTTCGCCCGCTGAAAAGCGTCCTTTGCGCCCAGAGCCGTCCACTGCTCGGCCGTGCCATAATCCATCAGCTCGGCGCGATAGAAGGCGGTGCGGAAGTGGCGGCGGGTGTGGTCGGTGCCCAGGTGGTGGCCGCCGGGCGCGACGTCGCGGATGGCGTCGAGGGCGAAGGCGTCGTCCGAAAGATCGAGGCCCTGCAAGAACTTGTGCAACATGCCCAGGAACTCGCAATCGAGCACGAATTTCTCATAGCCTGCCGTCAGCCCGCCTTCCAGCCAGCCGGCCGCGTGCAGGACGAAGTTGACCCGCGCCAGCAAGGTGGGCAGCATGACCATGATCGATTCATAGCCGGCCTGGGCATCGGGCAACTTGGAGCTGGTGAACATGCCGCCGCTGCGGAAGGGAAGACCGTAACGGCGGGCCAGTTGGGCGCTGGTGTACAGGGCAACCTGACTTTCGGGCGAGCCGAAGACGGGCGAACCGCTCTGCAGATCGACATTGGTCTGGAACGAGCCATAGACCACCGGCGTCCCCGGCTCGACCATCTGGCTGAAGACGATGCCCGCCAGCGCCTCGGCATTCAGTTGCGCCAATGTTCCCGCCACCGAGACCGGGCTCATGGCCCCGGAGAGGATGAAAGGCGTGATGATCACGGCCTGCCTGGCGCGCGCATAGACCTTGAGCGCCCCCAACATGCGGTCATCCAACCGGCGGGGGCTGCTGATGTTGATCAGCGAGAGGAGCGCCGGTTGCTGGCGTATTGGCTCGGCCCCGAACACGATCTCGGCCATAGCCAGGCTGTCGGCGGCGTTCTCGGCCGATGTCACCGACCCCATGAAGGCTTTGTCCGAGTACTTGATATGGCTGAAGACCATGTCCAGGTGCCGGGTGGACACAGGCAGGTCGGTCGGCTCCACCACCGTGCCGCCGGAATGATGGATCCAGGGACTGAGGTAGGCCAGCTTGACGAAGTTCTCGAAATCGACCAGCCGGGCGGGGCGTCGGCCAAAATCGCGGTCTTGTACGTAAGGTGGGCCGTAGACCGGAGCAAAACAAAGGTGCTCGCCGCCGAGGACGACGTTGTTTTCAGGATTGCGCGCCAGCTGGGTGAACCGGCTGGGCGCTTTGGCCGCCATCTCAAGCACCTGGGCGGGGTCGAAGTAAGCCACCTGGTCGCGCACCTCTACGCCGTGTGCTTGCAGGATGGCCACGGCCTCGTCGTCGAGAAAGGCGATGCCGATCTCGGACAGGATCTCCATCGACTTGTGGTGGATGAGTTCGATGCCCTCTGGCCCCACCAGCTCGTAGGCAGGCAAGCGGTGGAGCGGCTGCATCATTCTGGCCAGGGCGGCCTGGTCTCGTTGTTCTCGTCGTCGTTCGCGGCGCTCGGCCACGCGGCTGCGTTCCATCCTACACCTTTGCTTTGGGTAGTGTTCTTTGGACACGGATTTTACCGATGAACACGGATTATCAAGCATTTGATCCGTCTTGATCTGTGTTCATCCGTGTC
>CAYWPZ010000052.1:0-21900 GCA_964460135.1 uncultured Caldilineales bacterium | reverse complement strand
TAGCCGGTCTTGGCGGCGACGAGGGCGAGGACTTGGGGGATGACGGGGTCGGCGGGAATGGGTGATTGGTGACTGGTAATTGGCGCCGGCGCGGGGGTCGGGCTGATCTCTGGCTTCTGCTCTCTGGCTTCTGAAATGACTGGGGCAGGGGCGGGCGCAGGGGGCGGGGGTGTGAGTGGGGCGACTTTGACCGGCGCGGGCGGAGGTGGGGCGATGGGGGCGGGCGGCGGCAGAACCGGAGCCGGAAGTGGAGCGGAGGCGACCATCGTCCTCCGTCCATCGTCCATCGTCCTTCCCAGCAGCGCCGCCACTTCGGCCATGGGCGCGGGGCGATAGGCGGCGCTGAAAGCAGGGGCCACGCCATCGCCCGGGGCGGCGGCGCGCACACTGGGGCCGATGCCGTATTGCCAGGCGCTGCCCACGGGCGCCCGACCCGGCCCGCCGTTGCTCCTGATCCGCAGAATCCGTTTGACCACCTCGGTCTCGGCGCTGTCGTTGCCGCTGATGTCGGCCAGCCAGCGGGCGTAGCGGGCCTTGTTATCGATGCGATCGAGGCCGCCGGGGATGCGCCGCGCGAGGGTCATGGCGATCTGCGAGCCGAAGCCCGCGGCCAGGTGTAGCGCGTACTGCACGGGATAGCGCCCGCCGCGGCTGAGGTTAAGCACGCCGAGATCGGGATCGACTTCCTTGAAATTGGGCACGGGCGGCACGATGCCGTACTCCAATGCTTTGATGGCGATGACATCCTCCACGCCCACACCCATGGGGTGGCCGGTGAAGCCTTTGGTGTTGGCAACGATGATGTCGTTGGCGGCCTCGCCGAAGGTTTTGCGCAGGGCGATCACCTCGGCGCTGGCGCTGCCGCCGCGGGCCGGGGTGAAGGTCTCGTGCGACATGAAGACCATCTGCGGGGCCACAGCATAGCGGTTGAGACCAAAGCGGCGTTCGGCCGCAGCCACGAGGTTTTCCATCACCAGGGCGATGTGATCGACATCGAGCCGGGTGCCGTGGAAGGCGCTGTTGCTGCTCTCGCTGCTCAGCAGCTCGACGATGCCGCGCATGCCGCGCTCGCGCACGGCGTCTTCGCTTTCGACCACCAACCCACAGGCGCCCATGCCCAACAGGGTGCCGTGGCGGCGCTTGTCGAAGGGTAGGGCGGCCATGTCCACGCGGTTATCGGTGGCGGCAGCGCCGGTGGCCAGAAAGCCGGCGCCCACCCATTCGATCAGGTGGTCGCTGGTGACGTTGTCGGCGCCGATGACGATCACGCGGCGACAGCGGCCAGCGCGGATCCAGTCCTCGGCGATGGCGATGGCCTGGGCGGTGCTGGCGCAGGCAGCATTCACCTGTGTGTTGGGGCCGCGGGCGCCGATGTATTCGGCGAACTGGCTGTGACCCATGGCCAGGATGCGGAAGATGAAGCGGCGGTCGAAGTAGTACGGTTCGCGTTCCATCGCCTCGCGCAGGCTGGCGATGCGGCGACCGATTTCCTGTAAGGTGACTTGGTCGGTCGTGTACTGCCGCAAGTCCTCCAGCATCTTGAGTTGGTCGAGCCGGTTCTGCCAGGTGTAGTAATTGGCGAACTCTTCGGCGAAGCGGTCGCCGCCGGGGAAGGCGCTGGCAAAGATGACGCCGGTCTCGTCCCGCATCGACGCCGGCAGCAGCCAGCGGTCGGGTAGGAACTTGCCGGTGGTGGTGGGCTTGAAGGTCTGGACGAGGGGGATGCCGGCCTCGCGCAGGGCGTCGAACCCGGCTGCCATCGCCATCTGAGTGGTGGTGTCCAGGGCCTCGATGAGCTTGGCCGGCACTCCGTACTCGGCTTCGAGGTCGAACGACCCCGGTCGCCCGGCCAGTTTGATCACCTCGTCCGGGTCGGTGATGACCTGGAAGCTGCCGCCGCCGTCTTCGGCCTTGACCACGCGGGTGATGCGCTTGTCCTGCATGCGGTGGCGGAAGCGTTCGGGGATGAGGTCGATGAACTGCTCGCCGCGCAGGATGCGCAAGGCATTTTCGGGGTCCATCACCGGTTTTTCGGCGCCGGGCAGACCCAACCCCGTGCCGGAGATGACAACCGAGCCGAGCGGGGCGTCGTTGCGGTCGTAGGGTTGCGGGGGGCGGGAAGCGGGCTGCGAGTTGGTCAAGGCCAATTGCAGGGCCTGAGCCAATTGACCGAGTAGGGGCGAGGTCTCCTCGCCCACTGATGCGGGTTGAGGCATGGGGACGACCTCCACGGGTCGCGGGGCAGGTGGGGTGGGAGCGGGGGCGGGCGGTGCAACAGGGACGGGTGCAGAAATCGTCACAACAGGTGTAGGTTGCGTCGCGGCGACAACGGCACTCTGACCGTCACCTGCCATCTGCCACTTGCCACCTGCCACGTCCCCATACCCCGCCGCATACAACCCACACAACGCCTGATTGAACGTCGGCAGCTCGCCGAACTTGGGATGATTGGTGAAAAGCGAGACCACATCGGGTTTGTCGGCAAGCACTTCATCGACGAAACCCTTCAGCGCCTTCTTGGGGCCGACTTCGACGAACATGCGGCAGCCGTGGGCATAGAGCGTCTCGATGCCCTTGACCCACTGCACAGTAGCGGCCACCTGCTGTTCGAGGATGTCCTTGATGCCCTCGACCGTGGTCGGGTAGAGGTCGCCGGTGACGTTGGCGACCAGCGGCAGCCTGGGTTCCCGGATTTCCAGCCTGTCGAGCACTTTGCGCAGGGGCTTGCTGGCCGGAGCGACAATGCGGGTGTGGAAGGCATGGCTGACGGGGATGCGCATGGCCTGCATCCCTTTCTGATTGAAGAGGTTGATGGCCTGCTCTACTGCCTTGCTGGCCCCGCCGATCACCACCTGGTTGTAGGAATTGATGTTGGCCGGGATGACATAGCCATCGACCTGCTTCAGCGTGTCGAGGATGACATCCAGCGGGCCGAGCACCGCCGCCATCCAGCCGTTGTCTTCGAGATTGTTGATCGCCGTCATCTCGCGCCCGCGCGCGGCCGAGGCTTCGAGCGCGTCGGCGAAGTGCATGATGCCGGCGGCGATGAGGGCGCCGTACTCGCCGAGCGAATGGCCCATGACCATGTCGGGGTGGATGCCGTACTCGGCCAGAAGTTCGTACACGGCGGTGTCCATCGTCAGCATGGCCGGCTGGGTGATCGCCGTCTGCATCAAGTTGAACTCGGCCTGCTTCATGGCCGCCGGGTCGTTGGCGTCGATGAAAATGTAATCGGTGAGCGGGCGACCGAGGATGGGCGTCATCACCCGGTCGGCTTCGGCGAACACTCGCTCGACCACCGGCTCGCGGGCGGCCAGTTCGCGGCCCATGTTGGCATATTGGCTGCCCTGGCCGGGGAACAGGAAGGCGATCTTGCCCAGAGCTTTGCCGCTGCCGCGGAAGATGCCCTGCGCCATCAGCGCTTTCCAGGCGGCGGGATTGTCGAAGCCGAGGGCCTTGCGCGCTTTCTGGATGCGCTCCAGCAATTCGTCGTGGTCGCCGAAATCGATTACCAGGCGTTCGGGCGCCGATAGGTCGGCGGGATCCGGCGCGGCGATGGGCGGCGTCCAGCCATCCTGCACCTGACGGAACATGTCATCGAGTTTGTCCTTCAGCGCCATCGGCGTCGCCGCTCCCAGCGCAAAAATGCCCCGCAAGGGCATTTTCGCCGAAGGGCGGCCGGCGACCGGAGGAGGCGCAGTTTTGTCCATCGTCTTTCGACCATCGTCCATCGTCGTATCCACACCAGCAAACACCCTCCGCCCATCCGACTTCAACATCCCCGGCACATGCTCCTCGATGACGATGTGGAAGTTAGTGCCGCCGAAACCGTAGGCGCTGACGCCGGCGCGGCGGGGCGAACCGGCCGGTTGCGGCCACTGGCGCAGTTCGTGGTTGACGAAGAAAGGCGTGCGGGCGAACTCGATGTTGGGGTTGGGCTTTTCGGCGTTCAGCGTCGGCGGCAATAGCTTGTCGTGCACGGCCATGACGGCCTTGAGCATGCCGGCGGCGCCGGCCCCGGCCTTGAGATGGCCGATGTTGCTCTTGGCCGAACCGAGGGCGATGCCCTGGCGTGGGGCCTGGCCGAAGACTTCGGTCAGACTCTCGACCTCCACCACATCCCCCACCTTTGTGCTCGTCCCGTGCGCTTCTACCAATGTGGCCGTGGCGGGGTCCAGCCCGGCGTTTTCCCAGGCCCGGCGCGTGGCCAGCACCTGCCCGACCGGGTTGGGGGCGGTGATGCCCTTGCCCTTGCCGTCGGACGAGCCGCCCACCCCACGGATCACGGCGTAGATTTTGTCGCCATCGCGTTCGGCGTCGGCCAGGCGCTTGAGCAAGAAGGCGGCCGAGCCTTCACCCATGACAAACCCATCGGCGCCATCGCCAAACGGTCGGCTGCCGGTGGCGCTGAGGGCGCCGATCTTGCAGAATTTGATGAAGCTGCTCACGCCCATGTTGCGATCCACCCCGCCCGTGAGCACGGCATCGCAATGCCCTTGTGTCAGCAACTCGACCGAGGCGTCGATGGCGGCCAGGGCCGAGGCGCAGGCGGCGTCGGTGATGAAGCTCGGCCCGCGCAGGTTGAGCACGTTGGCGATGCGTCCGGAGACGATGTTGGCCAGCTCGCCCGGCATCGAGTCTTCGCTGATCTCTGGGAAGGCGCTGGCCGCACGCTCATGCCACTGGGCGACGATGGTCTCGCGCACCGCCTTCGGCAACTGCTGAAATTCGGGGGCCTGTTCCAACAAATGAGCGAATTCGGGGAAGGAAAGGCGCAGGTGGGTGATGTAGTGCAATTCACCGCCCATGGCCGTACCCATGATCACGCCGCAACGGTCGGTGTCGAGCGGGCGGTTGGGATAGCCGTAGTCGGCCAGGGCTTCGGCGGCGATGGTCACGGCCCACTGCTGGCCCTCGTCCATGGCCGCCGCCACTTTGGGCGGGATGCGATACTTCTTCCAGTCGAACTGGAACCCCCTGACCCAGCCGCCGATCTTGGAATAGGTTTTGTCGGGCGCACTTGGATCGGGGTCGTAATAGTCGGCGATGCTCCACCGTTCGGGAGGAACCTCGGTGATACAATAGCGCTTATTCTTGATATTCTGCCAAAAGGCCGGGGCGCTGGGCGCTTGTGGCAGAATCGCGCCCACGCCGACGATGGCAATGGCGGTGTTGGCGATGTCGTTCATGGCTGGTTACTCGTACTTGGTAATTCGTCATTTGTAATTGGTAATTGGTGATTGGCAACCTGCGCCAATTACCAATTACCATTCTTCAAGCCGGAAACGCCTCGTTCAGCTTCTTAGCCACGAAATCCATGTCTTCGATCTGTCCGGATTGGGCGGCGTAGATGCCGGAGAGGGGTAGGGGCGAGGTCACCTCGCCCGCACTGGCGCCGGCGCCAATGGCCCAGCGCAGGCCGTCGGTTGCGACTTTGAGGGCGGCGTCGCGGGCATGGATGCGGGCCATCGCTTGCAACGTTTCCTGGTCGAGCGGGACGGCGTGGGTAGGATTCGTGGCCGCGCGCTCGCTGAAGACGGCGGCCGTCTCGGCGAAGGCGATCAACTCGCCCAGCCGGAAAAGTACATGCTGGTTGCGGGTCAGGCGGTCGAGCCGGCAGCGCTCCAGGATCACGGCCAGGGCCTGCAGGGCTAGGGCGGCGGTCGGGGCGCCGGCGCTGACGGGTTGCGCTTGCAGTCGGGCGGCCCAATCGTTGTAGTAGGCGCCCTTTGTCTTCAGGTGCAGTTGCCAGCGGTCGCGGGCGATCGTCCATTCCATGATTTCGGACGTGCCCTCGTAGATGGTTGTGATCTTCACATCGCGCTTGACCTTCTCGACCATGTATTCTTTGGTGTAGCCATAGCCGCCCAGGGCCTGGATGCTGTCTTCGGCGGCCTTGTTGCCGGCCTCGGTGGCCATGTACTTAGCCACCGCACCTTCGGTCTGTAGATTCTCTTCGCCGCCGTCGATGCGCTCGGCCGTCCATTCGATATAGGCCCGCGCCGCTTCCAAGCGCACGGCATTGGACACAATCAGCTTGTGCGTATAGCCCTGCTTCTGGCTCAGCGGCGCCCCGGCCTGGATGCGGAGTTGCGAATAGGGGATGGCGCGCTTGAGCGCCGACCAGCCGCCGCCCAACCCAAAGGCCGCCACCATCAGCCGGGTGTAGCCAAACACGGCCTGAGCCTGGATCAGCCCCTGGCCTTCGACGCCGCCCACCAGCCGGTCGGCATCCACGTAAACATCTTCGGCAAAGAGCGCCGCCGTGTTGCTGGCCCGGATGCCGTGCTTATCCTCCGGCTTGCCCTGGCTGAACCCGTCCGCCCCCCGTTCGAGGATGAACCACGATGGCCCCCCCGGCGCCAGGGCCAGGAAGGTGTAGAGGTCGGCCACGCCGCCATTGCTGATCCACTGCTTGCGGCCGGTGAGCTTGTACCCCACCGTCCTGCCATCTTCCACCACCGGCTCAGCCTTCGCTTTCATTGCCGCCAGGTCGCTGCCGGCCTGCGGTTCGGTGGCGCCGTAGGCCACCAACAAGCCTTCCTCGGCGATGCGGCCCATCCACAGCGCCTTCTGCTCCTCGGTGCCGCCGACGGTGATGGGGTCGGTGCCCAAGAAGGTGGCCAGTACGCCGGTGGCGATACCCAGGTCGATCCCGGCCATCACCTCCGAG
Organism: uncultured Caldilineales bacterium; assembly: GCA_964460135.1. GTDB lineage: Bacteria > Chloroflexota > Anaerolineae > J102 > J102 > SSF26. The sequence continues at coordinate 15,227 of CAYWPZ010000052.1, read as the reverse complement.
ACCCGGTAAATGTCGTAGGCCCCGCCGCCCATGCCCCCGTAGTCTTCGGGGATGAAGAGCAGGTGCAGGCCGATATTGCCATAGAGATCATCGAGCACTTCCCTGGGGAAGCGGTCTTCGTGGTCGAGTTTGAGCAAGAAGTCGGGGGTCAGCTTCTTCTCGGCGTATTTGTTGAGGGTGGTGAGCACCTGGTTGAGGGTGTTCGAATCGAGTCCGGCCATCGGACAAAAGACCTCCTGAGGTAGTGTGGTCGCAAAGGCGCGACCCTTCGTGTTGCAGTGACATTATTCTAGCGCGCTTGGTATTGTGAAAACATGCGCAAGATCATGCGCGACGCGTCATTTTTGCTGATCAAGCTGTCATTTTTCCTGCACCGGCTGCGGGCAGGCGCTCGCTGTGCCCAGGCGCCCCGACTTTTGCCTTATAATGCTGCCCATGAAGCTCTCTCGTCGCGGCCTTTTCGCCGCTGCCCTGATTGTGGCCCTGGCATGGCTGTGGCGATGGCAGCAAGACCGGCTGCGGGTGGCGCTGGGGCCGCAGCAGACAGTCATCACTTCCAACCCAAAGGCGGGGGTGCATACACGGCTGGAGAACGAGGTCGAGCCGTGGAAGATCAAGCGGACACTGGAAATGGCCCGTGAGATGGGCGCGCCCTGGATCGTCGAGTATTTCCCCTGGGCGTTCAGCGAGCCAAGCCGCGGTCGTTTCGACTGGCCCCACGCCGACTTGGTGATCGATCACGCCAACCGCCAGGGCCTGACCGTCATCGCCCGTTTGGGCTTTGTTCCCGAATGGGCCAGGCCCAAAGAAACGGTCAATTCCTATCTAGATGAGGCGAATTTCGACGCTTTCGCCCATTTTACCGGCGTTTTCGCCGCACACTTCCAGGGTCGCGTGCAATTCATCCTGGTCTGGAACGAGCCGAATCTGGCCCTGGAATGGGGCTACCGCCCACCCGACCCCGCCGCCTACACCCGGCTGCTCTGCCAGGCCGCCGCCGCCATCCGCCAGGCCAATCCCCAGGCCGTGATCCTGGGCGGCGCCCTGGCCCCTACGCTCGGCGACCCCAGCGGCGAACTGGGTATGAGCGACCTGGACTTCCTACAGGCGATGTACGATGCCGGGGCGCAACCCTGCTTCGACGCCCTGGCCGTCCATGCCTACGGGCTGACCTATCCCCCCGACGATCCACCCGACCCAGCGGTGATCAACTTCCGCCGCGTCGAACTGCTGCGGGCGATCATGGCGGCCAACGGCGACGGCGACAAGCCCATCCACATCACCGAGGCGGGCTGGAACGACCACCCACGCTGGACGCGGGCCGTGCGCCCGGCCCAGCGCATCCGCTATACCCTGCGCGCCTATGAATTGGCCGCGGGCTGGCCCTGGCTGGCCTCGCTTTCGATCTGGGCCTTTCGCTACCCCTGGCTGGAGAAGAACATGCGCGACTATTACACCTTCGTCTCGCCCGATTTCCAGCCAAAGGGCATCTATCTGGAAGTGCAGAAGGCGTTGGCGGGCGGCGGATAGAAAAACAGGCGGCGAGGATCGCGTTCCTCGCCGCCTGCCAAGCCACGAACGGGCAGGGTTCAGGACAGAGCCGGTTCGAGCACTGCCGGCTGGGGGATGGCGGCAACGGGTTTCATCGCCGCCGGCGGCGAGGGCGGCAGAGTGTCGTTGTTCTTGCCGGCGATGAACTCCTCGACCAGGCGATGGGCGACGTCATCGGTGTATTGTACCGGCGGCGACTTCTTGAAATAGGCGCTGGGGGCAACAAGGGCGCCGCTCAGCCCGCGATCGAGGCCGAGCTTGGCGCAGCGGACGGCGTCGATGATCACCCCGGCGCTGTTGGGGCTGTCCCACACTTCCAGCTTCACTTCCATGTTTAGCGGCACATTGCCAAAAGTGGTGCCTTCCATGCGGATGTAGCACCATTTGCGGTCGTCCAGCCATTCGATATAGTCGCTGGGGCCGACGTGGATGTTGCGGTTGTCCAATTGGTGCGTCGAAAGCTGGCTGGTGACGGCGTTGGTCTTCGATTCTTTCTTGCTCTGCAAGCGCGAGCGTTCGAGCATGTTGAGGAAGTCGGTGTTGCCGCCGAAGTTGAGCTGGTAGGTGCGGTCGATGCGCACCCCGCGATCTTCGAACAGCCGGGTGAGGACGCGATGGGTGATGGTGGCGCCGACCTGGCTCTTGATGTCATCGCCGATTACAGGCAGCCCCGCCCGCTTGAAACGGCCCTGCCAATAGGGTTCGCGAGCGATGAAGACGGGGATGGCATTGACGAAGGCGCAGCCGGCCTCGATCACTTGCTCGACATACCATTTGGTGGCCATCTCGCTGCCCACGGGCAGGTAGTTGACGACGACATCGGTCTTGGTGTCTCGCAGGATTTCGACGATGGGGGCGGTGGGGCCGGGGGCCTTCTCGATCACCTGGCTGAGGTAGTGGCCCAGGCCGTCGTGCGTCATCCCGCGCTGCACGGGCACGCCCATGTGCTCTGGCTCGGCAAAGCGATAGGTGTTGTTCTGGCCGCGGAAGATCGCTTGCGAGAGATCGTAGCCGACTTTGTCGGCGTCGATGTCGAAAGCAGCGCTGAACTCCACATCGCTGATGTGGTAGCCGCCCAGATTGACGTGCATCAGGCCGGGCACGAAGTCCTGGGGATCGGCCTGGCGATAGTAACTGACGCCCTGGACAAGGGCGGAGGCGCAGTTGCCGACGCCGATGATCGCGACGCGTACTTTTTTCTTGGACATGGGTGAGACTCCTTGGCGAGTGAGAAGAATGGATGGGGAATAATGGAAGGGGGGACGGGTCACTGAGAGGGCTTTGCCGTGCTGCCGCGCAGAATGAGTTCTCCGCGCAGACGGATGTCGGCCACCGGTTCGCCGCGGCGGGCAGCCAGCAGGGTGCTCACGGCCAGGCGGCCAAGTTCCTCTTTGCGCTGGTCGATGGTAGTGAGCGACGGCAGGCTGAGTTCGGCGTAGGGGACATTGTCGAAGCCGACGACCGAAAGTTGCTCGGGCAAGCGCAGGCCCAGGCGGTGGGCTTCGGCCAGGAGGCCGAGGGCGCTGAGGTCGTTGTAGCAGAAGACGGCGGTTGGGCGCTGCGATGGTGGTTGGGCTGCGATCTCAGCCAGAGCGCGGCGCCCGGCGGCAATCGAGCCATCGCCAGGCAGAACCTGCCCCAGATCGAAGCTCAGCCTGGCCTCGTGCAAGGCCCGCCGGTAGCCTGCTGCCCGTGCCTGCTGCGAACGGCCCTGCGGCGGGCCGCCCAGGTAGGCGATACGGTGATGCCCCAGGTCGAGTAGATGCCGCGTGGCCAGCCAGCCGCCGTGCTCGTTGTCGGTGGCAATGGAAAAGACCTGTTCGCCGGGCTGGTCGCTGTTGACGAAGGCCACCGGGATGTCCAGGCCGGGGAGCACTTGCTGATAGGCTTTGCCGGCGCGGGAACTGAGGACGATGAGACCATCGGGCTGCTGGCCGAGCACCATGCGCACCCCTTCGATCTCGCGGCCGGCGTCGCCCGCGGTACTGGCCACCACCAGATGGTAGCCGGCGGCCAGGCTCTCGCGCTCGATCCCGGCCAGGACTGCCGCCAAGAAGGGGTCGGCCAGGCTGGGGGCGACGATGGCGATGCTCTGGCTGGCGCCGGTGACAAGGCTGCGGGCGGCCTGACTGGGGGTGTAGCCCAGTTCTTTGGCAATCGTTTGCACGCGCTGTCTGGTAGCGGCGCTGATCCGCTCCGACCCGGCCAGGGCGCGACTGACGGTGGAGGGTGAGACTCCGGCCAGTCGGGCGATGTCTTTGATCGAAGGGCGGGGGTGCATGAGACGGTAGGGTGAGGGATGGAGTGCAAACGTTTGCGCGTGGGCGATCATAGGCGCGTGCCTTACTTCTGTCAAGTCCACCGCCGCAGCGGCGGCGCCGAGCTGCTATGCGCGGGCAGAGCGGTAAGTTCCGGCGACGGCGGTTTGGACTTATACTGGGCTGGCCGCAAAGTCAAGGCTCCGCTCAATCAATTGCCGGCCAGCCCAGGAGGGCAAGCAGTGTCCAAATACATCGTCGCCTCTGATGTTGGCACCAGCGGCTGCAAGACCGTCCTCGTCACAGCCGACGGACAGATCACGGCCAGCGCCGCCTCTGCCTATGCCACGACGTACCCGCGCCCCAACTGGGCCGAGCAGGAGGTGGACGACTGGTGGCGCGCCGTGGCCCTCAGCACCCGGCAGGCGCTTGACAAGGCAGGGGCCAGGGCGCAAGACGTGGCCGGACTGGCCTTCTCCACCCAAATGCTTAACACCATCGCCGTCGCTGCCGATGGCGCCCTGCTGCGGCCGTGCATCCACTGGCTGGATGGCCGCGCCGCTGACGAGGCCGCTTGGGTCATGCGCCGGTTGGGCGGGCCATCCATCTTCGCGCGTATCGTTGGCGCCGAACTCACCGGCAAAGACCTGCTGCCAAAGTATCTTTGGCTCAAACGTCACGAGCCGGAGGTCTACCGCCGGGCCGCCGCCCTGCTGGATGCCAGCGGTTTTCTGCTGTTGCGCGCCACCGGCGAAATGGTCGCCGAATGGAGCGTTGCTAGCGTCAGCGGGCTGTTCAACGTCAAGAGCAAGACCTGGGATCGCACCCTGATACGTTTCTTTGGCCTGGACGCCAACAAGTTTCCCCGCCTGGTGCGCTCGCACGAGCGGGTGGGCGGGCTGACGCCGGCGGCCGCCGCCGACCTGGGGCTGTTGGCGGGCACGCCCGTCTTTGGCGGGGCCGGGGACGCGCAGACGGCGGCGCTCGGCTCCGGGGCCGTGGGCGAGGGCGAGGGACATCTCTGCCTGGGTACGTCGGGCTTCGTCGGCGTGATCACCGGCAAGCGGGTGACGGGCAAGGCCGGCATCGCTACCATCCAGGCCGCCGACCCAGACAAGCTGTTGCTGATCGCTGAGTCTGAAACGGTGGGCGAGTGCCTGCGTTGGGCGGCCAGGGAGATCTACGGCGCCGAAGCTGATAGCAGTACTCTGGCGCGGATGGATGCCGAGGTGGAGGCCGAAGCGCCGGGGGCGGGCAATCTCATCTTCACGTCCTGGATGTATGGCGAACGCTGCCCGGCGCCGGATCCTTGGGTGCGGGCGGCCTTTCTCAATCTGGGGGCCAACCACACGCGGGCGCAGATGGCGCGCGCCATCTACGAAGGCGTCGCCTATCACCTGCGCTGGATGCTGGAATCGATCGCCGAACTCTACGGCTTCGAGTGCGAATCGCTGCGGGTGTTGGGCGGCGGGGCCAGGGGGCTGCCCTGGTTGCGGATCATCGCCGACGTCACCGGGCGCAGGCTGGAGAGCGTCGCCTACCCGCGCGAGACCTCGGCCCTGGGCGCGGCCTTCATCGTCGCCATTGGCCTGGGATGGCAGCCATCGTTTGCGTCCCTCAAGCCGCTGGCGACGGTGACGCACAACGTCGCGCCCGATCCCGGCCCGCGACCCCTCTACGACCGCCAGTACCGTGTCTATCGCCGCCTCTACCCGGCGCTCAAGGACATCTATCACCAACTCAACGGTTGATCACAGTCGTCTCTCCTGGAGAACCTCATGGAAATCGCTTTCGACGCCGATCTGGTCGTCCAGATCAGCCAAATGCTCAAGCCCTATGGCGATGACTTCATCCGTTGCCAGCGTCTACCCGGCCAGGGCCTCGACCGAGAGGTGATCCTGGAGGAGATGGAGCGACTGAGCGCGCGCGAGAAGGGGCGCTGGCAGGATGGCTTCGTCTCGGGCGGGGTCTACAATGGCGACCCGGCCCATATTGACTTTCTCAACCGGGTCTACGCCCTCAATTCGCAGAGCAATCCTCTCCACCCGGATGTGTGGCCCAGCGCCAGCAAGTTCGAGGCGGAGATCGTGAGTATGACCGCGGGCATGCTGGGAGCCGACAAGACCCCGGACCGCATCACCGGCACGGTATCGTCCGGCGGCACCGAGAGCATCCTGCTGGCCATGAAGAGCTACCGCGATTGGGCGCGGGCAACCAAGGGCATTACCGCGCCTGAGATCGTAGCCCCGGCAAGCGCGCACGCCGCCTTCGGCAAGGCGGGCGACTACTTCGGCATCAAGGTCATCCGCACGCCGGTGGGGCCAGACTTCCGCGCCGACGTGGCCGCGACCCGCGCCGCCATCACCCCCAACACGATTGCCCTGGTAGGGTCGGCCCCGCCTTTCCCGCACGGCATCGTCGATCCGATCGCCGAGCTTTCGGAACTGGCGCGCGAGGCAGGGGTTGGCTTCCACACCGATGCCTGCCTGGGCGGGTTCATCCTGCCCTGGGCCGAAAAGCTAGGCTATGATGTGCCGCCGTTCGATTTTCGTCTGCCCGGTGTGACTTCCATCTCTGCCGATACACATAAGTATGGCTATACGGCCAAAGGCACGTCGGTCATCCTCTACCGCGGCTCAGAGCTGCGCCATTATCAGTATTTCGCCGTGGCCGACTGGCCGGGCGGCATCTACTTCTCGCCCACCTTTGCCGGCAGCCGGCCGGGTGGGCTGAGCGCGGCGGCCTGGGCGGCGATGGCGGCGCTGGGCGAAGACGGCTACCTGGCCGCCGCCCGCCGCATCCTGGAGACGACCGCCTGGATCACCCAGGCGATGCGCGACCTCCCGGCGATCGAGGTCATCGGCGACCCCATCTTCCTGATCGCCTTTCGTTCGCCAACCCTCAACATCTACCGCATCGTCGAGGCCATGGCGCAGCGGGGCTGGAGTCTGAACGGCCTCCACCTGCCGCCCAGCGCCCACCTCTGTGTCACCCTGCGCCATACGCAGCCTGGCGTCAAAGAACGCTTCGTGGCCGATCTGCAGGCCGCCATCGACTCTATCCGCCAGCACCCAGACGCCCCCGACGGGCTAGGCCCGCTCTACGGCATGGCGGCTTCGGTCGAGTATCGTGGGGCGGTGGAGAATCTGCTGGCGGGGGTGATGGATTTGTTGTATGAGGTGTGAGGAGGGCCAAAAGCGCCGCAATGATTCAGATCGTGTGAAGATTGTGACCGGCTTTACTGCCCGACCAGGGGATGCACGCTAAGCTGCGTCACGACTTGGTGACCTGGCGGCTTTGGGCGGAGCCATAACAACCGGGCGCTGTCGCCATCACACCTTGCGAGCGTTCGATCATGATTGCCAACACCCTTTCCCCTCGCTTCCGGCCTCGCTTCGGCCCGGCAGGAAGCGCTGTCCTGCTGGGAGCGGCTTTGCTCATCCTGGCGGGCTGCGGGCGCGCCCGTCCCACACCCACGGCTCAACCCGTCGCCGTGGCGGCCACGATCACCCCAGCGGCCACGGCTACCTTCCTCTCTACCAGCACGCCCACCCCCCTGCCCACGGCCACAGCGACCGCGACCCTGGTCCCGACCGCGACGCCCACCCCAACCGCGACGCCCGTCCACCCGCTCAGCATCGCCTATCTGCGCGAGCAGGCGTACCCCGGCAGCGATATCGTGATCGAGCAGACGCTTGCCGCCGGCGCCAACTACGACCGCTACTACGCCTCCTACGACTCGGAGGGGCTGAAACAGTACGGGCTGCTGACCGTGCCGCGGGGAACGCGGCCCGAAAACGGCTGGCCGGTCATCGTCTTCAACCACGGCTACATCCCGCCCACGCAGTACCGCACCACCGAACGTTACGTGGCCTATGTCGATGGCCTCGCACGCAACGGTTACATCGTCTTCCGGCCTGATTACCGCGGCCACGACCGCTCGGAAGGCAACGCCAGCGGCGCCTACGGCTCGCCCGACTATGTGATCGACGTGCTCAACGCCGTTGCCTCGCTGAAACGCTTTGCCGACGCCGACCCGGAGCGTATCGGCATGTGGGGGCACAGCATGGGTGGTTGGATCACCCTGCGGGCTATGGTCACCGACCCCGACATCAAGGCGGGCGTGATCTGGGCCGGGGTGGTGGCCTCGTATGAAGACCTGCTCAGCCGTTGGCGGCGGGGCAGTGGGCCGACGCCGACGCCGAACCCCGGCAGCACGCGCGGACGCTGGCGTAATAGCCTCGTCAGCGCCTTTGGTTCGCCGGAGAGCAACCCGGACTTCTGGCGCACCCTCTCGGCCAACTACTTCCTGGCCGATCTCTCCGGCCCCATCGAGCTGCACCATGCCGCCGGCGATGCCTCGGTGCCGGTCGAATTCTCCGAGATCCTCTACGAGCAGGGCCAGGAGGCGGGGATGCCGATCTCGCTCTACACCTATCCCGGCGACAACCACAACATCTCCGGCAACTTCGGCGCGGCCATGTCCCGCTCGGTCGCCTTCTTCGACCGCTGGCTCAAACAGGGGCCGCTCGACCTGGCTGCCATCGACGGCCCGGCGGTGTTTGCGGCCAACGGCGTCATCAATCTGCGGGCCGGGCCAGGCGTCGAGTTCGCCATCGTCGGCCAACTGGCGCCGGGCCAGCCGCTCCCCCTGCTGGGCAGCAATCCCGACCGCAGTTGGTGGCAGGTGCAGACCGATGCCGGCCTGGCCTGGGTCGCGGCCGCAGTCTCGCAGGCGGTGCGCACTGCCGACGTGCCCGTGGTTGAGGAGGCTGCCGGGCCGTGAGCGGGGGCGGAGATCGGAGGGCGGGGGGCGGAGGCAAGCCAGGAGGCAAGCCAATCTCCAATCCCCCAGCACCCTACCGCCGCGCCAGCATGGTCTCCACCAGCCTTTCCTCGCGGCTGGGGAAGAGGCGGCCGGCGATGTAGAGCAAGAGGAGATAGCCTGCCACGGCATAGAGCAGGGCGAGGATGGCGGCCGGGACGACATAGGCCGGGGCCATCGTCATGGGCAGCGCCAGGAGGAGGAAGATCGGGCCGGCCAACAGCGGCATGCCCAGGAAGGCGGTGAAAACGGTGAAGAAGCTGGACTTGGCTTCATTCATCGCCGCTTGACCGCGCTCCAGGTCCATGTAATACGGGAACAGGAGGCTGGTGAGATGCGAAAGGCCGTTGAGGATGGTCTGCGCCAGCAGGGCGACGAAGACGGCAATGACCACTACGACCGGGTCATGGTGGCGGAGGAGCGAGGCGACGCCGCCGGCAATGGCAAGCAGGGCGGCGATGCCGAGGTTGATGAGGGCATAGCTGAGCAAGACAAGGGGGCGGGGCGCAGGTGAGAGGGCAAGCGCGCCCACGCCGAGATGGTCGTAGGTGCAGATCTGGTTGTGCATCTGCATCGTCACCATGAAAACGGCGAAGCCGCCGATGCCCAGGCCCAGCGCCCAAATCGGAACATCTGGCAGGCTGAGGAAGTAGGCCATGACCGCCAGGAGGATGGGCAGGAAGAACAGGCGAGCGGTCATGGGGCTGCGGGCAAAGTTCAGCCAGTCTTTGCGCAGCAGGGCCAACAGAGCGGCGCTGGTGGGAGCCGAGAGCAGGGGGAGGCGGCGGCTGGGGCGCAGGACGACGGCGGCGGGCGCTTTTTGGCGCACAGCCATGCGAAACAGGTTGCCGAAGTAGAGCTGGCGCATGAGGCGCACATGGACGGCCAGCCCGACCCCGGTCAGCGCCAGCAGGGCCAGATTCCAGGCCAGCCAGCGGCCCCAGGCGGCCTGCCGGACACCCAGAAGCGCTTGCGCCAGCCAGCCGGAGGGCAGGAAGCTGAGCCAACGGAGGATGTCGAGCTGCTCGAACAGGAGGGCAGGGTCGGGCGGGGCGTCGTTGACGATGAAACCGGCCTGAAACGAGACCTGAAAATAGACGATGAACACCACGGGCAGCAAGCTGATAAGGATGAAGATTAGGCGCAAGCGGCGGTCTTCGGCCGCCAGACTGAGGATGTCATCGACCATCGCCTTGAGCGCAACCAGCGCCGCCAGAAAAAGGAGGGCGGGGATGAGCATCGGCAGGGGTTGCCAAAGGGCGCGCGTGGCCCCGATGATGGCGGCGATCACGAAGAGGGCCGTGGCCAGGGCGGCCAGGCTGGCGCCGTTGATCAGCAGGCTGCCCACGACCAGGCTTCTGAACCCGATCGGCTGGGCAAAGAGTTTGGGCAGGTCGAGCGGTTCGGTCATCTGCTGGCTGGATGCGGGCGTGACCAGCCACATGAGCATGATGAAGCTGAAGACGGCCGCCACAATGGTCGCCATCAGTTCGGCGTCGGCGAAGCGCAGACCCACGGCCATGCCCGCCGACATGGCGACGACGGCGGGCAGAAGCAGCAGGCCGAGGACGAAGACGCCCACCAGCCGACCGGTGTCTTGGGCGCTGCCCCGGCGCAGGGCGTTGCGCAGCAGTCGTCGTTGTAGCCAAAGTAGGGTGCGGAGGTCGGAGGTCATGGGTGGCGGGGGGCGGGTGGCGGGTGGGGGGGCGCAGGGGGGGGCGGGTGGCAGGTGGCTTGCTTGCAGCTTACTTCCTACTCCCCCCTCACAGCCAATCCAAATTTCCCATGTCGCTGCGGTCGGCTTTCACCAGGGTGAGGAAGATGTCTTCCAGGCTGGCGTTGCCGGCGGCGGCGGCCTGATGGCGCAGCTCGGTCAGATTGCCCTGGGCGATGAGCTTGCCGTGGTCGATGATCGCCACCTCGTCGCACAGCTTCTCCACCAGTTCCATGATGTGGGTGGAGAAGAAGATGGTGGTGTTTTGTTGTTTGACCAGGGCCAACAGCATGTCTTTGATCGCGCGCGAGGAGACGGCGTCGACGCCCTCGAAGGGTTCGTCGAGAAAGAGGATGGGCGGGTTGGGCAGGAGAGCGGCGGCCAGGGCCAGTTTTTTGCGCATCCCGGCCGAGTAGTCAACGGCCAGGGTGTTGGCGCGGTCGGCCAGATCCAGGCGTTCCAGCAGGCCGGCGCGACGGCGCTGGAGGGTGGCGGCGTCGATCTGGTGCAGACGGCCCACCAGCTCCAGGTATTCGTTGGCGCTCAGGCGTTCGTAGAGGCCCAGGTTTTCGGGCACGACGCCGATGCGTCGCTTGACCTCGAGCGGTTGGGCGAGCACATCGAAACCGGCTACGGCAGCTGAGCCGCTGGTGGGGCGCAGGAGGCCGGTGAGCATCTTGAGGGTGGTCGTCTTGCCGGCGCCGTTGGGGCCCAGGAAGCCGAAAAGCAGGCCGCCGGGGACGACGAGTTCCAGGTTATCGACGGCGGTGAACTTGCCGAAAGTCTTGACCAGGGCGTGTGTTTCGATGGCATTCATGCCATGTATAGCGTATTGCCTACTGATGAGCATGATGATTGATCAATGCGCGGACAGATGATGAGATGCGCAACTGTTTACCTTGTGTCATTGCGAGGCGCGATCGCTGTCCTGAACGCATGGAAGGAAGCAATCCCCAACCCGCTCTGCAAATCGGGGATTGCTTCCTTCGTTTCACTCAGTACCCTACGGCCTCGCCATCACAGACAAGATGAAAACTTGCCGAAAGACGAAAGACGCACTATCTCTCAAAACGGATAACCTTTCGCCCCCTGCAAGCCTTTCAGGACCGAAATCTCGCCTGCCATGTTGTTCAGGTGGCCCGTGACTACGGCCGACAGCACCCAATCGACAGTGCGTTGGCCCTGGCCGAAAGCGGAGAGGTCCACCAGGCGCTCGAGGTCGTTTTCACTCAGGCCGGCGATGTAGGCATCGACCGCCGCTGCAACCGCAGCCGTGTAGGCATGCAGCGCTGGCAGATCGACTTGCACGGTGCGCGCCCATTCCAGGGTGGCCTGTGGTTGTGGCTGGCTGACGCCGGTCCGACCGGCCCAAGAAGCGATGAAGAGCGGCGAGAGGCCCTGGAGCATGCCGATGGCGACGGCGTCGGCGCTGAGGGCGGCGTGCGCGTACTGTGCGCCAGCCGGATTGGCGATGCCGGGCGGTTGCCAGTGGGCTTGTGCGGGCGTCAGGTCGGCAACGACCATGTGGAGAATCTCGAAGCCCGCTTTCAGGGCCTGGCGATGGGTAGCAATAGCGTTCATGGTTCAGACCTCGGCTTGGTGTGTGTGGTTGTTAGGAGTGGTGGTTGCTAGCAGGTTGTCGAAGCAGCCAACTATCAGATTCTTGGGACACGGATCAAGGCCGATTCACACGGATTCTCAACACATAGTCACTGTTCCAATCCGTGTTCTTCCGTGTCCGGACGACTTTTCCGACAGGTTGCCAGGAGTTATTGTACCGCAGAGTGCGCAATAAAGCAGGCGCGCAGTTCTGGGTCGGTGATGTGTCTTGTCAGGTGAGCGATGGTGGCGCTCAGTTCCTGGCGCAGCTGTCGGATTTCTTGGGCGTCGCCGGCGCCAAGTCTCGCTAACTCGGCCAGGATTGGCTGCAGCGAGAGGTAAGCGCCGGTGCTTCTGGCAGACGCAGCCGCCTGGCGCAGCAGCGCCTGCGCCGATGCAGCGTCGCCGCTGGCCAAGAGGGCCTGGGCTTTGGTCTGCAGCACTGTGGGCAAGAAGTAAGCAGCGCCCGATGTCTGCAGACGGGCGATCATGTCGTCTGCCAAACGCAGCGCCTGAGCGTTGTCGCCTCGCCCCAACGCCATCTTCACGGCCACGGTTTGGGCGGTGAACTCGATCAGCAGCAGCGTGCCCGTGACGCCGAGCTGGAAGGCTTCGGCCAGCGCTGCTTCAGCTCCCACGAAATCGCCCGCATGGAGGCGGAGTTCGGCCACTGCGGCCAGTGCGTAGGGACGGAAGGGCGCAAAGACGACGGGCGAAGCCAGCAGGTCGGCAAGGAGGGCCAGCCCTCGCTCGCTCGCCCCCATCCGATCGTAAAGCAGGGCAAGCTGAACCTGGTGCAGAATGGAGGCGGGATGCCCCACCTTCTGGGCCAGGGGCAGCGTGGTGTTGAGGATGTCGAGGGCCTGGTCGATCTCGCCGACCTCCAGATAGGTGAGGGCGACAAACGCCCGGCTGTTGACCTGACCCCAACCGTTGTCGATGCGACGACTCATGGTGTAGGCATCAGCGGCGTGCTGTGCGCTGGCCCCGAATTCGCCTTTGAGAAGGTGCAGGTAGGCCGTATTGGCCAGGTTTTCGGCTTGCATGGGCACGTTGCCCAGCTCAGCCCAGATCGGCTGCGCTTCGGCCAGGGCGGCAGCCGCATCCTCGATGCGGCCGGAACCGGCATAGGCCAGGGCCAAATCCTGCAAGGCCGAGGCGAGCTGGGCATGCAGAGCAAACTCGCGGGCGAGTTGTACCGCTTGCTCACCAAAGGGGATGCCGCCAGGCATATCGCCGCCATACATGTGCAAGAGCATGTGCGTCCATAAGCTGCGGGCTTCGATCGCGCGGTCTCCCACCTGCCGGGCAAGAGCGAGGGCGCGGTTGGCCAGGATGCGGGCGGTTTCCGGGTTCTGCTGGGGCGTGGGTACGGCCAGAGCGACGGCGCGGGCCATGACAGCCGCCATTTCGAGCGCAAGGTCGCGGCGGGCCAGGGCAACTCTTTCCATTTCCTGATACAGATCGTCGGCTCCGGCGTAGTCCGACTGCAGTTCCAGGCAGCGGCCGGCGCGCGCGTACAGATGTGCAAGCTGGCCCGATGGCAGCTCCTGGCCCTTTCGGGCCAATTCGAGCGCAACCTGGTAATGCGCCAGCGCCGCAGGCACAGCAAAGAGCCGAAAGGCGGCGTCGCCGGCCAGGGTGCTGTAGTGCAGGGCGCGCTCACTACTCGTGGCGTCGCCGCCGCTGGCCGGGCCGGAGACGGCCTGATAGTAGTGGTGCGCCAGCAATGGCCAGAATTCCTCCAGCCGGTCGCCAAAGCCTTGCTCGATGGCCTGGCCCACGCGCCGGTGGAACTCGCGCCGCCGGCGGAGCAAGATGGTGTTGTAGGCGGCCTCTTGGGTGAGCGAATGACGAAAGAGATATTCCAGTTCGGGGATGCGCCCGGCCTCAAGGATCAGCTCGGCGCGCTCCAGGGCGTCGAGCTGCCGGTCCAGCTCAGCCGCCATCTCGCTGATCAGGGCGAGTATGCGGCGGTAGAAGCGCCGGCCGATGACGGCCGCCAGTTGCAGCGTCTGCCGTGTCTGTTCTTCCAGGCGGTCGATGCGAGCCGTGAGCAGGGTTTGCAGATTCTCGGGCATATCGATCTGGCTGAGATCGGCCCCCTCCCGCAATCTCCAGCCCTCGCTGCCTGTCCTTTGCACGATCAAGCCTTCATCGATGAGCGTCCGGATCATTTCTTCGACGAAGAAGGGATTGCCGTCGGCCTTCTGCTCGATGAGCCGGTGCAGTTCGGGCGGCAGGGCGTTCGCGGACAGCAGTTGGTCCACCAGGGCCTGGATGTCGGCTTGATCCAGCGGGCGGAGCTCGAGCAGGGTCGAATGCTGCGGAGCGTTGGTTTTGGCTATATCGTACAAACGCCAGCCGGGAGCGGTGCGCTCGGGTCGGAAGAGGCACAGAAAGAGAATGGGCTGGCTTTCCAGCAGGGGCAACAGATGGATCACGATTTCCACCGAGGCGGCGTCGGCCCAATGCAGATCGTCGAAGACGCACACCCAGGGACCGGATGCGGCCTGCGCTTGCCAAATGGCCGCCACTGCAGCGAAAAGCTGGCGCTTGAACGCTTCGCCATCGCCATCGACCGGGTCGCTCCCGGCCGGCCCTGCCTTGCCTTCCGCCGCCAGTAGCCGGATCAGGCTGGACTCGGCCAACTCGCGCGTCTCAGCCGGCAGATCGGCGGAGAGTCTGGCAATGGCCTCGCGCACGACCTGCGGCGGGTCATTGGCCGTCAGTCCGGCCAGCGCCCGCAGGTGGTGCTGAAACTGGAAATAGGGGTGGTTGGTCTCGAAAGAAAGCCCAACGCTCTCACTCCAACGCCCTGACCAGCGCTCTCGCGCTTCGGCCATCAGCCGGCTTTTGCCCAGGCCGGCCTCGCCAATGACGCAAAGCAAGCGACCCCGACCGCTTTGCAGGCCAGCGAGCGCCCGTTGGACTGCCTCCACCTCTGTCTGTCGGCCCACAAGCGGCGAGTGCAGCCCGCCCAGCCCGCGCAATCGGCCCGGCGCGGCCTTGCGGCCTACCACGCGATAGGCCAGCACCGGCTCCCGCTTGCCTTTGATCGCCAACCCACCTAGGGCCTCGATCTCGAACAGCGGCGCCACCAACCGATAAGTGTCTTCGGCAATCTGCACCGACCCGGGCGCTGCGCTCTGCTCCATACGGGCGGCCAGGTTGATGGCGTCGCCCAGGGCCGTGTACTCCAGGCGCAGATCCGAGCCCACTTCGCCTACCACCACCAGACCGGTGTTGATGCCTACCCGCAGGCTCAGGTCAAGCCCCC
>CAYWPZ010000051.1:0-21951 GCA_964460135.1 uncultured Caldilineales bacterium | reverse complement strand
TTGTTGATTGTTGATTGTTGATTGTTGATTGTTGATTGTTGATTGTTGATTGTTGATTGTTTCCTCTCCCCGGAAGGAGTTCTCTATGCCCATCATCGACTGCCACCAACACCTCTGGGACCTGAGCAAGGTCGAATACCCCTGGCTGATCCCGGCCTATGGCCCCCTCTACCGCACCTACCTGCCCGCCGAGCTGGAGCCGCAACTGGGCGAGGCGGGCGTGGCCGCCACCGTCATGGTGCAGTCGGCCAACAGCTTCGAGGACACCGTGTACATGCTCGACCAGGCCGATATCTTTCCCTGGATGATCGGCGTCGTCGGTTGGATGCCGCTGCTGGACCCCGAAGCCACCGGCAAAGCCATCGCCCGCTTCCGGCAGAACCCGTATTTCAGGGGCATGCGCCATCTCATCCACGAGGAGCCGAACCCGCATTGGCTCATGCAAGGGCCGATCTACGAGAGTCTTGGCTTGCTGGCTGACGCTGGACTGACCTTCGACGTGGTGGCGACCAAGCACGACCACATGGAATGCCTCCCTGTGCTCGGCGAAAAAATCCCGCACCTGAAAATGGTCATCGACCACCTGGCGCAGCCGCCGTTCCAGGCCGGCGAGCCGGGACAGTGGGGCGAGGACATGCGCATCGCCGCCCAGAATCCGAACGTCTTCGCCAAGATTTCCGGCCTGGGCACGGCCAGCGGCGATTGGGAAGGCTGGACGGCCGCCAGCGTGCGCGAGCTGGTGCATTGGGCCATCGACCTGTTCGGGGCCGGGCGCTGCATGTTGGGCGGCGATTGGCCGGTCTCGGTGCTGGCGGGCGGCTATGGCAAAGCCTTCAGCATCTACAAGCAGCTGGTGGCCGAGCGCTCGCCCGCAGAACAGGAACAAATCAACCATCGTACAGCCGAAGCGTTTTATCGTGTGCAGCTGTAAGGACGAGGGACGAAGGACGAAGGGCCTTCTCCGTCTACCGTCCTTCGTCCTTCGTCAAACTTCGCCCCATTTGCATGGAACCCAACTTGATGCGTGAAATAACCTATTCCCAGGCCCTGCGCGAGGCCATCAGCGAAGAGATGGAGCGCAACCCCAACATCCTCCTGCTCGGCGAAGACATCGGCGTCTACGGCGGCGTGTTCAAGGTCACCGAGGGGCTGCTGGCCAGGTTCGGGCCAGAGCGCGTGATCGAGACGCCCATCTCCGAGGCCGGGTTCATCGGCGCCGCCATCGGCCTGGCCATGACCGGCAAACACCCCATGGCTGAATTAATGTTCATGGACTTTGCCTGGGTGGCGTCCGACCAGATCTTCAATCAAGCCGCCAAGATGCGCTACATGTCGGGTGGCCGCGCCAGCGTGCCGCTGTTGATCCGCACGCAGCAGGGCGGGGGCCGGGGCAACGCCGCCCAGCATTCGCAAAGCCTGGAAACGATCTTCACCCACATCCCCGGCCTCAAGGTGGCGATTCCGGCAACCCCTTACGACGCCAAAGGTCTGCTCAAGGCCGCTTTTCGCGACCCCAACCCGGTTGTGTTCATCGAACACAAGCTGCTCTACAACACCAAAGGCCCCGTCCCGGTCGAAGAGTACACCCTCCCCTTCGGCAAGGCCGCAATCAAACGCCCCGGCGATGATGTCACCCTGGTCAGCTACTCGCGTACGCTGCTGTTTGCATTGGAAGCGGCGGAGCAGGCGGCGACGGAGGGCGTCGAGGTCGAGGTCATCGACCTGCGCACTGCCGCCCCGCTCGACCTCGATACCATCCTGGCCTCGGTGCGCAAGACCAATCGGCTGGTGATCGCCCACGAAGCACACCGCACCCTGGGCCTGGGGGCCGAGATCGCCGCCCTGGTGCAGGAGCACGCCTTCGATTTCCTGGATGCCCCCATCGAGCGCGTCGGCGCTCTCGACATCCCCATCCCCTACTCCAAGCCGCTGGAAGATGAGGCGTTGCCGGGGACAAAGCACATTCTCGATGCCGTTCGTCGCCTGGTCGCGTGAAAGGACGATAGACGATGGGCGACGGACGATGAGCGCGTTGCGAAAAGATGCCATCGGCCACAGTCTACTGTCCATCGTCTGTTCTGCCGTCGCCCGCATTGCAGGAGGAAAATCATGGTCGATCCCGTCCTCGAACTGAACTACAAACCCGTGCTGCCGCCCAAGATCGATTACGGCATCGGTTTGGTTGGCTGCGGCGGCATCGTGCAATACGCGGCCATGCCGTCGTATCGCAAGCACAAGCTGCGCGTGGTCGCCGCCTATGACAAGCAGCGCCCCACCGCCGAGATCGTGGCGCAGGAATTTCAGATCCCGCATGTTTACGATTCGGTCGAGGAGCTGGCTGCCGACCCCGACGTGGACATCGTCGAGATCTCGGTGCCGCCCAAATTCCAGCCCGCCATCGCCCACGCCTGCATCGAGGCGGGCAAGCATCTGCTCTGCCAGAAGCCGCTGGCGCTGACCCTGCCCGAAGCCGCCGGCATCGTCGAGCATGCCCAAGCCAGGGGGGTGAAGGTGGCCGTGAACCAGCAATTGCGCTGGGGCCAGGGTATCCGCGCCGCCAAAGACCTGATCAGAAAGGGCTGGATCGGCCAGGCGGTCGACGCCTCCATCCAGGTGAGCGTCAACACACCCTGGAACATGTGGGATTGGCTCTATGTCTCGCCCCGGCTGGAGGTGCAATACCACTCGATCCACTACATCGACGCCATGCGCTCGCTCTTTGGCGACCCCGTGTGGGTCACAAGCCGCCATGCCCGCAATCCATTGCAAGGGACGATGATCGGCGAGACCAAGACCATCACCATCCTCGACTACGGCGAAGCGATGCTGAACAACGAGCTGCAAGTCTTCATCGCCGACAACCATTACAACCAATCGGACGACTATTTCGCCATCTTCCGCATCATCGGCACCGACGGCCACATCACCGGCACCCTGGGCGCCATGTACAACTATCCGCATGGCCGCGAAGACACGTTGGAATGGAGCAGCAAGCGTTTCTACAGGGACAAGCGCTTCGAGGCCAAGCTGGAGGGCAAGTGGATCCCCGATGCCTTCATTGGCCCCACCGCCTCGCTGATGCAGGCCATCCAGGAAGACGGCGCCCCCGAAACCGACGCCGCCGACAACCTGAATACCTTGCGCATCGTCGAAGCCTGCTACATCTCTGCTGCCGAGCACCGCTCGGTGCGGCTGGATGAACTGCCGGCAGTGTCGGATTGGAGCCGGCGGTAGACCGGTAAGCCTGTAGGCCGGTAACCCGGAAATCGTTTCTCCTGGTCGACCGGTTTCCTGGTTTCCTGGTCTACTCTATCAGCAAGGGCAACCCATTATGGAACAACGCTTCGCAAACAAGATCGCCATCGTCACCGGCGCGGGACAGGGCATTGGCCGGGGTGTGGCTTTGCGGCTGGGCCGAGAAGGCGCAGGCGTGGTTGTGGCCGAGTACAATCCTGACACCGCCGCCGCCGTCGCCGGCGAGATCGCGGCGGCGGGCGGGCGGGCGCTGGCCCATCGCGTGGACATCAGCGATGTGGCGGCAGTGCGGGGGATGGTGGACGCTGTCGTCGCCGAGTTTGGCCGCATCGACATCCTGATCAACAACGCCGGCATTGTGCAGACCAAACCCATGCTCGACCTCACCGAGGCCGACTGGGATCGGGTGGTGGACATCAACCTGCGCGGCACGTTCTTCTGCCTGCAGGCGGTGGCGCAACAGATGATCCGGCAGCTGCCGGAGGCGCTTGGGAGCGGCGGTGGTCTGGCCGATCTGTTGAGTCAGCAACTGGGCAAGGGACCGACTGAAGTCGTTCCTACGAGGCTAGAGCCATGCTATGGCAAGATCGTCAACTTTTCGTCCATCGCCGGGCGGCGGGGGCGGCCGCTGTCGACGCATTACGCCGCCACCAAAGCCGCCATCATCAGCCTCACCCAGTCAGCGGCGCTGGCCCTGGCGCCCTATCGCATCAACGTCAACGCCGTCTGCCCTGGCATCGTGCCCACGCCGATGTGGGACAGCATCGACAAAGACCGGGCCGACCTGTTCGGGGCCAGGCCGGGCGAGGCGATGAATGCTTTCATCAACACGGTGCCGCTCAAGCGCGCGGCCACGCCCGAAGATTTGGCCGGCGCCGTCGCCTTCCTCTGCTCCGCCGATGCCGACTACATCACCGGACAGGCCATCAACGTCGATGGCGGCTATGAGATGAACTGACGCTCGCCATAGCGCACCCGGCCAACTTTCGCACACCACGTTTCACGGTTCCAGGAGAAGCTCATGTACGACACCGAACGGCTGAAAGCCCTTGCCCTCGACCATCTCTGGATGGCCTACCAACCGCCAACGCCGTTCGAAGCCGACGGCGGCCCGCCGGTCTTGGTCGCAGCCGACGGCACATGGATGGTAGACAGCGACGGCAAGCGCTACCTCGACGGCGTGTCGGCGCTGGAAGCCTGTGTCGCCGGCCACATCCGCCCTGAGCTGGCCGACGTGGCCTACCGGCAGATGCAGCAACTGGAGTTCCTGGATGTCTTCCGCTACGCCTCGCCGCCAGCCATCGAGCTAGCCGCGCGCCTGGCCCAGATTGCGCCGGGCAACCTCACCCGCGTCCACTACACGCCCGGCGGCAGCGAGGCTGTGGAGACGGCCATCAAGATCGCCAAGCAGTATCATGTCTTGCGCGGCGAGTCGAGTCGCTACAAAGTTATCACGCGTGAGGGCGCCTACCACGGCTGCACCTTCGGCGCGATGGCGGTGGACGGCGAGTACTTCGGCACGCGCATCCACCTGTACGACCCGCTGCCGCCCTTTGGCCGGCTTTCACCTGCGCCGTATCACTACCGCTGTCGTCACTGCAGCCATGAAGCAGCCTGCACGCTGGCTTGCGTAAACGACCTGGAGCAGGTGATTGTGAGCGAAGGCCCAGAGACGATCGCAGCCATCATTATGGACCCCTGCGCCACGGCCAGCGCGGTCTCCATCCCGCCCGACGGTTACATGCAGCAGGTGCGATCGCTGTGCGACCGCTACGGCCTGTTGTTTATCGTCGACGAGATCATCACCGGGTTCGGGCGCACAGGCAGGATGTTCGCCTCGGAGCACTGGGGCATCGCCCCCGACATCATGACGGTCTCCAAGGGGCTGAGCAGCGGCTACATGCCCATCGGCGCGGCCATTGCCTCCGAGGAGGTGGCCGATGCCTTCCAAGGCCATCCCCAGGGCACGTTCTCTCACGGCCAGACCTACGGCGGCCACCCGGTAGCCTGTGCAGTGGCCCTGGCCAACATCGACCTGATCCTGCGCGAGGACTTGCCGGGCCTCGCCGCCGAGAAAGGCGAGCAACTGCTGCACGGCCTGCGCGCGCTCAGTTCCCATCCGACCTTCGGTGACGGTCGCGGGTTGGGCCTGCTGGCAGGCCTGGAGATCGTTCATGATCAGGCAACCAGGCAGCTTCCCGGCGAACCGCGACTGGCCGGCTACCGGCTGCGCACCATCTGCCGTGACCTGGGCCTGATCTCACTCACATTACATCCCGGCAATGTACTGTTCCTGGCGCCGCCGCTGACTATCACGCACGACGAGATCGGGCAGATGGTGGACATCGTGGACCAGGCGCTGACCATCTACGAGGACCGCTATCTCAGATAGTAGTTGCTTGGTTGCTTTAGCCGGTCTCCTGACCGGGCCAGCGCCGTTGCGGTGCGACAGCGGCCATCGCACTGCAACGGCGTCACTCCCATTCAAGCGACACACCCTCGCCAACAACCGGCGTTTCACACAAGGACACCAACATGTTAGCCTACCAACCCGGCGAACTCCCCCTCCTCCCAACCCAGGTCATCGGCAGCCACGGCGTGCCGGGCTGGATCTGGGTCGTGCGCGACGCCGTCGCCGCCGGCAAAATGGGGCCGTATGATATCGACGAAGCCCTCAAAGACGCCACCCGCCTGGCCATCCTCGACATGGAACAGGCCGGGGTAGATATCATCTCGGACGGAGAGATGCAGCGGGCCGACTTCACCTGGCATTTTCACGGCAAGGTGCACGGGCTGGAGCCGCAGGAATTCGCTCGCAAATTGGGCTATCCCGGCCCCGACCAGCTCGACGCCTTCCGGGCCGTGGCCCCGCTGACCGTGCCCGACGGCTACGGCCACGCCGAGGAATTCCGCTATGCCCGCTCGCTGACCACCAAACCGCTGATCTCGCCCATCCAAAGCCCCGTCACCCAGGCCTTTCGCATCGACCCCGGCTCGGTGTACAAGAACAAGACCGAGATCGCCTGGGCGCTCGTGCCGTTCATCAACAAAGAATTGAAGGATGTGGTGGCGGCCGGCTGCACGCACGTGCAATTCGACGAGCCGGCCTATTGGATCGCCGAGGGTGGGCCGGAGGAGATGGTGGAGATCTTCAACGCCTGCGTGGAGGGCGTGGAGGCCACCATCGGCTTCCACCTCTGCTTCGGCAACTTCCGGGGCCGGCCCGCCACCTCGCATCGCAGCTTCGCCGCCTTCGCCCCGCATTTCAAGAACTTGAACGTGGATGTGTTGCACATCGAGTTCGCCAGCCGCAATCTTTACGAGGTCGAGCTGTGGGAGAAATACGGCGGGGACAAGATCCTGTGCGCCGGCGTGATCGATGTCAAGGGCCGCAGCCTGGAGCCGGTCGAAGTCGTGGCCGACCGCATCCGAACCTGCCTGCGCTATTGCGCGGCCGACAAGCTCTGGGTCGCGCCCGATTGCGGCTTCAGCCAGACCCCGCGCTTCCTGGCCAACGAGAAGATGCGGGCGATGGTGAAGGCGGCGCGGATGGTGCGCGAGGAGATCGGCTAGATAGTGAGCTGGCAGGAACTGGAGGAACCCAGAGGAACTCGTAGAACTTCACGGCTGGTAAGTATGCTGAGACTGGAACATAATGCGGTCTTGGACCGCACCTTGCGCGTGGATGACCTGGACACGCTGGGGGTTTCGACACAGACGTTAGCCGAGGAAGCGATCCGAGCCAGCCGGGCCGAGGAGGCCATTGCGCTGGTGGACTACTTCCACCAGGAGATGCGCATCATGCACACCATCATGCGCACCTGGCTGACCGATATCACGCGCTACATCATTGCTCGCGGCGGCCCGTCCGACAACGCCGGCGAGCTGTCCGTTGCCCTGCTGGACACCTGGCGTACCTATCCGCTAGGCGAAGCGCTGCGCGAGCGCTGCAAGGCGGCGATTCGCCGCCTGAAGACTGACGGTCCGGAGGCCGTTCTCGCACAACCTTCACCTCATGAAGGCAACGCCGCCGGCGAGGCCATTTCTCTCCTCGACCAAATGCGGCTGGAGTTCAAGAATCCACACGATGTGCTGGTGGCCTGGGTGCAGAACTTGCTGACCTTCATCGCCGAAAGCTGGGGCGAAGAGGCTGTGCTCGCATCCATCCTGGAAACCCACCAAAGCATCTGGGGCGACCGTTACGAAAACTGGCTGAAGCTGACCCCGCACGAACGCCTGGCCCTGACCGTCGAGGGGATGCGCGGCGGGCACTTCAGCGGCGAGCGGCGGCGCGGGGACATGAGCCTGCGCGACGACGGCGACCGCCTGACCATGGTGATGGACTTGTGCGGCAGCGGCGGCGTGCTGCGCCGGGGCGACCCCGAGACCGGCCGGCCCCTGCACCCGGCCGGAGAGCACGGCGTCAATCATGAGCCGCACGATTGGACCTGGCAGAAGACGGGCGTGCACTGGTATTGCGCGCACTGCGCCATCGCCATGGAGTGGCTGCCGGCGCGTCAACGGGGGGGCCGCCTGTTGCGCCCTCTCGACCACGTTCTCGACCCGCACGCCCCTTGCACCTGGTACATCTACAAAGACGAAGACCAGACCCGGGCCTACCACTACCCCCGCACGAATTCGCCCACCCTGCCCGCCGCGCCAGACACGGGCGAGGACTGGCGGGCAGAATATCCGGGCGGGAGCGGCCAGGGGCCTGGGCCGAGGTGAGGCCGCCAGAGAGGAGGCGCATCCTGGCAGACGCGCTCACATCCTGAACACACCGAAGCTCGTCCGCTCGATAGGAGCATGGTAACAGAGCGAGAGCGCCAGGCTCAGCACGCGGCGGGTCTCGGGTGGGAGCAGGATGCCGTCGTCCCACAGCCGGGCGGTCGAGTAATAGGGGTTGCCCTCGCGCTCATACTTCTCCAAGGTCGGTTGTTTGAACTCGGCCAGGTCGTCATCGCTCATCGGCGGCTGCCCTCGCCGCGTCAACTGCTCTTGTTTGACCGTTGCCAGCACATTGGCAGCCTGCTCGCCGCCCATCACGCTGATGCGGGCGTTCGGCCACATCCACAAAAAGCGCGGACCATAGGCCCGGCCACACATGCCGTAATTGCCGGCCCCGAATGAGCCGCCGATGATCACCGTCAGTTTGGGCACGGCGGCGTTGGCAACCGCATGCACCATCTTCGCCCCATCTTTGGCGATGCCCCCCACTTCATACTGCTTCCCCACCATGAAGCCGGTGACATTTTGCAGAAACAACAGCGGTATCATCCTGGCGGCGCACAACTCGACAAAGTGGGCGCCTTTGAGCGCCGACTCGCTGAAAAGAATGCCGTTGTTGGCGACGATGCCCAGCGGATAACCATGGATGCGGGCAAAGCCAGTGATGAGCGTTGTCCCGTAGCGGGCTTTGAACTCGCGGAACCGGCTGCCATCCACCAGCCGGGCGATGACCTCGCGCACATCGTAGCTCTCGCGGAAACTGCGCGGGAGGATGCCGTACAGTTCTTCGGGGTCGTAGAGCGGGTCTTCGGCTGGCGCCAAGTCTGCCTCGGCGCGCTTGACCGTGTTGAGGCTGGCGACGATGGCCCGCGCCTGCTGCAGGGCGTCGTCGTCATCGATGGCGAAATGGTCGGCCACACCCGAAAGCCGTGTATGCACATCTGCCCCGCCCAACTCCTCAGCCGACACCTCCTCGCCGGTGGCCGCCTTCACCAGCGGCGGCCCGCCCAAGAAAATCGTGCCCGCTCCGCGGACGATGATGGCCTCGTCGCTCATGGCCGGGACATAAGCCCCGCCCGCCGTACACGAACCCATCACGCAGGCGATCTGGGGGATGCCCAGGGCGCTCATCCGGGCCTGGTTGTAGAAGATGCGCCCGAAATCATCCACATCCGGGAAGACCTCATCCTGCATGGGCAGGAAAGCGCCGCCCGAATCGACCAAATAGATGCACGGCAGCCGATTCTCCTGGCCGACCTGTTGGGCGCGCAAGTGCTTCTTCACCGTCAGCGGATAGTACGTCCCGCCCTTCACGGTGGCGTCGTTGGCGACGATCAGGCACTCCCGGCCCGAAATCCGCCCCACGCCAGTGACGATGCCCGCGCTCGGCGCTTCGCCCTCGTAAAGATCCCAGGCCGCCAGCGGCGACAGCTCGAGGAAGGGGCTGCCGGGGTCAAGCAGGTGATCGATGCGCTCACGCACAAAGAGCTTGCCCTGCTGGCGATGGCGCTCGTGCGCGAGCGGCGCCCCGCCTTTGCGGACCTCGGCCAACCGGCCAGCCAGTTCTGCGGCCAGCCGGCGATGATGCTCGGCATTGGCCAGGTAGCCGGCGTCATGACGAAGAATCCGGGATTCGAGAATGTCCATGACAGTGCCAAGACGAGGGGCGCAACCGCATACGGATGCTCACAGTAAAGGCATGATGGGATGATTCACCGCCGCTCTCGGGACGAGATTCGGCATGTGCATACTTTCACAGAGCCACAGTATAGCATAGTGCGTTCGACCCCGCCCACCTCGGCCCTTGCTTCCCGGCCGCCATCCCAGGGCCGCGCGCTCCGCAGCGGGTGTTTGGGCCGGCCATCGCTATCAGCTATGATCCTGCCATGACCCACACCGCCCCTACCCCCGACGACCACCACCCCCGCCGCTGGCTGATCCTCATCGCCGTGGGCCTGACCCTGTTCATGGGCGCCATCGACGGCAGCATCGTCAACGTCGCCATGCCCAGCCTGGTGGTGGAACTGAACACGAACTTCCGCACCATCCAATGGCTTGCCCTGGCCTTCCTTGTGGGGCTGACCATGACCATGCTCAGCATGGGGCGCTTGGGCGACATGATCGGCAAGAAACGCGTCTTCACCCTCGGTCTGGTCATTTTTGTGCTTGGCTCGATGCTGTGCGGGCTGGCCGGCTCGGTCTACTGGCTGATCGCCTTTCGTTTCCTGCAATCCCTGGGCGCCGCCATGAGCCTGGCCCTGGGGGTGGCCATCATCACCGAAACCTGGCCGGCGCACCAGCGGGGCAAAGCCATTGGCATCGCTGGCGGCATCATCTCCATCGGCATCGCCGCCGGCCCCGCCCTGGGCGGGTTGATCCTGCACACCCTCAACTGGCGTTGGATCTTCTTCGTCAACCTGCCCATCGGCCTGATCTCGCTGGCGCTGGTGTTGGCCTTTGTGCCGCCGCTGCGCCCCAGCCAGCGCGCCGAACGCTTTGATTTCGCCGGCGCCTTGCTCATCGGCTGCGCTCTCCTGTCGTTCGCCCTGGCCATGAGCTTGACGCAATCCCAGGGCCTGCGCTCGTGGCCGGTATTGGGATTGCTGACCCTCTTCGTGGCCGGTCTCGTCGCCTTCCTTGCCGTCGAGCGGCGTTCCCCTCAGCCGATGATCGACCTGACCTTGTTCCGAAACCGGGTCTTCAGCCTCAACCTTCTCACCGGTTCTTTCACCTTCATCGCCATCTCCGGCGTCGTCCTGCTGTTGCCGTTCTATCTCCAATTGGTCATGGGCCTTGAGCAACGTTCGGTCGGGCTGTTGATGGCGGTGGTGCCCGTCGTCCTCAGCATCCTGGGGCCAATCGCCGGCAGCCTCTCCGATCGCCTGGGCACGCGGCCGGTCAGCCTGGTGGGATTGGCGCTGATCATGACCGGCTATCTCTTACTCACCCGGCTGGGCGTCGCCAGCACACCGTTGCACTTCGTCTTGTTGCTGGCGCCGGTTGGCATGGGCATGGGCGTGTTCCAAAGCCCCAACAACACCGCGATCATGAGCGCCGCCCCGCGCAGCCGCCTGGGCGTGGCCTCCGGCATCCTCAGCATGACGCGCACGCTGGGCCAGCTGGTGGGCATCGCCCTCCTGGGCGCCTTCTTCGCCGGCCGTCTCGCCGTTCATGCCCAGGCGCCGGTCGATGTGACTGCGGCCGCCCCGGCAGCCATCGTCGCCGCCCTGCACGACCAGCTCTATCTGGTCGCGATCATGATCGGCGCCGGTCTTATCCTTGCGCTCTGGCAGGCGCGCAACGAAGGCAATGCCAGGCGCAACGAGGCGCAGAAGCCGCCCTGATCGACTGGGCGCACCATGCCGGCTCAGGCGTCATCCTGCTCGATGAAACCCTGCGCCATCGCCACGACATCTCGCAACGCCAACCCGCGCGCCTTCTCCAATCGCTGCACGCGCTTCTCGAACTGCGCCGTGGCGTAGTCGATGAAGATAGCCTCGCTCAGACCAAAGGGGACGGGGTCGTAAGCATCGAAGGCGTCGGTGACCACCCCCAGGGCCGGGATGAGCAGCTCGTTCATCGTCGTCTCGACGACCTCCCACAGCCGGCCATCCTCGGCCAGCAGCCGCGCCAGCAAGAACACGCCGTAGGCGATGTGCCGCGACTCATCTTGCTTCAGGTAGGCCACACCCCGGCGCTGGCCGGGCAGGATGGCTTCTTGGTCGAGCACGGTGAAATAGGCGTGATAGCCGGTTTCGGCCAGCACCCCCTCGACGATCATGTTGTAGGTGATCGAGGCCGCCGCCTGGGCGGCCGGCGATGGGTCGGCGTCCAGCCGGCCAAGTGCAGCCGGGAGCGCCTGATAGACGATGGCGCGGTAATTGGCTGTATGATAGCGCCCGAGATCGGAAGCCGAGACCCCGGCGACCTCGCGCAGAAAGCGGTCGAAGAAGTCGGTGTGCTTGGCCTCCTCCCACAAGAACGTGGTCAGGTACATCGCCTCTTCCACCCGGCCTTCATTGGCGATCACCCGCATCAGCGGCAACAAATCCAGCGTCACCGCCTCCTCGCCGGCTACGAACAGCGACGTCAGACGCAAGAGGATGTCGCGCTCGTCCGCGGCCAGGCGCTGCCAATCGCGGGCGTCCTGTCCAAAAGCGAGGTCCGATGGGTTCCAGACGCCGAGTCGTTTGGCCTTCTCGAACAAACGCAAGGCGGGGTGCTGCCGGTTCAGCCCGGCCGAGGTGGTGGTAAAAGTGTGATGATTCATGGCGGCGACAGTATACACGCGCCTCTACCGTTCGACCAGAAGACTATCCGCCCTCGGCGGCCATAGCGCGCCGCCGTCTCCCGCTTGACCGGCATATTGCGCAAAACGCCGCCAGCAGTGCAAAATACTTGATCATCATTACGAGGAGACCTGCAAATGCCCATCAATCTACGCCATCGCAGCTTTGTCAAAGAACTGGATTTCAGCCCCGAAGAACTGAAATTCTTGCTCAAACTGTCGGCCGATCTCAAAACGGCCAAGTACGGCGGCTTCGAGCAGCAGCGGTTGAGGGGCAAGAACATCGCCCTCATTTTCGAGAAGACTTCCACGCGCACCCGGTGCGCTTTCGAGGCGGCGGCCTACGATCAGGGCGCCCATGTCACCTACCTGGGGCCTGAAGGCTCGCAGATCGGGCACAAGGAATCGATCAAAGACACGGCGCGCGTCTTGGGCCGGATGTTCGACGGCATCGAATATCGCGGTTTCGCGCAGGAAACCGTGGAAATCCTGGCCCGCTACGCCGGTGTGCCGGTGTGGAACGGCCTGACCGACCAATTCCACCCCACGCAGATGCTGGCCGACTTCTTGACCATGAGCGAGCACAGCGACAAGCCCATGGCCAAGATCGCCTACTGCTATCTGGGCGATGCCCGCTTCAATATGGGCAACTCGCTGATGGTGATGGGCTGCAAGATGGGCGCCGATGTGCGCATCTGCGCGCCGCAGAGCCTGTGGCCGGCAGCGGAACTGATCGAGACGTGCCGTGGCATCGCCTCCGCCACCGGCGCCCGCCTGACCGTGACCGAGAGCGTGGCCGAGGGCGTCGAGGGCGTCGACTTCGTGCACACGGATGTTTGGGTCTCGATGGGCGAGCCGAAGGAAGTCTGGGACGAGCGGATCAAACTGCTCTTGCCCTACCAGGTCAACCTGGCGGCGATCGCCAAGACCGGCAACCCAAACGTCAAGTTCATGCACTGCCTGCCGGCCTTCCACAATCGCGAGACCAAAATCGGCGAGGAAATCTATCAGAAGACAGGACTGGATGGCCTGGAGGTGACAGAAGAAGTATTCGAGTCGCCGCACGCCATCGTCTTCGACCAGGCCGAAAACCGGCTGCACACGGTCAAGGCTCTGCTGGTGGCAACGCTGGGCGATTGAGACCGCCGACTGTTCAGCCTCATCACCGCCGCCCGTACCGCGCCCGACCGGCGCCACGCGAATGAGACCAAGCGCGCAAAGGATGGCTGCCGCATGACGACTCTGGCTCTTTATAGCAACAAAGGTGGCGTCGGCAAAACAGCCGCAGCCGTCAACCTGGCCTATCTGTCGGCCCTGGGCGGCGCGACGACCCTGATCTGCGACCTCGACCCGCAGGGCGCGACCACCTACTATCTGCGGGCCAAGCCCAGGCTCCAGCGTCAGGCGCGCGGCCTTGCCAAAGCCGGGAAGGCGATCGAAGCCAGCATCAAGGCGACCGACTATCCTAATCTCGATCTGTTGCCGGCCGATTTCACCCACCGCAACCTGGACATCGTCTTCGACGGCCTCAAGCAGCCTCGCCGCCAACTGGCAAAGGCGCTGAAACCGCTGGCCAAAACCTACGATCTGCTCATTGTCGATTGTCCACCCACGATCAACATCTTGGCCGAAGCCATCTTCGACGCCGCCGACTACCTGCTGACGCCGCTGATTCCCACCACCCTCTCGCTCCTGGCCTACAGGCAGATGCTAGACTTCCTGGCCGCAAGCAACGACGCGCCGGAGCGAGTTTTTGCCTTCTGGTCGATGGTGGATCGGCGCAAGAAACTACACCGCCAACTGTGCGCCCAGCCCGCCGCCGCGAACGAACGCATCCTCAAGAGCAGCATCCCCTACGCTACCGAGATCGAGCAGATGGGCGTCAATCGCCAGCCAACGCCGGTCTTTGCCCAGCGCTCGGCGGCAGCCGGGGCCTATCACGCACTTTGGGCCGAGGTGCGAACGAGCATCCTCCACCTCGGCCCCGCCGAGAAAGCCAGTTCCGCCGCTCCATCGACGCCGGGCGATGGAAGCTAAGCCCGCCGCGCCCCACATCCCCATGCTCAACCACACCGCTTTTGCCGCTCGTCCGGCCCGGTTGCTGGCCACAGCCGCCGCCCTCCTGATCCTATTGGCGCAGCCCCTCAGCGCCTACGCCATGGCGGCCGCCGAGCAACCGGCGCCTGCTGCCTATGGCGATGGCTTCTGGTACACGGTCGCGCGAGGCGACACCCTCTTCAGCATCGCCAAGCGCTATGGGACCACGGTCGAGGCCATCACCCGCGCCAACCAGCTCAAGAACCCGAACTACATCCGCGCCGGCCAGAAGCTCTGGATTCCGGGCAGCGGTGGTGGTTCGTCGATCTGCAAGGGGACCTGGTACACCCTGGCGCAGGGCGACACCCTCTATAGCATCGCCAAACGCTACGGGACCACGGTCGAGGCCATCACCCGCGCCAACGGCCTCAAGGACCCTTACGTGATCAAGGCCGGCCAGAAGCTCTGTATTCCTGGCGGCGGCGATCCCTCCGCGCCCATCCCACCCGCCCTTCCCGGCCCCTGGACCGGCCTCTATTACAACAACCCCAACCTCAGCGGCTCGCCCGTCCGCAGCCGCGCCGACGCCGCCATCGATTTCAACTGGGGCGCAGGCGTCCCAGCCGAAGACGTCCCGGCCGACCTGTTCAGCGTGCTGTGGACGGGGTCTTTCCGCTTTGGCGGCGGCAACCATCGTTTCTTCGCCACCAGCAAGGACGGTGTGCGCATCTTCGTGGACAATATGAAGGTCCTGGATGCCTGGCGCGACCAGCCGCCAAGCGGCTCGTTTGTCGATATCCCCCTCAGCGAGGGCAGCCACAGCGTGCGGGTGGAGTATTACAACAACACGGGCGACGCGGTCATCCGGGTGTGGTGGCAGAGGATGTAGGGGCGTGAACAGTGAAACGTGAGCGGTGATGCGCAAGACGTTGGTTGCGTTTTTGCGTCATGCCCCAGGCACAGCACGGGTTATCTCCGTTTGCCCTGCATCCCAAGCAGGCCGTGGCATACGCCTCGCAGCCGCGCCCGTGCGGACGCGCCGCGCCAGGCGCGCAGCGCCTCCCACACCACCCTGCCATGCCCGGCCAAGATGGCCCGCCAATGTCGCCGCCACTGATCGCGGGTCAGCCGCCAGCGATGGAGCAAGATGGTGTTGCGGCCCACGTAATAGCTGGCGATCACCCCGCCGCCGCTGGCGCTGAGATGATGGTAGACGCGCGCCTCCGGCGCAAAGATGCACGTCCAGCCGGCATCCTGGGCCCGCCAGGCCAGATCGACATCCTCAAGATACATGAACAAGCGCTCGTCGAAGCCGCCCAACTGCTGCCAAAGCGCCCGGCGGTAGGCAGCCGCGCCGCCGCAGGCCCCGAACACATCGGTTTGGGCATCGTACTGGCCGTGATCGACTTCCCACACCCCGCGGTTTTGCGGCATCAGGCCGGGGCCGAGGATGTCGCCGGCGTTGTGCAGGGTGTCGCGGCGGTCGAAGAGCAGCATCTTGCTGGCGGCCGACCCGGCCTGCGGGTTATCTTCCAGCGCCCGGCAGAGGGCAACCAACCAGCCGGGTTCGGCCTCGGTGTCGTTGTTCAGCATCACCAGGATTTCGGCCTCGGTCAGCCTGGCCCCCTCGTTGCAAGCAACGATGAAGCCGTAGTTCTGGCCCAACGCCAAGAGCCGCGCTTCGGGATAGTCAGCCCGCATCATCTCCACCGAGCCATCGGTCGAGCCGTTGTCAACGACAATGACCTCGAAATCGGGGTGCGTCTGTCGGCGCAGGCTATCCAGGCAGGGGCGCAGGTAGCGGGCGCCGTTCCAGTTGACGATGATGACGGCGGCGGCGGGCATTGCTATCTATCGTGTTAGCTAATGTGGTTGACTAAGTCAACTTGTTGACTGCACCCGCGCCCACTCCTTCACCGCCTCCTGCCACGGACGCAGGGTGATGCCCAGGCGGGCGGCGGCGCGATTGGCCAGCACGGCCCGCAGCGGCGGCTGGCTGGGGCGTTTCCACTCGGTGTGGGCGATGGGGACGACGGGAATCTGGCCCCGGCCGCAGCTTTGCAACACCTGGCAGGCGAATTCGTAACGGCTGGCGGCCCCGGTATTGGTCAGGTGATAGAGGCCGGGCGGCGCCGAACGTTCGAGCAGGGACAGGAGGGCGGGGGCCAGGTCGGGGGCGTAGGTGGGGTTGCCGAATTCATCAGCGACCACGCGCAGGCTTTGGCCCGCGGCCGGGTCGATCTTGTCGGCGGCGGCCAGGATCTTGGCCGGAAAATTGGCCCCGCCCGGCGCAAACAGCCAGGCAATGCGGATGATCAGCGCCTGATCATGGTAGAAACGGGCGGCGTTCTCGCCCGCCAGTTTCGAGCAGGCATAGGTGCTGAGCGGGTGCGGCTGATCCCACTCATCATAGGGGCGCTGTCCGCTTCCATCGAAGACTTCGTTGGTGGAGATGTGAAGCAGGGGGATGCCCAGACGATGGCAGGCGCGGGCCAGATAGCCGACGGCATGGGCGTTGACGGCATAGGCCAGGTCAGGGTTGCTCTCGGCGCCGTCGACATTGGTGTAGGCAGCGGCGTTGATGACGGCGGCGGGGCGCAGGTCGTCGAGCGTCGACATCGCCGCCGCCGGGTCGGTCATGTCGAATTCGGGCAGGTCCAGACCCAGATGTTCGTACTTGCTGGGCAGGTTGTACAGGGTGCGGCCCAGCTGGCCTTTGTGTCCAACGATGAGGAGACGGGGCATGGGGATGGGGGGAAGTTGAGGAGCGAGGCGTGAGAAGTGAAACGTGAGGCGCGAGGGGTGGGCGCGGCTAGATGCTACCGGGTGTCTGGCGCTGATGGGCGGCGATGACGGCTGCCAGGCGCGCGAGCAGCGCCGCCGCAAGCTGCTTGAGCCGTGGCCGGGCCTGGACGAAAGCGGCCAGCCGCGGACCATGCTGATAGTAACTGGAGATGAAGGCGCGCCCAACCCGGCGCCGATTGAGGGTGCGGTCGCGGAACTGGCGCAAGATCTGCACCTCGGCAGCGGCAGGGCCACCAAAGGCGACGGTGGCCACAAAACAGTCGGAATCGTCGCTGACCTGTGCTTTTGGCTTGTGAATCGTGGCCGTGGGCGGCGAAGCCACCGGCGCGCTTGTCTTGGGGGGCTGGCCGGTGCGGCTCTTGGTGGCCGGGGGCGCGGCCGACGGGGGCGCCGCTTTTTGGCCTGGTTGCTTGGGCGGGAGGGGCGGCTGCCTGGGTGCAGGGGTGGGGAGGGGCGACCCTACCTGCGCCGCACCCTCGGCCGGCCAATCCTGATAGAGGGTATTGAGCACATGCGCCCGTCTGCCATCCACCGGCTGGGTTGGGGCCGGGTCGCGGTCGAGCAAGGGCGGCAGGCCGTCGGCCAGGTGAGCGTCGCCAACGATGACCCTGATCTGGCCGGCCGACTCCAGTTCCATCTGCGGCCGGCCATCGTACAGCGCCAGCACGCCCGTCACCCGCACCGGCTTGCCCACATAGGCCAGCGGATCGACGCCTTGCGCCTGCATCTCGTTGAGCACCTTTGACCACACAACCACGGTGAGCGTGCGCTTGGGGTAGTCGCCAAAATTGAGGAACAGGAACGGCGTCCCGGCTTGGGTGCGGCCCGAAAAATACTGGCTGATGCGGCCGATGACCTCGACGCGGCTGCCGACATATTCACTGAGAGCGCCCAGGTTGGCTGCATCCACGACCGGATACTGATGCCGGGCGACGGCCATCCGCGCCGGCGGGGGCGGTGGATGCGCCGACGGCCGGGCGGCAACATAACTCCCGGCCAGGAACACATCCAGGGTGGGGATGGCGTCGAATTCATCCCGGCAGACGAGATGGAAGCGCTCGACCAGCGTCCTCAACCCGGCGATGCCCGCCAGGTCGGCCAGCAAGGGCGAAGCGGCGGGGTCGATGAAGTCGGCCTGGCGGAAGAGCAGGTTATCCCCATTATCGTACTTCCGCCACAGGCTGGGTTGCTTGCTCAGCGCCTGCAGGCCCAAATAGAGGACGATGACGGCGAAACGGTCGAGATGGGGGCCATAGTGCTGGCTGGCGCGACCCGGATGCTGGAAATTGACGTGTCCGATCTCGGCCACGCGCATCCCGCTCAGTTCGGGCAAGAACATGCCGTCGTAGTCGATCAGCCGGAGGCGGCCATCCTGGACGATGATGTTGCCGTGTTGCAGGTCGCCGTGCGCCACGCCCACGCCCTCCAAGCGCGCCGCCAGCTGGCGCACCCCTTCGGCCAGGGCCAGCAGCGCCGCCGGTTTGTACAGCCGCTCTTGGATGTAGGGGCCGAGCAGTTCGCCCTCCACCCAATCCATCTTCACCACCGGATACCAGTTCTGGCCCACGCGGATGCCCTGCGGCAGGTAGTCGGCGCGGACGAATAGGGGGTCGGTCGGCCTGGCCCAGAGCCGCTGCATGGCCGCGTAGCGCCGCGGGAGATCGGGTAGATCCTGTTTGAAACAGCGCACCGCCCATTGCGCCGAGCCGGCGCCATTGGCGCTGAAGCGAAAGGTGGTGGCAAAGCCGCCCGAATAGGGCTTGGGCAGGCCCAGAGGCGTCAGCTCGACCGCACTCCGCTTTAGATCGGCATCCTGAAAGGCCGTCCAGGCATTCTGCACGGCCAGCATGTAGGCGTCGCCGGTGGGGAAAAGCATGGTTCAGTGGTCGGGGCCAGGCAAACGGATGACGACGCAGGTGGCGTCGTCGTTGCGGATGCGCTGAGACGCTCGTCCTTCTTGCAGCCAGAGGCGGAAGGCGGCCTGGTGGGGGAGGGCAACAAGGCTGCGCCAGGGTTGGCCGCCCTGCTCGGCCTCGCCCAAAAACCAGGCGGCCAGGGCGTCGGTGGCCAGCAGGAAGACATCGCCCACCTGCCATCGCCCCGCTTGGAGGGCGACCTCGACCCGGCCATTGCGGGCCAGATGGCTGCCGAGCAAGGTCGGTGTGTCGCCGAATTGGTCGGCGGCCTGCACGGGAAAGGCGGCCAGAAGCGCATCGTCGCGGACCTGGAACAGGCAGGAATCGCCCACCGCCAGCGCCTGCCAGTTGCCGGCCGACGAGCGTCCGCCGGCGCCCTCGCCGGCCAGATTCAGGCCCAGCAGGCTGGAAAACGCCCCCCGCCGGGCCTTTTCTTCGGCATACCAGGGCAAGGACCGGGCGAAGACCGACCGCCACCAGGAGGGGGCGACACCGGTCACTGCCCGCATCAGCCCGCCGGCGGTGACGAAACGGCGCCGGACGTAGCTGCGCGCCAGCATCTCGGCCCACTCGCGGGCAAAGCTGCTGGCGGTGGCGCCGTCGGCGATGGCGACGCGCAGACAGGCGCCGCAGCGCTGCCGGGTGGGGAAATGATCCCAGGCGTCTTCGTACTCGCGCTCGTCATTGCCCTGGCGGGGTGCAGAGAAGGCCGCCAGCTGCCAGTGCACCATGCGGTTCAGCGCAGATTGCTGGGCCGGGTGCCCACCTGCAAGAATTCGATCACGCCCACAGGGTCGGCCTGGTAGAAGAAACCTCGGCCCAGTTCAGCGACCGGGTAGCCAAGCTCGCGCGCTCGCGCCTGCATGGCTGGCGGCAGGCTGCTGGACATGGCGAAAAGTTGGCGGGCGTACTGGTCGGGGAGGTTGTCGGCCGTATCGGGGAAACTGAAAGGCTGCTGGTTTTTGCGTGAGGAAAGGTGGACATTGAGCAACAGTACGTTGCCGTCGGCGGTGCTCACCTGCCGCAGGCTTTCGGCGGGGAGGATGGGGTCGCCGTCGGTTGCTTCGCCGTCGGTGATGTTGATCACCACCGGGGGGAAGGCGTTGGGATGGCTGCCCACCCACCCGCGCACCAGGGCTTCGGCCTGGCGCAGGGCCTCGCACATGGGCGTGCCGTTGTCGGCCACGGGGTCGAACCAGATCGGGAATTTGACCGTATGTTCGATGACGCCGCCCAGGCCATCATCCACCTTGCGGGTGCGTTCCTCCACGCGGGCGGGGTTGGCGGCCACCTGGCCGATGGGGGCGAGTTCCTGGCCGGCCAAATCGCCGAGGAAGGCGGGGCCGACTTTGGCGCCGTAGCCGAGGACGGCGACATCGAAGTAGTCGCGCACTTCGTCGCCTTTCGAGCATTCGATGACCAAGTTTTGCAGGGTTTTGTTGAGGATGACGGCCAGGCCTTCGGCTTTGGTGCGGGTTTCGTCGCCGCCCCAGGGGTCGATCATCGAGGCCGATTGGTCGATAAGGAAGACGAAACAGGTGGGGTTGAGACGGCTGATCTCGGCGGTGTAGGACATGGGAACCTCGGCAAGGGTTGGAATGAGAACGGATGTTTCAGTCCTCCACTACGAAAAAGCGCCGTTTTGGGTTGCAGCTGGGGCAGAGGCTCAGTCGGTCAGGATGAGCACTTCCTGGAAACCAAGCGAGCGCAGGTGGTTTTCGAAGAACAGCCGGCCAAACTGTTTCGCCGTCTCCAACGCGCCCTCGTCGATGGCGGCCTGTTGGAGGCTCTGTGTGGCGCGTTCGAGGACGGCAGCCTGCAGATTGGGGTCGTTGCCTACGAAGAAGGAGCGTTCGTAATCAACGATGTGCGTCCGGTCGAAGTCGATGGTGGCGGCGAGGATTTCGGGCGGCGGCAGGCGCAACTGCACGCGTTTGCCGTCGCTCCAAAGATCGCCTTCTTCGATCTTGCTCAGGTCGAAGCCCACCTTGACCTCGCCGTACACCAGCATCAGCAACGATTCGCGGCCCCCCAGGTAGCGGCGCAGGTCGGCGGGTGTGCGTTCCTCTCTGATTTCGGCCACGCTGCGAACATCGAGGGTGGCCAGCTCGGCGATCTGGGTGAGGCCGAGGATGGTGACGACGGGTGGGACCGGGGTGGGGGTGGGGTCGGGCGCAAAGACGGAGCGGATGGCGGCGGGAGCGACCAGCAAGGCGATCAGGAGGCCCGCAAAGAGCACGATCAACACGATCAACGCCGCCAGCAGGCAGCCGTGGGGCCGCGTCCGTTGTGGTGGTGGCTGGATTTCGTTCATCTTGGTGTCCCTTGTCGTGTGCATGCAGCGGGTTGCCCGCGACTTCGTGCGATTCGTGGCCGAGGAGCGGATTCGGGGCTTGTTCTCAATTGCGATCGGAGAGGACGCGGACTTCGACGGCGTCGAAGCCGAGTTTGAGCAGAAAGCTCTCGAACCACTGCTTGCCGTTCTCCTCGGCTTTGGCAAGGATGTCGTGATCCATCGCCCAGGCCAACATCTCCCGCTCGGCTTGGCGGCGAGCTTCGCTCTCGAGGGCGATGTCGAAGGGGACGAGGAGGCCGGTGTTGCGCTGCTGGACGAAGGTTTCTTGGTTGTCCACCCGTGTGTAGAGGATGGCGGGCGCCGGCAGCGTAAGGATGACCGAGTCGCCGGCGATCTGGATGTCGCTGGCCCCGATATTGGACACATCGAAGCCGGCCACGACCTCGCCGCCGGCGACCAGCAGCAGGCGGTCGGCGCCGAACAGACGTTGCCAGAGGCCGGTCGGGTCCTGCTTCATGTCCACCACTACCTGCATGGCATACTCGACCGTCTCGATCCGCCCCAGGGTCACGATCTTGCTGAGGGTGAGGCGCGGGGTGGGGGTGGCGGTGGGGGTGGGCGCGGGT
>CAYWPZ010000050.1:7725-22048 GCA_964460135.1 uncultured Caldilineales bacterium | reverse complement strand
GGGGTGTGGTATTTTGCGAAGACAACCTTGCCGGCGGCCTATTCGGGCGCACAAGCCCACACGGGTCTCCGTTCGGCGGTGCAGGGCAATTCCAATCCCCTGGCGCCGAACTATGTTTCCTACTCATCGGCGCGCCAACGGGCTGCCCTGCCGCGGGGCGCAATCAAGACCGCCTTTCTCGATTTTTGGCATTACACTATCTCGGACCTGGAGAGCGATGACCGCCAAGAGCTGGTCATCCTCGATGCCAACACGGGCCGGACGCTGGAAGTGCTGTGGCGGGTGAATCGCAACGACCGTTCGTGGCAGCGCGAACAGTTCGATCTCACCCGCTATCTGGGCCGGGCCATCGTCGTTTACTTCAATGTCTACAACGGTGGCGGGTCGGGTCGGGCCAGCATGTATATCGACGACGTCCAACTCAGCATCTGCGGCAGCCTCGCGCCCACGTCGGCGCCGATTCTCCCCGCAGCCGCCACCCCTACCCCGCCAGGGGCCGTCGTTGCGTCATCGGCCACGAAGACAATGCTGATCCTCGATGCCGTCGGCAGCCCAACGCCGGCGTTCCCGCCGATCACGGTGATCGCCCCGCCGCCGGGGGCGCTGCCGCCGATTGCTGCCAGCGGTCTCGTCACCCCCACCGGCCTGTTCGCCCGCTTCACCAGCTTCATCCGCCAGCCGATCAATTGTTTCATCACCATCCTGCTCGTCGTTGTCTTTGGGCTGGTGGCCGTGCTGCTTGTGCGCATCTTCAGATGGTTGGCCGCCCTGGTGCGCAGATGGCGACGGGGCGGCTGACGACGGCCTCGATACGGGGGGAGAAATTCGGACAGCGCCTGCGCGCCGGCTTCGGAGGCCGGCCTTCCCGCTGCGGGCGGCTGCCCTGCTAGGCGACGACTTCCTGCCGCTGTTTCAGACGGGCGATCTCCTTCTCGCGTACATCTACCATGTTGCCCCCGCCCAGGACGAAGCGAATCATCTCGTGCAGATGCTCGGCCGCCAGCAGCCGGGGGAGATAGACATAGTCGGCGCCGGCCTCGTACATGGCCAGGGCGGCCCTGTGCGTCTCGGCGTTGACGATGATCTTGGCTCCTGGGCAGAGCTTGAGCAGTTGCTGCGTGAGTTTGAGGTTGTCGGTGCCCACCAGGATGGAGTCGGGGACGGTGGAGATCACCAGCCGGGCCTCTTCGATGCCGACGTGATGGAGCATGTCGGTATTGCTGATATCGCCATACACAACTTTAATGCCCTGGGCCGTCAGCCGCTCGTAGACCTGGGGGTTGAAATCGACCACCATGATGCGGTCGCTCAGCTCGTGCACCGATCCATCGTCATCGGCGTGCGCCGTGATTTCGGTCACCAGCGAACTGGCAACCTGGAAAAAGCCGAGGATGGCGATCTCTTTGCTGGCGTGCTCGCCGCCCGGTTCCAGCGCCCCCTGGCCCACCTCCTTCAGCCCCAGGCGCCCCAGCGCGGTCGCCAGGCGGGCGGCGATTGGCTGGTTGTACTTGATCAGGTAGGTCGAAGCGATGGCGGTGATGACGAAGACGAAGATGATGGCGGAGAGGGTGTCCTGAGCGATGTGACCGAGTTGCAGACCAATGGTGGCGATGACAAGCGAGAATTCGCTCATCTGCGCCAGGTTGATCGAGGTGAGCAGGCTGATGCGGTTGCCGTTGCGCAGCAGATGTAGCACCGGATAGACGGCGAGGAAGCGAGAGACGACTAGAAAGACGGCCATCACCGCCGCCATACCCAAGATGGGGAGATTCTCGGCCGGGTTGGGGACGCCCATGCCCAGGGCGACGAAGAACAGGGTCATGAAGAAGTCGCGCACGCTGAGGACCTTGCTGACGACATCCAGACTATAGGGGAACGATGAGATGGCGACGCCGGCGATGAGGGCGCCCATCTCCATCGACAGCCCCAGCAGGTTGGCCAGAGCAGCGATCATGAAGCACCAACCCAGGCTGGCAACGAACATGACTTCGGGGATTTTAGCAATCGAACGGAAGAACGGCGGCAGCAGATAGCGGGCCAGCAGAAAGGCCACCAGCACCAGCAAGCCGCTCTTGGCAAAAGACAAGAGGATGGGCAGGACTTCGGGCTGGTCGAGGTTGGGTTGGATGCCCAGCAACACAATCGCCCACAGATCCTGGAAGACGAGGATGCCCAGGGTCAGCCTGCCGGCCAGTGTTGTCAACTCCAGCTTGCCATACAAAAGCTTGACCACGATGGCCGTACTGCTCAGGGCGGCGCAGGCGGCGAAATAGACCAAGTCATAGTTGCCCTGGCCCATGCCATAGCCCACAACCGACAGAAAAGCGACGCCGAGGGCGGCGCAAAGGATGAACTGGCTGACGCCGCTGACGATGAGCGATGAACCGGCGGCCAACAATTGGCGCAAGTCGATCTCTAACCCGATCATGAACAAGAGCAAGATCAAGCCGATCTCGGCGATCACCTGAATGTTCTCCTGGCTCGACACCAGCCCCAGACCGATGCGCGGGCCGATCAACACCCCGGCGGCAATGTAGGCCAACAGCAGCGGCTGTTTGGTCAGATAGGCCAGATAGGCCATGATCGTCGCCGCCAGGATACTGATGCCGATATCGACCAGCAGCCCCGCCCCCTCTCCTTCGGCGGCCAGCGTATCTGCGGCCTGAGCGGGCAGCGCCCACAAAAGACCAACCAACAGCAACAACAACACAAGATAGCGTCGTTTCATGAAGTCTCCTGATGTGTTCGACCGGCGTGCAATCCATGCCTCGGGATGGAATCGCTACCGTTCAATGTCCGCTCGCGAACGGGGGCGGTGTTTCCGAGGCGTTTCATGCCTGGCTTGTTTGACGGTGTTTGGATCTGCAAAGAGGGGCTGACAACCGGCGATCAGTGAACGGAAAAAACGATGACGACGCTACACCACTTACGACCTGTAATCATATTTGGTTTTGGTGCGGATGTCCTTGGCGCCCAGTCGGTTCCTGTACACCGTGATGACCTGTGAGGTCTGTTCCGGCGCCAGGAGAACGGTAGTGCCTTCCAGCCGCTTGTAGCGGTCGAGACGACGGTCAGGCTTGGGAATGCTGCGCCTGCTCAGAAAACAATGAATCGCGCCCGCAGTCTCGATGACCTGACCGAAGCAGACGACGTACTCGACATCCTGCGACGAAAGACCCCGCTGGGCCATTCGCAAGCTCGCATGTTCCGAAAACTGAAGGTTTGTCTGCAAGGCTGACTCCTATGAGCGAGGTTGTCAGCCCCTGTCTACAGATGACTTCTTTGCAGCCAAACGCCCCCGGCAGGACTCGAACCTGCGACGCAGGGTTTAGGAAACCCTCGCTCTGTCCTCTGAGCTACGGGGGCGCGATCGGCGCCAGTTTAGCACAGACAGCGGTCAGCGGGCAATGCGCCCGAGGGTGGTAGGCTGAGCAAGGCGTTCGGGGGCGCCCGGCCTCCATCGCCAGGCTGGGAACCCCGCCCTTCGGCCAGGCGTCATAGAGGACGTGAGCGCCAGAAGCCGCTATCTCCGGCAAAGACGCGCTGCGCATCGTTGTCTGTGCTTGTACCCAAACAGCCC
This sequence comes from uncultured Caldilineales bacterium, assembly GCA_964460135.1. Classification (GTDB taxonomy): domain Bacteria; phylum Chloroflexota; class Anaerolineae; order J102; family J102; genus SSF26. The sequence continues at coordinate 18,468 of CAYWPZ010000050.1, read as the reverse complement.
TTGATAACGACTTCGATCCTTGCTATCATTTCCCCATCTCTTTCCAATCATAGGGAGAAAATCAGCGATGAAAACCAGATCCGTCCTCCGTTCTCTGCCACTCGTCCTGCTGGCCATGATTGCACTCCTGGCCGCCGGCTGCACCGGCCCTGCCACCCCCGCGCCCTCGCCTGCCCCCGGCGCCGTGCAGACTCCCCCCGCAAGCGGCGAGACCATGACCCTGTATATCGGCCCCGCCCTGGCCGACTGCACAGCCGTGGGCGTAGACCAGTGCCTGCAAGCAAAAACCAGCCCCGCGGGCGAATACCAGCTCTTCTACGACCCCATCCAGGGCTTCGACTACGAGCCAGGCTTTGACTACGAGATCACAGTCAGCCGCGTCGAGGTCGAAAACCCGCCTGCCGACGCCTCCAACTATCGATACAACCTGGTCGCAGTCATCAGCAAAACCCCGGCCGTGGTCGCAGAGACCGACCGGCTTCCGCTGGAGGGACCCTTGTGGCGTCTGGAATCCATGCTTGGGGCCAATGCCCTCAGCCCTGTGCTGGCCGGGTCGCTGGCTACGGCTCGGTTTCAGGGCGGTGAGATGAGCGGCAACGCCACCTGCAACCAATTCTTTGGCGCTTACCAACTGAGCGGCGGCAACCTGTCGGTGACGGTGGGTGGCAGCACAATGATGGCCTGCCAACCGCCCGAACTCATGCAACAGGAAATCACTTATCTTAGCCTCCTGGGACAGACTGCCTCGTTTGCGATCGACGGCGAGCAACTGATGCTGCAAGACGCCAGCGGCAACGCCATCCTGCGCTACACCGCCGTCGTCTCACCCCCGCTGGTGGGGACCACTTGGACCGTCGCCGCCTACAACAACGGCCAGGGCGGCTTGACCAGCCCCCTTGCCGCCACCGAGATCACGCTCCTCCTGGCCGCTGATGGCGTGGTGAGCGGCGCCGCCGGCTGCAACAACTATACCGGCGGCTACACCATCGCCGACAGTGCAATCGCCATCGGCCCTCTGGTCACCACCCGCAAGATGTGCCTCGAACCGGAGGGGGTGATGGAGCAGGAGTTTGCCTTCGCCAATGCCCTCCAACAGGCGGCAAGTTTTGCCATCCTGGGCGATGAACTCACCCTGCTCGACGCCGCCGGCGCCGCGTTGGTGCAGGCCGGGGCCGGTGATACGGCCGCTCAATCGGCGGGCGAGACGCCCCCTGCCGAGGCCACGCTCATTGGTCCCACCTGGCAATGGCTAGGTTCGGCCTACACCAGCGGCGGCGAGCAGACCGTCGCTGACTCTGTCTACACCGTTCAGTTCTTGTCCGACGGCTCGCTGGCTCTTCAGGCCGACTGCAATAGCGGCAGCGGCAGCTATCGGGTGGATGGCGACGCCCTTGCCATCCAATTGGGCGCCATGACCATGGTCGCCTGCCCACCCGAATCGCTCGCCGATACATTCCTGGCCGAACTTGGCCAGATCGCCAGCTTTGACATCCGGGAGGGGATGCTGCACCTGAATCTGGCAACCGACGCCGGGGTGATGCGCTTCGTCCAGGTCGGCGTCAAGAGCGAGGGCGAAGCGCCCTCGGGCGGCGCCGAAGCCCCCCTTCTCGGCGACACCCTCGTGAACACAGCCTGGCGATGGCTGGAGACATCCGCGACGGCCGAGATCATCGCCCCCACCTTCCCCGACCGCTACCGGATCTCGTTCCAGCCGGAGGGTCGCGTCGGCCTGCGCGCTGACTGCAACACCGGCGGCGGCGTCTACAAGAGCGATGGCATCGCCCTCGGCCTCCAGGTTTCTCTTCTCACCCGCGCCGTTTGTCCGCAAGGCTCGAAGAGCCAGACCTTCGTCGATCAACTCAACCGCGCCGCTTCATACGTCATCGCCGGCGAAAACCTGACCATCACCCTCCAGGATGGGGCCGGGCAGATGAAATTCGAGCCGGCCGCCCAGTAGTCGGCCCCACCGCTGAAAGCTAAGCGCAGGGCGCAGGCTCTATCGGCCTGCACCCTGCGAGGCGGCGGTCAGGCGGACGATGGCGGAAGTTGCGCCGCAACAAAAAAAGCGCCGCGCAGTTGTTGCGCGGCGACCTGAGTTTGGGACGGGGGCCAGAGTTCTAGCGACTGTCTTCGAAGTGGCTGTTTTCGGGCATGAGCAATTCGATCGGCGCCGTCTGCGACGATTCGTTGCCGTTGGTGCGCACGGCCTGGCCGCTGAACTGTTCCTGGACGGGGCGATTGCCAAAGCCGGAGCCAAAAGTAGGCTTCCACCAGGCCCATTCGCTGCAGGTGTTGCAGGGTTTGACGGCGTCGTACTGGCCGGCGATGTGTAGGCGGCGAAGCTGCTGCATCTGCGGCCCGTTCCAGTTTTTCATCACCCGCACTTCGCCGTCAGGATCGATGACGTTGCCCAGGTCGAAATCGAGGTTGAAGTCGCGGTCGCACATCGCCAGCGAACCGTCCCAGTAGACATGGACGTGGTACCAGAGATTGGGGCAAGGAAAGCGGGCGGGGAGGGGTTTGTGGCCGTTGAGTTTGAGGGCGCTGATCTCCTCGACCTGGTCGCCCCAGGAATCGAATGGCTTGACGTGCACGAGATCGACGCCGGGCACGTCCTTCCATTTGGCTACGAACTGGGCGGTCTCGTCTTTGGTGTTCGCCATCTCGATGATCTGCAGATTGACGAAGGTCTGGTAGCCGCCCTGGTGTTTCATTGCGACGAAACGGCGGATGTTTTCGTTGGTGCGCTCGAAATCGGCGTTGACGCGCACGCTTTCGTAGGTTTCGGGCCGGATGCCGTCCTGACACAGGTAGATGACATTGAGGCCGGAGTCGAGCAGGCGGCGGGAACGGTCTTCGCTCAGCATGGTGGCGTTGGTGCTGATCTCGGCCCGCAGACCCTTCTCGCGGCAATAGGCCACCATATCGAAGATGCGCTTGTGCAGCAGCGGCTCGCCCCAGATGTGCAACGTGGTGGCCTTCACATGGGGGGCCATCTCATCGACGATCTGTTTGAACACCTCCCACTTCATGTAGCCGTGCCGGCGGGTGATCTCTTTGCGGCCGGTGGGGCACATGATGCAGCCCAGGTTGCAGATATTGGTGGATTCGATGTACATGCGGTCGGGCGGGGGCACGAAACGCGTCTGTCCTGTCTCGTAGGCCGCCCATTTCACCGGCCCCATCGCTTTGCGGCGGTAGTGGCGTGACTTATTGCGGAACTTCTCGCGAAAAGAAAGCGGTTGGCTTGTCATAAGCGGTAGTTGTTAGTTACTGGTTATTGGTGATTGGCGCCAATCACCAATAACCAGTAACCAATTTCCCCCTAACTCCACGAAGCGGCGCCAAAGTAGGCGTCTTTGGTGCGGCGGAAGGCGCCGAAGAAGCCGGCTTTGGTCAGGGCGCTGCCTACTTTGCGGATGGGAGCCACGCGCGAGACGTTCCACAACAGGTTGCCGGCGGTGTCGCCAAAACTGCGGCGGTACATGCGCTTCTTCTTGGCTTCCAGGAAGCGTTCTCTGGCCCGGATGGCCATCTGGCTAAGGACGTCGTCGCTCACTTCCGAGACATTCATAAAGGGGGCGATCTCGGACAGATAGCTGTTGTAGTAGTAGCTTTTTGTAAAGTCGGCGTCGTATTTGGTTTCGGGGCGTTTTTGCAGCAGTTCATCCCACAGCTGGGTGCCCGGCATGGGGGTGGCGATCGAGAACATGGCCTCGCTCAGGTCCAGGCTGGCGGCAAACTCGATCGTCTCCTGCATGGTGGCGATGGTATCGCCGGGCAAACCGAGGATGAAATAGCCCTTGCTATGAATGCCGGCCTCTTCGGTCCATTTCACCGCCTCGCGCACCTGGTTGAGGTTGATGTGCTTGGCCGTGCGTTTGAGCACCTCGCCGTTGCCGCTCTCGATGCCGTAGTGGATCTGCCGGCAGCCGGCCCGGCGCATTTTCTTCAGCAGGTCGGGATTGACGCGATCGACGCGGGCGAGACAGCGCCAGCGTACATCCATCTTCTTCTCGATGAAGTGGTCCATGATGGCGTTGAGGCGCTTGACATCGATGGTGAAGAGATCGTCGATGAAATAGAAGTTGCGCACCCCGTAGGTGTCGATGATATGTTGCAGTTCGGCGGTAATGTTTTCGGGGCTACGCTGGTGGTAGGTGCGACCGACGATGCCTTTGAAACAAAACGAGCAGTTCCACGGGCAGCCGCGGCTGCTGAGCACGGTCAGCATCGGCTCGCCGTTGGGGGTGTAGAGGGGATAGCTGTCTAGCTCGAAGAGATGGCGGGCGGGGAAAGGCAAGGCGTCGAGATCCTTGATTGCCGGGCGTTCGCCGCCGCTGATCAGTTCGCCATCCTGCTTGTACCACAGCCCCTGGATGCCACCCCAATTGCTTCCGCCCGCCCCCAACTCGCGCAGGAAGTCGCGGAAGATGTACTCGCCCCCGCCATAGACCAGGTAATCAAGGTGCGGGTTGGCCAGCGTTTGGTAGGGCAACGAGGTGGCGTGCGGCCCGCCGATGATGGTGGCGACGCCGGTGGCCGCCTTGAGCATGGCGGCCGCTTCCTCGACGCTGGCGAAACTGGTCGTCATCGAGGTGAAGGCCACCAGATCGGGCCGGAAAGCGATCACATCCTCGACTTCTTCCCTCAGGGGGCGCTGGGGGCGCAGACCAAAATCGAAGATGCGGCACTCGTGACCATCCTCCTCGGCCACCGCCGCCAGATAGCCCAGCCCCAACGGCGGATAGGCGTTGACCAGCTCATTCCATTTGGGGCCAATGAAAGCGATTCGCATCGCGCGTTCCTCCTGAAGTGGATTGCAGACGTACCACCAGATTCTACCAGGCGCAGATGACAAGTGCCTGAAGCGCTCGTCGTCTGGTGATGAAAAGATTGCAAGGTGTCCGCTAGAGCAAGGCCTCGGCCTCGATTTTGCGGCGCAGCTCGGTTTTTTCGGCCTTGGGGACGAAGGTACGGCGGGCGATACGGAGATTGCGAGGCAGGTTGAACCAGAAATCCTTTGTCTTCAGGCGGCGGATGATGGGTGACGGCCGCAGGTAGAAGCTGCGATAGGCCTTGCGGTACATCTCCTCCACCAGTTCCGCCGTCATCTCGCCCATCTCGTAGCGCGCCTTCTGCTCGAAGAAGACATAATCCTCCCAATCCTTGATCAGTAGCCGTCCTTCGCGCTTGACCTGGCTGTAGACGGCTGTGCCCGGATAGGGCGTCATCATGCTGAAATTGGCGATCAGCGGGTCTAGTTCGATGGCGAAGTTGATCGTATCCTGCATGGTGCGGCGGTTTTCGCCGGGCAGCCCAATGATGAAAAAGCCGATAGTCTCCAGCCCCACCTCTTTGCAGACCTTGAAGGCCTGGCGGATGGTGTCGTGATCGACGTTCTTGTCGATCTGCTTGAGGATTTCGGGGTTGCCGGTCTCGACGCCAAAGGCGGTGCGCTTCAGCCCTGCCTGTTTGAGCTTGCTCATCAGGTCGTGGTCGGCCAGGTTGGCGCGGATGCCGTTGACGAAAATCCAGGGCACATGGTTGAGGTGGTTGGCGATGAGCAGGTCGGCCAGTTCGTGCAAGCGCTTTTTGCGGATGTTGGCGCTATCGTCCAGCACGCCGATTTCCTGCGCGCCCAGATCCTCGACCAGATGGCGCCACTCGGCCAGCACATTTTCGGGCGTGCGGCTCCGCCACTTGATCGGCATGATCGATTGCGAGCAGAAGGTGCAGCGGTAGGGGCAGCCGCGGCTGGTCAAGATGCTGAAGCTGCGGGCGCCGTCCACATGGTCGGTGGCGGGCTGCAGGTTCGTGTATTTGTTCATCTTGAACAGGTGATAGGCCGGCCAGGGCAGGCTATCCAGGTCGTTGATGGCAGGTCGGTCGGGGTTGCGATGCAGCTGGCCGTCCGAGGTCTTGAAGGTAATGCCCAAGACGCCCTCCCACAGCCCTTTGGCCGGGTCCATCATCGCTTTCGTCGAGTAGTCTTCCTGATCGCGCATGAAGGCTTCGATCTTGTTGCAGATTTCCAGCCAGGCGTCTTCGCCCTCCCCGCGTACCACCAGGTCGATGCCGGGGTTCCGGGCCGACTCGAAATCCAGGTCTTCGGCGGCGACGCTGGGGTGGGGGCCGCCGATGACGATGGGGACATCATGCACAGCTTTGATTTGGGCGGCATGGCGCCAGGCCTGCTTGACCTGGGGGGTGTTGGCGGTGATGCCGACCACATGTGGCTGGAATTCCTGCATGAATTCTTCCAGCGGCTGTTCTTCGATGTCGGCGTCGAAGATGCGCACCTCATCGCCCCGCCGCTCGGAGACGGCGCCCAGGTAGGCAAGGCCCAGGTGGGCGGTGGTGCGGGTGTCGATGGGCAGGCGGAAGCGAGGGTTGATGAGTGCAACACGCATGGCGTGAGACCTCTGGCTGAGTGAGAATGAGGACAGCGCCCCTCAATCGGGTGCGATGCTGTCGGGACGGCGGCGCAAACGGGCGGATTATAAGAGGCGGCGAAGATCACTGTCAAATTTTTATGAAGTGATTCATAAAAATTATGGCACAGGTAGACGAAAACGCGGTTTGACAAACCCGCCCCGCCGTGCTATCCTTGCCGCCATGCTGCACCTTGCCCTTTGCCCACGCCCCAGGTACTTCGCTTCGTTGCCAGACTGACCGGCCTGGACCTTCGGACGCGGGCATTCGCACCCATCTCAGCCCCTGCCAAGCTCTCCACACCGGAGAGCTTTTTTGTTGGTTATTGGCGATTGGTTATTGACCGTTCACCAATAACCAATCGCCAATCTCTAATCTCCCCCCCCATGAAACTCTCCATCGGCGTCATCGGCGCCACCGGCTACACCGGCTACGAGCTGCTGCAGATTCTCCACCGCCATCCCCACGCCAGCCTGGCCTGGGCGACCTCGGAATCGTCGGCGGGCAAGCGCCTCAGCGACCTCTATCCCACGCCCGACGACATCCTCCTCATCCGCCAGGAGGAGGCGTCGTTGGCCGAGGCCGATGTGGTTTTTCTTTGCCTGCCGCACGTGGCCAGCATGGAGGCCGTGGCCCAGGTGCGGCAGGCGGGGGTGCGCGCCATCGATCTCTCGGCCGATTTCCGGCTGCCCGACCCGGCCGTCTATGAGCGCTGGTACGGCCACCGCCACACCCAGCCCCATCTGCTGGCCGAGGCCGTGTATGGGCTGTGCGAGATCAACCGGGCGCAGATCCGGGAGGCGAAGCTGGTGGGGAATCCCGGCTGCTATCCCACCACGGTGAACCTGGGCCTGTGGCCGCTGGCGAAGGCTGGCGTGCTCGGCCCGCGCCTCATCGCCGACTCGAAATCCGGGGTCAGCGGCGCCGGCCGGGCGCTCAAACTGACCTCGCACTTCGTCGAAGTCAACGAGAACTTCAGCCCCTACAGCATCGGCTACAGCCATCGCCACATCGCCGAGATGGAACGGGTGCTGGGGCCGCATGTGCCGGGTCTGAACGTTACTTTTTCGCCCCATCTGCTGCCGGTCAACCGCGGCATCCTCTCCACGATCTACGTCGATGTCGATCCCGACCTTTCTCCTGCCGCCGTGCATGAACTCTACGCCGAAGCCTATGCCCATGAGCCGTTCATCCATCTCCTCCCGCCCGGCCAGGTGGCCACGCTCCGGCACACGGTGGGCAGCAACCGCTGCGCCATCGCCCTGACGCCCCTGCCCACACCCGGCCAGTGGATCATCACCGTCAGCGAAGACAACCTGATCAAGGGCGCCAGCGGCCAGGCCGTGCAGAACATGAACCTGATGTTCGGGCTGGACGAAACGGCGGGGCTGGGGTAAGGGGTTCCGGGTTCCGAGGGCAGGGTTCCGAGTTCCGGGCGCCGCACTGATCATCACCAATAACCAATTACCAAATATGAACAACAAACCCATCCACGTGATCAAAATCGGCGGCAACCAGCTCGACGACCGGGAGTTTCTGGCCGCTTTCGTCGAGACGGTGCGCGCGATCAAAGAAAAGAACATCCGGCCGGTCGTCGTCCACGGCGGGGGGCAGGAGATCGTGCGGCTGCACGACGAACTCGGCGTCCCCTTCGACACCGTGCAGGGCCTGCGCGTGACCACCGAACAGTCGTTGCGGCTGGTGAAGATGGCTTTGAACGGCATCGCCAACCTGCGCGTGGTGCGTTGGCTGGTCAATGGCGGCGTCGAGGCTATCGGCCTGAATGGTGTGGACATGGGCCTGGTGCGGGTCGAGAAACACGAGCTGGAGGGCGTCGATCTGGGGCGGGTGGGCAAGGTGGTGCGCGTCCAGGCTGAGAAGCTGACGCCGCTGCTCGAGGCCGGCATCGTCCCCGTCATCTCGCCCATCAGCCTGGGTCTGGATGGGCTGAGTTACAACGTCAACGCCGACCATGTGGCCGAGGCCATCGCTATCGCCCTGGCAGCGAGCAGCCTGGTGTTCATCACCAATGTGCCGGGGGTGCTGGTGGCCGGCCGGTCCATGCGCGTCCTTTCCGCCGAACAGATCGAGGACCTGATCTTCGGCCATTTCATCACCGGCGGGATGATCCCCAAAGCGCGGGCGGCGGCGGCGGCCGTGGCGCATGGTCTGCCAAACGCCCTGATCACCGATCTGACCGCCTATGCCCAGGGCGAGGGTACCTTTGTCGTCCAGCACTCATGAGAGCAGCCATGAATCCCATTCTCGAGCTCGACCAACAGTTTCTCGTCCCGGCCTACGCCCGCGCCCCGTTCGTCCTGGCGGGGGGCGAGGGTGTGTGGGTGGAGGATAGCGACGGCCAGCGCTATCTTGACCTGGTGGCGGGGATCGCCGTCAATGCCCTGGGTTACGGCGACTCTGAAGTCGTGGCCGCCTTGCAGGAGGCAGCCACCAAACCGCTGCACTTTTCCAATCTTTACCTGAACGAGCCGATGGCCCGGCTGGCTGCCCGGCTGGTGGGCGTCACCTCGTTTGCCGATCGCGTCCATTTCCAGAACAGCGGCGCCGAGAGCAACGAGGCGGCGATCAAGTTTGCCCGCAAGTGGGCGCGCGAGCACTTTGGCGAGGGCAAGACCGACATCGTTGCCTTCAGCGGCGGTTTTCATGGCCGCACCATGGGCGCGCTGGCGCTCACGCCCCGGCCCAAGTACCAGGACCCCTTCCGCCCGCTCATGCCCGGCGCCCGCATCGTCGCCTTCGGCGACCTCGACAGCGCCGCTCAGGTCATCGACGAGGGCGTGTGCGCGGTCGTGGTCGAGACGGTGCAGGGCGAAGGCGGCATCCATCCCGCCACGAACGAGTTCCTGGTCGGTTTGCGCGATCTGACGCATCGGCGCAACGCCCTGTTGATCTTGGACGAGGTGCAGTGCGGGGTGGGCCGCACCGGCACATTCTGGGCCTACGAGCCATACGGCATCCTGCCTGACATCCTCTGCGCGGCCAAGCCACTGGCGGCCGGGCTGCCCATCGGCGCCGTGCTGGTGACCGACCGCGTAGCCCAGGTCATCCATGCCGGCGACCACGGCACGACCTTTGCCGGCGGCCCCTTCGTCAGCGCGGTGGCGGATGTGGTGGTGCGCCGCGTCAGCGATCCGGCCTTCCTCCGCCACGTGCAGGAGACCGGCGCCTATTTCAAAGAGCGGCTGGAGGAGATCAACAGCCCGCACATCACCCAGGTGCGCGGGCGCGGGCTGATGCTAGGTGTGCAGCTCGATATCCCTGCCGCCCCCATCATCCAGGCGGGTTATCGCCATGGCCTGCTCCTGCTAAACGCCGGCCCCGACGTGCTCCGCCTCGTCCCGCCCCTGGTCATCACCCCGGCCGAAGTCGATATCGCGGTCGAGCGGCTGGCGGCCGTGCTGGGGGAGGTGGGGGAGTAGACAAGTCGCAGGTGACAGGTGGCAGGCTTGTCCTGAGTGAAACGAAGGGTCGCAGGTTGCAGAGCCTGTTCCTCCACTACGTTCAGGGCAAGCCCTGAGTGAAACGAAAGATCGCCCGTGACTCCATTGGCGCCATTCGTCCATTTGTGTCATTCGTGATCGAACTTGTTGGCATTGACAGATTTCGCCATCCGCCATCCGCCATTCCACAACATGCTCATCCGCCCCGCCGTTCCTGCTGACGTGCAGCCGATCTGCGATCTGGTGAACGGCTTTGCCGACCAGAATTTGATGCTGCACCGCACACCCGGCCAGGTGCAGCACGCGTTGCGCGATTTTCTGGTGGCCGAGGACGATGGCCGGGTGGTGGGGTGTGGCTACCTGGCCTATCTCAGCCCCGACCTGGTCGAGATCCGTTCGCTGGCCGTGAGCAGCAGCGCCCAGGGCAGCGGGGTGGGCGGGCGGCTGGTCGAGCGGCTGGTGGAGATGGCGCGGGCGCGCGGGGTCAGGCAGGTCTGCGCCCTCACCCTCGTCCCCGGCTTTTTTGCCCGCCACGGTTTCGAACGCGTCGATCGCTGGTCGATCAGCCCCAAAATTTGGGGCGAGTGCGTCTATTGCCCCAAATTTCATGCTTGCGATGAGATTGCGGTGTTGAGGATAGTAGAAAGGTAGAAAAGTAGGAAGGTAGACAGGTAGAAAGGTAGAAAAGTAGACAAGTAGAAAGGTAGACAAGGATAGTGGCGGTTTCTCGACCGCACAACCTGCTTCAGCAGGTTTCCCCTACCAGACCGTGAATTCATTCACGGGGTATGACCAGACCGTGAATTCATTCACGGGTTTCGCCCAGACCGTGAATTCATTCACGGGA
>CAYWPZ010000050.1:2666-7625 GCA_964460135.1 uncultured Caldilineales bacterium | reverse complement strand
CAGACCGTGAATTCATTCACGGGTTTCGCCCAGACCGTGAATTCATTCACGGGTTCTGCTCATTCACGGGTTCCGCCAGTTCGCGAATTCATTTCCGGGGGCAGGTTGGCGTTATACTGCGTTCGCTAGATCAGCAAACAGCGGAGTTCACCAATGCCATCACCCTTTCCAGGCATGGCCCCCCATCTCGAAGGCCAGCTTTGGCCCGTCTCCACTCGCGAGGCGCGGCTGGCCGGCGTCGAAATCCGCCAGGCCAACGCCGGCCGCCTGGTCACAGCCATCGAAATCTTCTCACCCGCCAACAAACCGCAGCCCGGCCTCGAAAACCATCGCGCCAAACGCGGCCACCTGCTCAGCGACGGCATCCACTTGTTCGAAACCAACCTCCTGCGCCGCCGCGCACACCCCAAAACCGACCCGCTGGTGGCCGGATGCGATGACGTCATCGCCCTGGCGCCGGCAGGCAGGATGGCAGTCTGGCAGGTGGGCTTGCGCGAGAACCTGCCGGTCGTCTCCGACCCCTTGCCCCACCCCGACGTTGCCCTCGACCTGCAAGCCGCCCCGGCTGCGATCTTCGGCGAGGCCGGCTACGCTCTCTCGATCCAGGAGGCGGCGCCATGATCGCCCGACTCGTCCTGGCCGATGGCGCCATCTTCGAGGGCGAAGCCTTCGGGGCTGCGACGACGACCGTGGCCGAAGTCGTCTTCAACACCAGCATGACCGGCTACCAGGAAATCATCACCGATCCCTCGTATCATGGCCAGATGGTGGCGATGACCGTGCCGCATGTGGGCAATACCGGCGTCAACCCCGACGATATCGAATCGGCCCGACCCTGGCTCAGCGGCTTCATCGTCCGCGAACTCAGCCCGGTCGTCAGCAATTGGCGCGCCAGCGAGGATCTGTCCGGCTACCTGGCCCGCCACGGCATCCCCGGCATCAGCGAGATCGACACCCGCGCCCTCACCCGCCGCCTGCGCCAAACCGGCAGCCTGCACGGCGCCCTCTGCACCGACGGCAGCCACAGCCGCGCCGACCTGCTGGCCCTGGCCCGCGCTTGGGAAGGCGCCGAGGGCCGGGATTTGGTGCAGGAAGTGAGTTGCGCGGCGCCCTATCGCTGGGAGGAGGGGAGCGACCCGGCCTGGATCAGCCCGACAGACCTTGGAGTTCTCACAGACCTTCAAGGTCTCTACCCTCTGCGCGTCGTCGCCTACGACTACGGCCTCAAATTCAACATCCTCCGCCGGCTCACCGCCCACGGCTGCCAGGTCACGGTCGTCCCCGCCGCCACCCCTGCCGCCGCCGTGCTGGCCCTGCACCCAGACGGCGTCTTCCTTGCCAACGGCCCCGGCGACCCGGCCGGACTGCCCTACGCCGCCGCGGCCGTGGCCGAACTCCTGCGTCACGACCTGCCCATCTTTGGCATCTGCCTGGGCCACCAGATTTTGGGGTTGGCCCTGGGCGGCGAGACCTACAAGCTCAAATTCGGGCATCATGGCGGCAACCAGCCGGTGCGCGACTGCCAGAGCGGCCGCGTGCAGATCACCAGCCAGAACCACAACTACGCCGTCCGGGCCGAGTCGCTGCCGCCGAGCGTGGAGATCACCCACCTGAACCTGAACGACGGCACCGTCGAGGGCTTGCGGCTGCTGGATCGCCCCGTCTTTTCGGTCCAATACCACCCCGAAGCCTCGCCTGGCCCGCACGACGCCGACGAATTGTTTGCGCGCTTTGTGGCGGCGCTGCGGCCGCGTTAGGCCGCGACGCCCAGTTTTTCCGCCAGCCAGAGATTGACCAAGGTCTCGGTGGCTACGCCTCTGGCCCTGGCTTTGTGCGCCAACAGATTCGCCACAGACGATCACCTCCTCGCCTATGCCGTGGTGAGCGACGCCGATTTCCTAGCAGGTTATCGAAGAAGCCGCTTACAAGACTCTTGGGACACGGATCAAGGCCGATTCACACGGATTTTCAGCACAAAGTCACTGTTCCAATCCGTGTTCTTCCGTGTCCAGACGACTTTTCCGACAGGCTGCAAGTCACGGGCGCTGCGGACTTGCTGGCGTTGGGCGGGGTGGGGGCAATGCGGATTGTGACGTCGCCGGCGTTTTTGGAATGGATGGTGACCGTCGTATGATCGGTCATCTCATGCTCACCATCCACAAAACCACCCCCCACGGCAGCCTGGTCACCAGCTACCCCGCCTGGCTGCTGAATAATGGCAACCCCCTGCTCGTGCTGGCGCAGTGGACGCGGCCCACCCTGCCCCTGCCCTACGTCGTCTTCGCCCACGGCGACCTCCTGCTCGAAGCCTTCTTCCTCGACCGCCCCTACAACATCTTCAGCCTCTACGACGGCGCCGGCATCGGCGCTGACCTGGGGGAACGGGTCGAACGCGGCCGCCGTCCTACGCCTGAACACGACTTCGAGACCGCCTTCGGCTACTGGCGTCAGGCGCTGGGCCTGGATGGCCGACTCAAGGGCCGCTACATCAACCTCAGCTGCCCCGCCGTCTTCGACCCCGCCGCCCGCACCCTCACCTGGCGCGACCTGGCCCTCGACATCTGGGCGCCCGCCGTCGGCGCCCCCCTGCTCTTGGACGAAGACGAGTACGCCGCCCTGGGCCTTGCCGCCAGCGACCCCGCCCTCCACCGCCAGGTGCAACAGGCCGTCGCTCAGCTCTGGCGGCAAGCCGGCCAACACAGCGGCCCCTTTGCACTCTGACCGCCCTCTTCATGCCCCGCTCTTCCACCGCCCAGCTCTTCAACCTTTTCCTCATCGCCGTCCTGGTCTTCGCCGGCCTGGCCCTGATCGGCCTGGCCGCGGCCTTTTTTGCCTACTCTGGCGTCGCCGGCGTCCTGCCCTCGCCGCAGGAACTGCAAGACCGCGCCAACACCTTCAAATCCACCGCCATCTACGACCGCCAGGGCGGGCTGCTGTACGAAATCTTCCCCAATGACGCCGGCCGGCGCATCCTCGTCCCCCTGGCCAGCATCAGCCCCAACCTCATCAACGCCGTCCTCGCCACCGAAGACCCCAACTTTTACCGCCACCCCGGCGTCGACCCGGCCGGCGTCGCCCGCGCCCTTTATTACGCCCTGCGCCGCGACAGCCGTCTGCCCGGCGGCAGCGGCATCCCCCAACAACTCGTCAAGCTTACCTACCTCAGCGCCGACAAAACCCTCAGCCGCAAACTCAAAGAAGCGGTGCTGGCCATCGAGATCAGCCGCCGCTACGACAAAGACAAGGTACTGGAGATCTACCTCAACCACATCTTCTACGGCAACCTGGCCTATGGCGCCGAAGCCGCCGCCCAGACCTATTTCGCCAAACCTGCCCGCGACCTCAGCCTGGCCGAAGCCTCGCTCATCGCCGGCATCGCCCAATACCCGGCCCTGTACGACCCCTACACCAACTGGCAGGCCGCCCGCAACCGCCAGGGCGATGTCTTGCGGCTGATGGTGCAGCACGGCTTCATCACGCCCGCCGAAGCCACCACCGCCTGGATGGAGTACGAAGACCGCGACCCCTCCACCTTCCTGGCCCACGCCCACGCCGACTTCCCCGCCCCCCATTTCGTCCTTTGGCTGCGCCAGCAACTCGAAGACCAGTACGGCCCCGAAATCGTCAGCAAGGGCGGGCTGCGCGTCCTCACCACCCTCGACCCCCTCCTCCAGCGCCAGGCCGAGCTGGCCGTGAGCGATGGCGTCGAACAGCTCCGCGAACGGGGGGTCAACGCCCGCAACGCCGCCCTCGTCGCCCTCGACCCGGCCAGCGGTGAAATCCTGGCCCTGGTCGGCTCACCCGACTTCGACGACGCCGCCAACAACGGCCAAGTGAACATGGCCGTGCAGCCGCGCCAGACCGGCAGCGTCATCAAACCCCTCACCTACCTGGCCGCGTTCGAGCGCCCCACCGACTACTGGACCCCCGCCACCCTCGTCCAGGACGAACCCACCGCTTTCCCCGATGGCCCCGGCCGCCCGCCCTACACGCCCAAAAACTACGATGGCCGTTTCCACGGCCCCGTCAGCATCCGTTCGGCCCTGGCCAACAGCTACAACATCCCCGCCGTCAAAGCCTTGCAGCATGTCGGCGTCCCCGCCCTCAAAACCGTCGCCGCCCGCCTGGGCGTCAGCACCCTGACGCGGCCAGACTACGGCCTCTCGCTCACCCTGGGCGGGGGCGAAGTCAGCCCGCTGGAAATGACGGCTGCCTTCGCTGCCTTCGCCAACGGCGGCTGGCGGGTCGAACCCCACGCCATCCTCACCGTCCAGAACGAGGATGGCGACCTGCTCTTCGATGGCAGGCAGCCGGCCCGCTGGGCAGCCATCGCGCCCGAACACGCCTACCTCATCACCTCCATCCTCAGCGACGCCGAGGCCCGCCGCCCGGCCTTTGGCGCCGCCGCCCGCTGGTTGGAGCTGCCCGACCGTCCCGTTGCGGCCAAGACCGGCACCACCGACGACTGGCGCGACGGCTGGACCGTGGGCTACACACCCTTGTTGGTTGCGGGCGTGTGGGTGGGCAACGCCGACAACACGCCCATGTCAAAAGATGGCAGCGGGGCCATCACCGCCGCCCCCATCTGGCGGCAGTTCATGCAGCAGGCGCACGAGGGGCGTCCGGCGCAGGCTTTCGCTCGCCCGCCCGGCGTGATCGAAGTCGAGATCTGCGCCGACACCGGCGCCCCGGCCGGCCCCGACTGCCCCAACCGCCGCACCGAGGTCTTCAAAGCCGAGCAGCCGCCGACCGCGGCCCCGTAAGAAGCGGGATGATGGGACGGCAGACGCTACTTGTGTGCTGCTGCTAACGCAAGTAGCTGAACGGGTTCTGCTGCACGCCGCGGAAGCGGATCTCGAAATGCAGATGCGGGCCGGTGCTGCGACCGGTGCTGCCCACCGAGCCGATGCGCTGGCCGCGAGCCACCGACTCGCCCACCCGCACGAAAATCTTGCTCAG
>CAYWPZ010000050.1:0-2656 GCA_964460135.1 uncultured Caldilineales bacterium | reverse complement strand
TAGTAGCTGGTGTAGCCATTGCCGTGGTCGATGACGATCAGATTGCCGTAGCCAGTCTTATCCCAACCGGCGTAGACGACGAAACCTGAATCGGAAGCGGCGACAGGGCTGCCGAGCCAGGCGCCGACATCGACGGCGCGGTGGCCGCCCCAGTATTTCTGCGTGATCGTGCCGCCGGCCGGCATGACAAACGAACCGGTGCCGCGGCGGGCGCCGGCCGGGATAGGGCCACTGTAAACCGTCACCGTGCGCGGCACATAAGGCTTCTGGCCGCCCGGTATGATCAGATAGCCGCCCGACGCCAGCGGCTGCTCCGCGCTTGCCAGCTTGTTCCAGCCATAGTCGGTGATGACCTTGACCTCGACTTTGTACTGTTTGGCAATCGATGTGAGGGTGTCCTTGGCGGCAATCTTGTGATAGACGCCGTTGGTGGGCAGGATGGCTACGCGGTCGCCCACCCGCAGCAGGTCGGGGTTGGCCTCCAACATCGGGTTGGACCAGAGGATGGTTTCCGGTTTCAGCCCAAACTTCTCGGCAATGGCGAAGACGCTGTCGCCCGACTGCGCCACATAGATTTCCACATCCAGGCGCGGGCGATCGGGGATGGTCGTGAATGGCACAGCATTGCGCACCAGCGGCCCCAGGCTATTGACCGACGAGCCGCCGCTGGCCGCCACCAACTGGCCGAGCGTAACCGGTTCGGGGGTTGCGGCCGGCGCCGGCAGGAATGCGCGCGGCGCGATGTCCCACTTGGGAAGCTCCACCTGGCTGAGCAAGAGCAAACTCACAGCTACAGCCAGGAGAACAAGATGCGAGGCCAGGCGAATCGGCGTATAACGATCGGAACCTTGTCCCACCACTTCCTGACAACACTTCTGCCAGAAGCGGTAAGCACGGTCCCAGTTGTCGTTGGCGAATGCGTCGGAGTCAGGAGGGGGATTCGACGCATCTGCCTCGGAATGGGAGCGTTTCTGCATTGCGCAGGTCTCGGCTGCCTTCAGAGAATAGGATACCCGGCCGTTGAACTGCGCCGGGCTGAGGGGGATGACGGGGGCGATTATAGCACGGTGGTGGGGGGACGCAAAACACAGCTGCCGTCGGGAGGGGCCATGATCAGCCTTGATCCGCTGACACTCTGGCCGGGATGTGGGTCACTCGCGTAGCTCGCGCAGTTTTTGCACCAACAGCAATACCGCCGCTGCCGCCAACCCGGCCAGGAGAATGACCCGCCAGAAATGGAAGACGAGAATCAACGCGGCGATGATCGCCAAGGCGACGGCGATGCCTGTGACCGCCGCCACAAAAGTGCCGCGCAACAGCGATTCGACGATGGTGAAGGTCAGCAAGAGCAGAAGCACGCCCATCCACAGATAGTCGGGCGCCAGATAGGAGACGGCCAGCACCGCCAACAGGAGCAGGCCGATGCTGAGCGCTGCCCACGCCTCGACAAAGCGATTGAAACGGGCGGTGGCCGGGCTGACGGGCGCGGCCAGACGCCGGATGTGGCCGCGGGGATCGTCGCCCACCCCGGCCCGCAATCGCTCCCGTCGCTCGCTCAGGCTGTCCAGCAGGGCGATGTTCTGCGACTGCTCGCGGCGGAGCGCGCGCGTTTTGGCGGCAACCTCGGCCGCCTTTTTGCTCAGGCTCTCATATTGCCGGGCCAGATGGGGGTTGCCCTCCATGCCCCTGAGTTCGATGCCCAACGACTGCAACTCGGCTGTCTGCGCCGGCAGCAGGCTATCCAATTCCGCCTGCCGCGCTTGCAAGCGTTCACAGCGCTCGGCCAGCATTTGCAGCTCTTGGGGCGGGGGCGGGATGCGGTCGAGGCCGGCGAAACCGAGCGGGTCATACCACGAACCGCGCGGGGAGCCATCGCGGTTGTACATCGGCCCGGCCGGCGCGTTCTCGCCCGAAATCGGGTCGCGGGCAAAAAGCCCCCACAGCCCCCGATATTGGCTGACCCAGGCTGTGCTTTCGTCGATCAGCGCCGGCGACCACGGCTTTGCCTGGCCTGGGCCGATGCTCAGGCCGTCGCCGCGGGCATAATCGACGAAAGGAATGCGGAAGGGATTGCGCTCGCGGCCGCCCGTTTGCCCAAGCGTTTCCGTCCAGAACCTCCGCCAGATCTTCAGCCCTTGCTCGCTCCATTTGGGCAGGGGCAGACTGACCTCGGCCTGGTATTCGCCGCGGCGGAAGTAGGCGGCGTGCGAACCGGCCCCGGCATAGACGACCGGATGCCCGTCCACCACCTCCAACTCGTCGCTGTCGTCCCACCGCCGGCGCAGATCGTCGCCGTGGAAGTCATGCGAGGCATAGCCCGCCCATGCCGGTTTCAGCGTCCCTGCTTCCTCATAAAGATAGACCATCACCACTTCCCAGTCTGCCTCATGGTCGTTCACGCCCTGGAACCCCGACCGCCAGCTATTGTAATAATAGAAGAACCAGTATTGCAGGATCGTCCAGCCGCCCTGCTGTAGCACCCGGCCATAATACACATACTTCTCGTCCCGCTGCAGTTGCCGTTGATACTCCAGTTCGGCGGCGGCGGCAGTCGCGCCCGGCACCCGCCCGCGCAGCAGCAAGGTGGCCGAGAAGATGGGCCACGAGAAGGGGCGCAGCTACTTCATCAACATCAAGGGCCCGGAGCTGCTGAACA
>CAYWPZ010000049.1:0-22087 GCA_964460135.1 uncultured Caldilineales bacterium | reverse complement strand
CAGATCGCCCAGCTTGTCGCGCAGCAACTGGGTGTACAGCATCTGCTTGGCATACTCCCACTCATACAGGGCCTTGGCCTCGTCCAGCCCCTCGTAGCACTGCAGGCGGATCAGCCGGCTGCCGGAGGCCGCCGCCCACACCTTGGCCAGCTCGGTCTTGCCCACGCCAGCGGGGCCTTCGGCCAGCACGGGCTTACAAAGGTGCTCGGCCAGATAGAGCACGGTGCAAATGCTTTCGGACGGGATATAGTTCTGCCCGGTCAGGGCCTTGGCGACGGCGTTGGGTGATTTGAACATGAGATCGGGTGGCGGGGAAGGGAACGATCAACAATCAACAGTCAACAATCAACAGTCAACAATCAACAATCAACAGTCAACAATCAACAATCAACAATCAACAATCAACAGTCAACAATCAACAGTCAACTACCCACTTGTCTACCTGTCTACTTGTCTACCTGTCTACCCCTCAGAGGATAGGCCAGGCCAGATGAAATGTCGGTAAGCCAGTCGCTGCTATCGCTTCAGGAGGCAAAATTGGCCCGCAAACATGACCTAGATCAGGGCGCAGGCCCGAAGAACGGCCTACAATGATGAGTGTGGTTATTGTCGCATATCGTAAGGAGATAGCAAATGTCACGATCACTCATCACCCTGGATGGCAACGAGGCCGCCGCCTATGTCGCCCACAAGACCAACGAGGTCATCGCCATCTATCCGATCACCCCTTCTTCGGCCATGGGCGAGTGGGCCGATCAGTGGACGGCGGAAGGACAAGCCAATATCTGGGGAACCATCCCCCTGGTGCAGGAGATGCAATCCGAGGCCGGCGCCGCCGGCGCCGTCCACGGCGCGCTGCAAACCGGCAGCCTGACCACCACCTTCACCGCCAGCCAGGGCCTGCTGCTGATGATTCCCAACATGTTCAAGATCGCGGGCGAGCTGACCAGCACGGTCTTCCACATCGCCGCCCGCTCGCTGGCCGCCCAGGGCCTCTCCATCTTCGGCGATCACAGCGATGTCATGACCGCCCGCTCCACCGGCTGGGCCATGCTCTTCTCCAACTCGGTGCAGGAGGTGATGGATTTCGCCCTCATCGCCCAGGCTGCCACCCTGCAAGCCCGCGTGCCCTTCCTTCATGTCTTCGACGGTTTCAGAACTTCGCACGAAGTGATGAAGGTCGAGCAACTGAGCGAGGACGACATGCGGGCCATGATCGACGACGACCTGGTGCGCGCCCACCGGGCGCGTGGCCTCTCGCCCGAACGCCCCTTCATCCGCGGCACCGCCCAGAACCCCGATGTCTACTTCCAGGCGCGCGAGACGGTGAACCCCTTCTACCAGGCCGTCCCCGGCATCGTCCAGGCGGCGATGGACAGGTTCGCCGGGCTGGTGGGGCAACAGTACCACCTCTTCGATTACGTGGGCGCAGCCGACGCCGAGCGCGTGCTCGTGATCATGGGGTCGGGCGCGGAAACGGTGGAGGAAACGGTCGCGTGGCTCAACCAGCGGGGCGAGAAAGTCGGTCTGGTCAAGGTGCGGCTGTACCGGCCGTTCTCGGCCCCACACTTCCTGGCTGCCCTGCCGCCCACCGTCCGTTCCATCGCCGTGCTCGACCGCTGCAAAGAACCAGGCTCGGCCGGCGAACCACTCTACCAGGACGTGGTCACAGCCGTCAGCGAAGCCCGCTACAACCCGAACGGCGCCTCTCACCTTCACTCCCGAATCTCCAATCTCCAATCCCTGATTGGCGGCCGCTACGGCCTCTCCTCCAAAGAATTCACCCCGGCCATGGTCAAGGCCGTCTTCGACGAACTGGCCAGCCCCCAACCCAAAAACCATTTCACGGTTGGCATCCTCGATGATGTCAGCCACACCAGCCTCGATTTCGACCCGACTTTCGACATCGAGCCAAAGGACACCGTGCGGGCCATGTTCTGGGGCCTGGGCGCCGATGGCACGGTGGGCGCCAACAAAAACTCGATCAAAATCATCGGCGAAGAAACGCCCAACCACGCCCAGGGCTATTTCGTCTACGATTCCAAGAAATCGGGCGCCCGCACCATCTCGCACCTGCGTTTTGGCCCCCGCCCCATCCACAGCACCTATCTAATCAACCGCGCCAACTTCATCGCCATTCACCAGTGGAACTTCCTGGAGCGATACGATGTCCTGGCCAACGCCGAGCAGGGCGCAATCGTGCTGCTGAACTCGGCCTACGGCCCCGACCAGGTCTGGGATCAGCTCCCGCGCCCGGTGCAGGAACAGATCATCGCCAAGAAATTGAAGCTGTACGTGATCGACGCCTACGACGTGGCCCGGCAGACGGGCATGGGCGTGCGCATCAACACGATCATGCAGACCTGCTTCTTCGCCATCAGCGGCGTGTTGCCGCGCGACGAAGCCATCGCCGAGATCAAACACGCCATCGAAAAGACCTACGGCAAGCGCGGCGAGGCAATCGTGCGGAAAAACTACGAGGCGGTCGATTCCACCCTCGCCCAGCTCTACGAAGCGCCGATCCCCGACCGTGTGACCAGCTCGGCCCTCCTGCCCCCGCCCGTCCCGGCTGCGGCCCCGGCCTTCGTCCAGCAAGTGACGGCGAAGATGATCGCCGGCGAGGGCGACCTGCTGCCCGTCAGCGCCATGCCGGTCGATGGCAGCTATCCCAGCGCCACCACCCGGTGGGAAAAGCGCAACATCGCCCTCGAAATCCCGGTCTGGGACCCGGATGTGTGTATCCAATGCGGCAAGTGCGTGCTCGTCTGCCCGCACGCCGTCATCCGCAGCAAGATCGTCGCCCCCGACACCCTGGCCGACGCCCCGGCTGGTTTCCTCTCCTCGCCGGCGCGCTGGAAGGAACTGGAGGGTCAGAAGTACACCCTGCAAGTGGCGGTCGAGGACTGCACCGGCTGCACGCTGTGCGTGGAGGTCTGCCCGGCCAAGAACAAACAGAAGGTCGGGCGCAAGGCCATCAACATGGCGCCGCAGCCGCCGCTGCGCGAACAGGGCATATTGCATTGGGATTATTTCCTCGATCTGCCCGACTATCCCCGTACAGATGGCCTGCATTTCAACAATGTCAAGAACGTACAACTGCTGACGCCGCTGTTCGAGTTCTCCGGCGCTTGCGCCGGCTGCGGCGAGACGCCCTATGTCAAGCTGGTGAGCCAGCTCTTCGGCGACCGGGCTGTGATCGCCAACGCCACCGGCTGTTCCAGCATCTACGGCGGCAACCTGCCCACCACGCCCTGGTCGGTGAACAAGGAGGGTCGCGGCCCGGCCTGGAGCAATTCGCTGTTCGAGGACAACGCCGAGTTCGGCCTGGGCATGCGTCTGGCGTTGGACAAACAGATCGATTATGCCCGTGGCCTGGTCGATCGCCTGCGCGACCTCATCGGCTCCGAGCTTGCCGAGGCGCTCCTGAGCGCCGACCAGAGCGACGAGGCCGGCATCCAGGCACAGAGGGCGCGCGTGGCTGAATTAACGCAGATTCTGGAAACGAAGAGAGTAGAGATCAGAGATTCCAATCTGCAATCTCCTATCTCTACTCTCCAATCTCCAGTCTCCGATCTCCTCTCCCTCGCCGATGTCCTCGTCAAACGCAACGTCTGGATCATCGGCGGCGATGGCTGGGCCTACGACATCGGCTACGGCGGGCTGGATCACGTCCTGGCGTCGGGGCGCAATGTCAACGTGCTGGTGCTGGACACCGAGGTCTATTCCAACACCGGCGGCCAGGCCTCGAAAGCGACGCCGATGGGCGCCGTGGCCAAGTTCGCCGCCGGCGGCAAGCCCACGCCCAAGAAAGACCTGGGCAAGCTGGCCGCCGATTACGGCTATGTCTACGTGGCGCAGGTGGCCATGGGCGCCAACGACGCCCAGACGGTCAAGGCTTTCCTGGAGGCCGAATCCTACGACGGCCCCTCGCTGATCATCGCCTACAGCCACTGCATCGCCCACGGCATCGACATGGCCCGCGGCATGGATCAACAAAAGCTGGCCGTGCAGACCGGCTACTGGCCCCTGTACCGCTATGATCCCCGCCTGCGCGGCGAGGGCAAGAACCCCCTCCAGCTCGACTCCAAGTCCCCCACCACGCAGTTGCGCGACTACATCCTCAACGAAGCCCGCTACCGTATGCTGTTCCAGAGCAATCCCGAAGCCGCCGAGCACTTCCTGGCCGAAGCGCAAAAGGTGGTGGCGGAGCGCTGGCGTGCGTATGAGCAGTTGGCGGCGGCAAACTGATCCCCACAGGAGGTCAACGATGACTGATCTGACAACCCCTTACCTCGGCCTGACCCTGAAAAACCCCATCGTCGCCGCGGCCTCGCCCATCTCCAGGAGCCTGGGCGGGATTCGCGCCCTGGCGGAGGCGGGCGTCGGCGCCATCGTCATGTACTCGCTGTTCGAGGAACAGATCAACATGGAGAGCCACCAGCTCGACCATTATCTGACCTACGGCACCGAGAGCTTCGCCGAGGCGCTGCACTATTTTCCCGACCTGGGGCACTACAACATCGGGCCGGGCGAATACCTCAAGCTGATTTCCCAGGCCAAGCGCACGGTCGACATCCCCATCATCGGCAGTCTGAACGGCGTCTCGACCGGCGGCTGGATCGATTACGCCCGCAGGATCGAGGAGGCCGGGGCCGACGCCCTGGAACTCAATATCTACTACATCCCCACCGACCCGGCCATGACCGGCGCCGCCGTGGAAGAGATGTACCTGAACGTGGTGCGGGATGTGCGGCGGACGGTGCGCATCCCCATTGCCGTCAAGCTCAGCCCCTATTTCAGCGCCACGGCCAATATGTGCTATCGCCTGGTTGCGGCCGGGGCCGATGGGCTGGTGCTGTTCAACCGCTTCTACCAGCCCGACCTCGACCTGGAAAACCTGGAGGTCGTCCCCCACCTGGTGCTCAGCAACCCCTATGCCATGCGCGTGCCCTTGCGCTGGATCGCCATTCTCTTTGGCCGTGTGCAGGCCGATTTTGCCCTCACCGGCGGCGTGCGCACGGCCGAAGATGTGCTGAAAGGGATCATGGCCGGGGCCAACGTAACCATGCTGGCTTCCGAGCTATTGGAGCATGGCCTGGGTCGCGTGGGCGAGATGCTGGCCGAGATGCAGGCGTGGATGGCCGGGCATGAGTATGAAGAGGTGGCCGAGATGCGCGGCAGCATGAGCCAGATCCACTGCGCCGAGCCTGCCGCCTTCGAGCGGGCGAACTACATGAAGGTGCTGGGTTCGTGGCGGCCCGATCCGGCGGTGATGAGAGGATAGTATCGAGGCGAGTCAAACGAAACTGCACAGCGTAGCGATCAAGACGAATCAGCAAGTCTCGCTGACTTTCAAAGCTGCCGTCGATTTGCACACAAAGTTCCAGCAGCACGATCAGGCTGTGCGTTTTGGGAGAGGCTACGCTATGTTCCTGCAAAACGGCCTTAAGGTACTTCTCAGCCGTTTGTTGGGCATGGAAGCAAACCGCGTCATAATTTGGTTGGCGCCGAGCGCGCAACTCTCTTCCGGCTGTAGCGAAATCGCCCTCGGCTTTTGCCGCCCACTCAGCCGTCAGTTCGTTCATAGACAACTTTACCTTGCTGAACTACCTCGCGCAAGAATGGATCACCCAGCGCCAGCCGTTTCGCCAGGGTAACTGGCGTGCGCACTAATAAATCCAAACCTATGTGATAGTCAATGGCCTGACAAATCTCCACCGCCTGCTCTGTTTCTTTGAGCGGCGTCTCCATCACAACCAGGAGATCAAGGTCGCTTTCGGGGCGAGGTTCGCCGTAGGCCCAAGAGCCGAACAGGATGATCTTGAGAGGACGGAAGAGGTCGGCGATTTGCGCGGTAATATACCTGATGTCTTCAGCAGAAACTTCGATGCGGGCGCTTTCTGCAGTGGTCGTGTGGGGAGCGTGTGCGAGCGTCGTCATATATTCGGCGCTTGAAGAACGCAGAGAAGATAGACGGAGAATCAACAAGTGCATTATGGCTCAAGTCAGGCGGGGCGGATAGCTCATGGCAGGGTAGGCAGGGAGATTTGACGCCCCAACCTGGGCGTGATAGATTTCCCGCGTTTGTCGCCGACCGTCTCTCTCCCGCTCCCGGCGTCCCCCGTCTATCTTCCCTCTCGCCAATCGGAAGGCAGACGAAGACAACGACACACGCCAACTCTCTCGCCCGCGCCATCCGTATCGATGCGCGGGCGTTTTCTTTGCAGGTGCGTCACGCCTGCCCTCCCTACACCTACACGAACGATGAGTCCTTCACCCTCCCCTTCCCCCACCATTCTCCTGGTTGATGACGACGCCTTCAACCGCGAGGGCGTACGCCTCTATCTCGAACAAGAGGGCTTTGCCGTCTGCGAAGCTGGCGATGCGGCCACCGCCTGGCAGATGTTCGCCACAGCAGGAAAGACCGCTCCACCTCTCGCTGCGGCCATCGTCGATATCGCCATCCCCGCCGCGCCCGGCCACAAGACTCAACTGAACCACAGCCTGGGCATCCGGTTGGTCAGACAGATCAAAGCGGCGGATCCGGCATTTGGCATCGTGCTCTTCTCGGCCTACGAGGATCGCGGCGGCGAAATCCAGGACATGATCGGGGAAGGCTGCCGGGGCATTGCCTACAAGCTCAAGGGCTGCCGGCCGGCGACGCTGTTGGCGGCCTTGGATGACGTCATGGCCGGTGGCATGATCATCGATGAGGAGGTGACGAACACCCATGCCCTGGTCGAGCAGATTCTCCGGCAGATGACGCCGGAAGAGTTGCACCATGTCGAAATGATCATCGCCCTGCTACACGAGCTTACCCAGCGCGAACATGAGGTGGCAAGCCGGGTGACGGCAGCACACAGCAACGAAGGCATCGCCCAATCGCTCGCCCTTGAGCCGAAGACGGTGGAGAACTATATCGGTCGCATCTACGACAAGCTGGGTTTGCGCGATGCCCCCCGCCACCTGCGCCGGGCGGTGCTGCTGGCTAAAGCGTTCATGATCTGCGATCTGCGAGGTCAGGTGGGGTGAGCGCCGTCCCGATGACCGGTTTCACCCGCCTGAAGGCGCTGTGGCGCCGCACTTGGCTTCCTGCGCTGCTGGCACTGACGCTTTGGGCTGACCTTGCCGGCGCGGTAAACTTGTGGCGCGATATCGGCCGGCCGTTTGGGGGCTACGCGGTAATGAACGACATCTTCGCCAACCGTTGGCAGATCGATGAATCAACCCCGCCCTGGTGGTCAGGTGTCAACAACAGCGGTCTGAAACATCGCGATACTCTGATCACGGTCGATGGGCAGGGCGACCTGCTCGATCAGGGGCGCATCTACCAGGAAGCCTACACGGGTGGAGAAAAGACAGCCGAGATCGTCGCCGACCGTCGGGGCCAGCGCATCCAGGCGAGCGCGCCCATCCTCATCTTCACGGCCCGACATTTCTTCGAGCTCAAGCTGCCCGATCTGATCATCGGGCTTGGTTTCTGGCTGTTGGCGTTGATGATCTATCGCCTGCGTCCCGCCGAGCCGCTCAACCGCTCCTGTACCGTTGTCGGCGTCCTGGGGTCGGTCTTGATCTTGGGCTGGCGAAACAGCCTATTCGATGACACCGGCCACTTGGGTTTGTTGCGCGGGTTTTCGGAGATCATGGGAGTGTTTGGAACCGTGTTCATCAGCCCGGCGGCGGTTTACGCCGTCATCATGGTGATTGCGCCCGCCTCTAGCCGCGACCCGACGCCGATTCGGCGAGCGGCGCTCTGGCTCGTGCTTGGGCTGGCGCTGCCGGCCGCCCTCCTGTTATTAGCATCGCGCATCTTGCTTCTGGTCACTGACTGGACGCCATTGGTCGCCACCATCGACCTCACCGGCTATAGCATAGCCTTGATTGCAGGTGCAATCTGTGCGGCCTTTGTCTTGTCCAGCATGTTGTGGGCGCTTGGCCGCAACCATGCCCCGGCCCGCGTGCGCAGACAGGTTCTCGGCGTCTTTGCGGGGCTTGCCGCTGCCTCCCCGATCATCATCCTCAACTATCGGGCCGGGCTGTGGCTCTCTGGCTCGACCTTTTGCTGCGGTGGGCTGGACTTGCGCTATCTCTATCTCGCCATCCCACTGTCTTTTGCCTTCGTCATCCTGCGCTACCAGGCTTTCCGGGGCACGCATCCTGTCTTCATCTTAGTTCTTCTCCTCTCGGTTAGCGCCTTGCTGGCCAGCATCGGCGATTGGTTGGTGCGCCAAACTATGCCGATGGCTGGGGTGGGGGCGGTTGCGCCGGGTCTGGCGCTTTCGGCCTCTGTGCCGCCGTTCGTGCCCATCCTGGCGGTCGTGTTTGTCGCCAGTGCGACGGGAGTTTTCCTCCCGCGCTGGCTCGGACGGCTGTTTCGATGGGAAAGCACCAGCTATGACGCCGTGCGGCAGTTCGGGCAGGAGATGATCCACCGCCTCGACCTGGCCACCCTGCCCGATGACATCGTGGCGACCCTGGCCGCAGCATTGCAACTGGATCAGGTTAGTCTCTGGCTGCGACAGTCGGGCGCAACGACGCTGCACCTGGTGGCCGAAACTGGCGCGCCAAAAGACGGCCTGCCGGAGATGCTGTCGCTGCCGGCCGACGGCATTCTGGTGCATCCGGCCGGCATCGGCCTCGACACTGACCCGACTGCCGCCTGGCTGCGCCCGCTGCAGGCCTGCCGCTTCGAGGCAGTGGCGCCGTTGCGGGCGCCGGGTGTTACGGATGCGGCTGGGGAGACATGGCTTGGTCTGCTGGCCTTGGGGAAACGGGTGGATGAGGAGATCTTCCATGCCCGCGATCTCGAGATCATCGAGTTGATCGGCCAGCAGGCAGCGCTCTTCCTTCTCACTGCCCAACAGTTCGAACGTTTGCGCCAGGTGCCCCGCCGCGTGACCGAGGCGCAGGAGCGCGAGCGCTTCAAATTGGCGCAGGAACTGCACGACACCATCCAGCAATTCCTGGGTCGGCTGCCGTTCTATCTGGAGGTCAGCCGGCGCGATATTCGCAGCCATCCCGAACGATCTGAAGCGCTGTTGCAGCGTTGCATTAATGATGGGGAGGAGGCGGCGCGAACCGTGCGCCAGATTCGCGGAGCGTTAGCGCCGATCCAACTGGACACTGAGCTGACGAAACAGTTGGAGAATCTGCTGCACCGCTTTCGATCCCGCACGGAATGGGTTGTGGAAGCCGATATTGCGCCGGATGTGGACGCCAGGCTGTCGCCGGAAGCCCGCCATGAGTTGTTCCGGGTGATCCAGCAGGCACTCGACAACGCCGCGGCGCACGCCAAAGGGGCCAGCCGGGTGTGGGTGGCGGTTCAGGGTGCGGACGGGCGGGTGATGTTTTCGGTCAAAGATGACGGCTGCGGCTTCACTGAGGCGCAGCGGGCGCAGGCCGAGGTGGAGGGACATTTTGGTCTGCGCTCGATGCAGGCGCGCATGGCTTCGCTTGGCGGCGAGCTGGCGGTGACATCAGCGCCAGAGGGGGGCGTGACCGTGCAGGGCTGGCTGCCGGTGGGTCGAAATTGATGGGTTTTCCCCCTATCGCTTGCTCCTTTGATCGGCTATTATCACCTTCGACGCACCTAACGCGCTTTCCCCGTTTCATTCTGGAGGTCCAATGTCAACCTATCAACGTTGTCCGAACTGCGGCAGCAAGCCCGATAGTTGGGGATCTTCGCACATGGAGGTCTATCAGTGCGATAACTGCAACACCTCTTTCTGTTGGCGCTGCCCCGGCAGCAATGGCGGCCGCGCCTGCCCGCGCTGTGGTTCGTCACGGTATCGGGTGGTGGGGCGGGTGTATAAGTAGTCTGCCCCGGTTATTCCCGTATTTCAGAATTTCATGGAGGTTCACTGATGAGTCAATCGAGCAGTCTTTCCGATCGAGATTTGAAGGTAGCAATCGCCAACGCCAGATGGGACGTTGACTATGACGCCAAGCAGATTGCGGAAAGTCAACAGATGGAGCGTAACCAAGGTATGTTGGGGAGGCTCCTGGGCGGCCCGGCGGTGGATGCACAAACCAGACAGGACGAGATCGCCGAGTACGAGAAAGATGTCCGGCGTCTGCAAGCGCTGGTGAAAGAAGCGCAGAGCCGCGGACTCGATGTCTCGGGTATCTCGGCGCGCTCGAATCAGGATTCGTACAGCGGCTTCTAGGCCGCAATGACAGGAGGCATCGATGAGTGTCGCCAGCCTGCAATGGGAACTTGAAGATGCGATGCAGGACTTTGTCCGGGCATGCCAACAGTATGAAGATTGCTTGCATCCCCGAACATTGAGTTTGACCGTCGATCGGCGAGCGTATAGCGCGATGTGCGATGAGTTGGACGAAACGCGCAAGCAGCGGCGCAAGGCCGTGCGCGAGATCGTGAGCCAACTGAAGGCATTGCCCGGCGGACAAGGCGCTGTCACCGAGGCCCGTCGACGCCTCGACGCATGGGCGCGGGACAATGGTTATCAGGATGTTCTCAGAATTTATGAGCCGTTGGCGTAAAGAGGTGTGAGATGCGAGATGACACAGCAGACGCGTTGGCCGAACTCGTGTTCAAGGCATTGATCTTTTTGTTGTTCGGAGTCTTCATCTTGGCCTTCAAATATCCGAAAATCATGATCCCGCTGCTCGTTATCGGTGGAGCAGCCATACTCATGTTGGCTTCCCAATAAACACTTGCGATTATGAGCACTCAGTTTTTCAGAGATCAGTTCCTTGCCAAGTTTGGCACTCTTGTTCTTTATACGTCCACCGGGAAAGAGCTTATCTCCGGAATTGGGAGCAATGTCGTAGTGTGTCGGGCAGACGGAACACGAATTGGAGAGTTTCGAGAGCACAAGGACGATGTATTTTCTGTTGCAGTAACGCAAGCTGGTTTGGCCCTGTCTGGAGACAGAGACGGCACAATACGACTTTGGCGGATAGCGGATCGCAAACAAATTGCAGCCGGTCAGCCTGGCGGTCTCGTGTGGGCCGTTGCTGTGAGTCGAGACGCAAGCTTGTTTGCCTCGTGCAGTGGCGGAGCCCCGATCATTTGGCGTTTGGAGAAACCCAGTGGTTTGTTCGCCAGATCATCCTTGCGCCCCTTGACGACCTTGGATTCTCCCGTATTTGGCCCCCTTGCACCACGGGCCCTGGCGTTCAGCCCCAGTGGTAATTATCTAAACTAAAGTCACTTCGGGATCAGAAGTTTTGGCAATGACGATAGACCATAGACGATGGACGATCAGCCTGCCTGAGTGGGGAGAATCTACCATCGTCTACCGTCCATCGTCACACCAGAAACGAAACTCATGTTTTCACAGTGACTTCAGTTTAGCTGTAGGCGAAACAGACGGTGTTGAAATATGGAGGACGAAGGACTGGACAAAGATCACCGTTCTGCCGGCAGGATGGCCAACAAGCATCGCATTCAGTGATTCTGGTGGTTTGATTGCTGCCGCTGATAGCAGCAATGTCCAAGTCTGGTCTGTGACGAAGGATTTCGAGAAAGCCGCGAGCCTAAGCGGTCATCGCGATACTGTGAATTGTGTTGCATTCTCACCTACTAATCGACATCTCGTTTCGTGTGGCGATGACGGGCAGATTATCATCTGGCGAACCAGCGATGGTGAGCGAGTCAAAGTTCATGATGCAGGAAAGCATGGTCTAAGGTACTTTAGTGTCGCTGTATCACATGAACTTAACGAGATCGCTGTTAGGAGAGATAGAGCAGACGTGATCATTATGCGAACTGGAGATATTTTGCGTCATTAGCAGTATCTGTTCAATTAGCTAAGGATGATAGCCAAAACCCTGAAAATTTCCAATGCCTTTAGGGTTTTGGCCCTGGTTTACTGAGCCGATACTGAGAACCAACTCAATAAGAGGTCAACCATCATGGACGAAAAAGACAAAGCCGTGGAATATCTGCGAGCACGGCAAGAAGCAGAGATCGCAAGCCGGGCGTTGAACACCGCCAAGGCCAACTACAGCCCGATCGTCGGCGCGCTGTTCCCCGACAGACGCCACCAGGCCGAAGAAGCTGCCTGGAAGGTGATGGATATGCGGGACGACGCCCAACGCCGGGCAGAGGAAATCGGCTGGCAGATGTCGGCCGAAACGAAGCAGATCGCCGATGAAGTTTTCGAGCAATGGAAGAAGGAGAAACGGTGAAAGGCCATGACCGACGCTGAATTCAAATCCCTCCGCCCTGGCGACAAGGTCTGCGTGGAGGGCTACCAGATCAAGTTCGACGCGCGGGTGAGTGGCCCCCACAACAGCCTGGGAGAGATCCCCATCGAAATCGTGCAAGTGCATTGGCGAGCCGACAACCTCGACTATGTGTACAAGGATTACCGGCGCGGGCATCGCACCAGCGAGCAGAATCGGCCGGGGCTGATGCGGGGGTGGATAAGTGAGGGGGTTAAGAGGTGGGATTGAGGCAGATCGATCATCATAACAGGAGAATGAGCGATGAATGAGCAGGAAGGCGCATGTTGTGGGCTTATATTGTCATTGGGGGGGGCGTTCTTACTTTTCTTCCTTATCATGGTTGTTTGTGCGTTGTTGCTAATGATCGGAGGATAAATACATCGTGCTGATCAGATTGCTTTCTGACCCCGCGTCTCGTCGTGGTCCCGCCTGGTGTTGAAAACCCGCAGGCTGATACAGTGCAAACCTGCTGAGAGCAGGTTGCCATTTTCAGGTGGTGAGGCGATAAGCAAGGACAGCGGTCGGAGCGCTCGCAGCGCTCCGACCGCTGCTTGAGGGCAAGCGAAGTCCACTGCCACTGCCAGACTTCTGCGAATACTGCCACACCCCCCTGGGAACAATTGAGAAGCGCGTCGCCGTTTTTCGGCGCCGGCCGGGCCAGCACATCATCTTCGAGCATGTCCCGGCGCGGGTGTGTTCCCGCTGCGGAGAGCACTGTTTTTCGGCGGCAGTGGTGCGCGAGATGGACCCACTGATGCAGGAACCGCCGCAGACCGCGCCGCGATTGTCGGTTCCGGTGCTAGAATTTGCTTGACTCGCAGGAGGCCGACGCCATGTTCATCGACCGCACAGCCGAATTGGCCAATCTGGCAGCGCATCATCGCTCGGGGCGCGCCGAGTTGTTCATCCTCTACGGGCGTCGGCGGGTGGCCAAGGCCGAACTTGTGACGCACTTCCCTGGCGCCGCTCCCCTATTGGCCGGGCCTACTTTCGCTCATCCCACCCTGTAACACCCGGAAAACTTTCACGCCCACCCCCTTGCAAAGCTGATTGACAGCCCACTGGCGCGGGTGTAGAATGGTTATCGAGGTGAATGATGTCAGCAGAAATGGTAGCTGTTTGGCCCTTATTGAACCGCTTGCAAGAACGCGCGCGTTTACTCGAAGAAGAAGCGGTCGCGCTACGCACCGACGTAGTGCAGATCGTCCAAGCGCTTGAACGCCCCGTCGCCTCTTATGTCGTAGACGGCAAGGAACTTTTCATCACCGAACAGGATATCATGGCCGTCGAAGCTCGGTTGACTCGTCCGCGCAGCGATGAAGTCGTATACGCGCTCGCTTTGGCAGACAAGATAACATCTTTACGGCGTCCTCTGCCACCTCAAGCGCGGGAACGCCTCTTTTGGGAGAACGTCGAGGCGATGCGCGCACAGGCTGTGGCTGATGGCACGGCTGTCGCCGATCCGGTAGAGGCGGTCGGCGATGACTGAGCCGCGGTTTCGGGCGGTTCTGGATACCAATGTCGTTGTAGCCGCTCTCCTGAGCAAAAACGCAGCCAGCCCAACCCTTGAAATCATCAGACGCTGGCGCAACGAGGAGTTCGAACTGCTGTACTCGCAGCACATCGGCGAAGAATACGTCGAAAAATTGTTCGACCGTCGGGCTGACATACTAAAGGTTGCCGCCTTTTTAAGCGATCTGGCTACACAGGGGATTCTGGTATCGCTCGAGCCTCAGGAAATACTTCGGCGTGTCCCTGCCGATTCGGACGACGATGCAGTTTTGGCTTGCGCCATTGTCGGGCGAGCCACCCACTTGGTTACATACGACCCCCACCTGCACGCACTGGGCGCACGGTATCAAGGACTGCGAATTGTAGACGGGCTTCGCTTTCTGTATGCCTTGCGGGGCGACGTTTTGGGCTAACAGTTCGTTGCTTCAGGGTTACGGCAACCCACTAGAAGGTCATCGAGAATCATCGTTCGAGGCATCTCGCCAGATTCAAGGTCTGTATTTTACCAGCATTCCAAAGAACGAGGCAATGACTCTTGAATGCGCGCAGGTGTAACGCCTTTCCAAAGGGCGTCACACCGAGTTTCCTTTATCCCCGCCCTGATCGCCCGCGCCGCGGCCGAGGGCGTGCATCTGATAGGGCCAAAAGCATTGCTCTCTACTGATAGAGAATAGCATCCAACAGCCCCAGAACATCGTCAAGCGTCGCTTTGGGCGCTTGCTCGATAAACTCCACCTCGCGGCTGCGGAAATCGACCGACTTCACTTGCTCGACCATGATGAAGCCGCTCATAGCCGAGGCAGGCGGAATCGCGACGTGAAAGGGGTTACGCCGGGCTGTGTTCGTGATGGGGCATACCTGGGCCAGACCGGTGTGCTGGTTGAACAAACGATTGCTGACCACCAGGGCAGGCCGCCGGCCTTTCTGTTCGTGTCCCGACTGTGGATCGAACGAAAGAATCACAAAGTCGCCTTTGTTTGGCGTATAGGAGGCCATCTACCAGACCTCCATGCCGGTGGGAGCGCCCCAATCGACCTCGGCCGTCTCATAGTCAGGCGGAATGGCAGCCACCAGGGTCGCAATATCGAAACGGCCGTGAACTCTCGCCGCCGGTTCGATGATGATCTTGCCGTCGGCCACCGTGATGTTGACTTTATCATTGATCCGCAGGGGCACCGCTTCGAGGATGGCTTTGGACAGGCGCAACCCCTGACTATTGCCCCATTTCTGAATTTGGGTGATCATGACGCGTCTCCTGATTCGATGTATAGCCCAAGTTTATACCTTTCGATCCCATTCTGCAAATCATGGACAGTTCAAGTGCGTCGCACCGATTTGTTGCTAACGCCCGGCATGCCAGACATCGGCGCGTTCCATTTACGGTTGCCACAAGCTCACCACCAATCGGCCTGAGATTCTATCGCCCACGCCGGCGCCTGGAAACGCCGGATGCCGAGCACGAGCCTCCAGAGGGCAAAAGGACGCCGCGAGAGGGCGCGGAAACCCCAGCCGCGCACCCAGTCCCGCCCCCGCGCTCGTGATACTGGTCGAACAGCCAGTTGACCTCGCGCCAATCCCCGCGCTCCAGGCCGTGGATTCGGGCAGAGCGGCCGGCTGGCTCGATTTGCGCCTCATTCTTGCTCGACCTCGATAACATCCGGGATGACCAACAGCGTCCGGCAACTGCTGTCGGTGCTTGCCAGACGCCCTGGATTTTTTCATACTGGCTGGGTCGCAGCAATGACCACATCGCCTGATCCCCGGCCTTGTTCGCTCGACACCCAGGGCAGCGGTCGCAGCGCTCCGAGCGCTGCGACTGCTCACCACACTCATGTCCACCGCGTCAGGATCGCCTCGCGGTCGAAAATGCGCACCGCCAACCATGACAGGAGCACGTCGAGCATGAGGGCGAGGAGGGCGAAGACGAAGACGAGCACCTGGCTGAGGTAGAACCAGCCGATGATCTGACCGAAGAAGACGATGAGGATGGGGAACACGACCAGCGAGGCGATCTGCTGGGCCACCCGCGGGTCGGTGCTGCGCGACGAGACCATGATCGCCAGGTTGACCGAGAGCACCGCCAGCAGCGGGCCAAGGACGAAGACGGCGAACAGCCAGCGGCCCTCGAACAGGCGGGCGAAAACATCTGGGTCGGAGATGATCAGCCGGGCGCCGAGGGCGAAGACGCCGAACGCCAGCCAGGTGGAGGCAACAGCCGGCACGGTGGCGGCCAGGTTCTTGCCCAACAGCAGGTCGCCGGTGTTGATCGGCGTCGCCAGGAGCGGTTCGAGTGTGCGTTGGGTCTTCTCGCCGACGATGGTGTAGGGGGCGATGGTGGCCGGGATCAGCAGCGGCAGCATCATAAAGAGGACGATGAACTGGCTGGCGATGAAGACCTGGGTGCAGGCGCCGGAACTCAAAGCGTTGTCACCAACGCCGCCCTGGCAGAATTGCGCCATCTGCGCCGGCAGGGCGGCCGCCGTTTCTTCGACGGCGCCCTCGTAGCCGCCGGTGGACCAGAGGATGACCAGGGGCAGGGCGGCGAAGATGACGGGCAGGAACAAGACCGAGAGGACGATGAGGGTGTCCTTGTACAACTCGGCCCATTCTTTGCGCACGATGGCGCGGATGTATCGGAGGTTCATTCGTCAATCCCCCTGCCGCATGAGTTGGAGATAGACATCCTCGAGCGAGTGGCGCAACTCGCCGACGAATTGCACATCGGCCCCCGCAGCCACCAGGGCGCGGATGATGTCGGGGTTGCTGCGGTCGGGGTCGGCGAGCCGCACCAGCAGCTTGTTGTCGATGGCTTCAGCGCTCTGGACATCGGGCAGGGCGGCAATCTGAGCAGGCAGTTCGGGCGGCAGGGCGCGCAGATGGAAGACGACCTGGCGGCCAAAGATGCGCCGGCGCAGGTTGGCGGGCGTATCCACCACCAGCAGCCGGGTCTTGAACAGCGCCACCCGGTCGCACAGCCGCTCGGCTTCGTCCAGGTTGTGGGTACAGAGGAAAATGGTGCGGCCCTGCCCGCGCAGCCCGTCGATGGCGTCGCGCACCAGGGCGGCGGCTTCGGGGTCTAACCCGGCCGTGGGTTCATCCAAGAAGAGCAAAGCCGGTTCGTGCAGCAAGGCCCGCGCCAGGGCCAACTTCTGGCGCATCCCCTTGGAGAAAGAACCCACCTCGTCCTCTCGCCGCTCCCACAGCCCCAACAGCCGCAAGTATTTGTCGACCTGCCCCTCCAGGTTCTCGATGCCGTAGAAACCGCCAAAAAAGCTCAGATTCTGCTTTGCGCCCAGGCGGTCGTACATCCCCGGCGTCTCGGTCAGCAGACCGACGCTGCGTCGGATGGCCGCGTTCTCGCGGCCGACCGTGCAGCCGTTGACCACGGCGCTGCCGCCGCTGGGGCGGATGAGGCAGGCCAGCAGGCGGATGGTGGTGGTCTTGCCGGCGCCGTTTGGGCCGAGGAAGCCGAAGACCTCGCCCTGCCCAATATCCAGGCTGAGGTCATCGACGGCCGTGAGGGGGCCGCCCTCTTTGCGGGCGAAGGTGCGGGCCAGGTGCTCGGTGTGGATCATGACTTCCTACTCCCTACTTCCTGCTTCCGAACCGCGCAGGGCGAAGATCACGCCCAGCCCGGCCAGGGCAAACAGCGCCAGCAGACCCTCGGCGGCCAGCGGCCCCCAGCGCGTCAGGACATAGACCGCCGCCGTGTTGCTGGCCCAATGCCAGAGGATGGCAAGGCCGAGCCAGCGCCACTGCTGGCGCAAGAAGACGTGCATCACCAACACCGTCAGCGCCAGATGGGTGATGAGGGCAAAGACGCGCTCGACTGTACCCAACACACTCATGTACCAGGGCGCCGACCAGTAGGCGCTCAGTTGCGCTTGCACGGCCGCCATCTGCTCGGCCGGCAGAGTGGCGAGGAGGGCGGGGTTGTCGCGCAACAAGACCAGATTGACAAAGGCGATGGCGGCCAGCAGCCCGGTGATGATGGCCTCGATGACCCCCCCCCCCCCCCCCCAAAAAAAACCCCCCCCCCACCCACCACCCCGCCCCGAACATCAGGGCCGCCGACCACGACCGTCCCTCTTTGAGCGAGAACTTGAGCATGAGATAACGCATCGGTTCTTCGCAGATGGCGGCGGTCAGGCCCAGGATGACGGGGTTGAACAGGGGTTGCCAGCTCTCAGGCGGCGCCGGCAATAGCCCTTGGCGAAAGGCGAGGGTGAGGCCGGCGTTGAGCGGGATATGAAAGACCTGCGAGAGGACAAAGCCGATAGCGCCGATGAGGAAAAAGCGCCAGGGTTGGGACAGCCGCCGGGCCAGGAACCAGCCCAGAGCCAGCGGCATCAGTAGCATCAGGGTGAAGTTCAGGGCATAGGTGAAGTAGAGCACGACATCCTCGCAATGACACAGATGGGGAAAACACAGATTCTGTGTCCGGCGCTTTCTGGGCCATTGTCGCACGCTTGTAATGACACAGATGGGAAAAACACAGATTCGCGCCTGGCGCTTTCTGGGCCATTGTAGCACGCTTGCGCTAAGATGCACGATTGGACGCCCGTCCACAATGAACTGCAATGGCCAAACTCCCGCTTTCTTCCCCTAACTTGCCGCCTGCCCCCCTGTCGGCCCGGCCTTCCCGCTGGCCCCAGACCTTTCGCTCGCTGCGGCACCGCAACTACCGGCTGTGGTTCTTTGGCCAGGGGCTGTCGCTCATCGGCACCTGGATGCAGACGGTGGCCCAGCAGGTGCTGCTCTACCGCCTGACTGGTTCCGCCGCCGCCCTCGGCCTGGCCAGCTTCATTGGCCTCATCCCCCTGGTCCCGCTGGCGCTGTGGGGCGGGTCGATGGCCGACCGCTTTTCCAAACGCCGGGTGTTGCTGATCACCCAGGCAGCCATGCTGGCTCAGGCGCTGGCGCTGGCGCTGCTGACCTTTAGCGATGCTGTGCAGGTGTGGCAGGTGTATGCGCTCACGCTGGCGCTTGGGGCGGCGCAGGCCATCGACATCCCCGTGCGGCTGGCTTTTACGGCCGAGATGGTGGGCGTCGCGGGCGATGAGGCGGCAAACCGGGAGGATCTGACCAATGCCATCGGCTTGAATGCAGCCATCTTCAACGCCGCCCGGGCGGTGGGGCCAGCCCTGGCGGGCCTGACCGTGGCGGCGGTGGGCGAGAGCGTCGCCTTCTTGATCAACGGGCTGAGCTTTGCGCCGGTCATCGTCAGCCTGTTGTTGATGCGCGGCCTGCCTGCCGTCGAACGAAGCACGCTCGGCGCCATCGGCGTTGCCCATCACACGGCGGCCGGGGTTCGTTTTGTGCTCCAGCAGCGCACCCTATTGATCCTGGTCAGCCTGGTGGCCGTCAGCGCCCTGTTGGCCATGCCCTTCAACACACTGATGCCCGTGTTTGCCGGCGGCGATCTGGCCGCCTCCGCTCAACCCCTGGTGCAGGCGCTCTGCACCCGTTGGCTGACTTGCCAGACGCCCGCCGCCCTGCCGCTGGGGATGCTGCTGTCGGTGGTGGGGGTGGGGGCGCTGGCGGGGGCGCTTTCGGTGGCGTCATTGCCCGCCCATGCCCGCCGCGGACGCATGCTCACCATCGGCAATCTCGTCTTTCCACTCATCCTGCTCGCTTTCGCGCTGACCGATTCCTTCGCTCTGGCCTTGCTGTTGCTGTTCGGCGCCGGCGTCAGTTTTGTCTGGCAGAATGCGTTGGCGAATACGCTCATCCAGATCAACACACCCGATCGCCTGCGCGGGCGCGTGCTCAGCCTCTACTCGTTCACGTTCCAGGGGATGATGCGGGTGGGGAGCCTGCAGGCCGGGTTCATGGCCGACCGCCTGGGCGCGGGGCTGGCGCTGGGGCTGGGGGCGGGGGTGGCCTTGATCTATGGCGTCTTCGTGGCCGTGCGTTATCCGGCCGTGCGTGATCTGGCGTGAGCAGGTGCGACGCACTGGTAGCCGATGGCGGCGCAACGTGCGTCGCACCTGTCAAGCGGGGTTATCGCTGTACAAGCGGCATGTAGTACTTGCGGACGACGCCGGTCAGACCGCCTGGCACAAGGAAGGTGGCCCCGCCGCCTTCTCGCAGGCGTTGCGGTTCGCCTTGCGCCAGCGTGAATCCGGCGCTGGCGCTGGCATCAGCGGTCAGCATCACCGTGTATGCGCCATCATCGGCAACCGTTGTGTCCAGGAAGCCGACATAGCCGCCGGTGGGGTTGGTGACCAGCCGGTCGTTCAACACGGCCCCGTTCACGGTTAGCACCAGTGGGGCGTTGGGGGCGAAGTTGGCGCCCGTGATCGTGAAGAAGCTGCCCTGGCGCCCGGTGGCGTAGTTGACCTGCATGATGGCTGCCGGGAAAGCGGCGACGGCCTCGATGGGCGACAGACTGCCGGTGAGGATGCCCTGACCGAGCTGGCCCCAGCCATCTCCGCCCCAGCACTTGGGCCGCCCATTGCCCACCAGGACGCAGGTATGCACCTGCCCTGCCGCTACATCCGTGACCGCAGCCGCCAGGCCGCTGACGTCGGTCGGCGTGCTGGCGTCGTTGAACGTTCCGTTGCCCAACTGGCTAGAGGCATTGGCGCCCCAGCATTTGGCGGCGCCGTTGACCACGGCGCAGGTGTGCATGCCGCCGGTCGCAATAGCAGTGACGCCGCCAGCGAGTCCGAGCACATTCACCGGTTCGGTGCGATTGTCAGTCGTGCCATCGCCCAGACGCCCATTGGCGTTGACGCCCCAGCACTTCATACCGCCGCCGGTCGTGATCACGCAAGTGTGGGCCGAGCCTACAGCCAGCGCTGTGACGCCGCTGCCCAGGCCGACCACATCCACCGGCGCCGGCTGATTCGTGGTCGTGCCATCGCCAAGTTGGCCGCTGGTGTTTCGACCCCAGCACTTGACCCCGCCGCCGCTGGTGAGCGCGCAGCTATGGCCGGCGCCCGCCCCCACCGCTACGATGCCGCTGCTTAGCCCCACGACATCCACAGGCGAGGATTGCGCCGTGGTCGTGCCATCGCCCAATTGGCCGGCAGCGTTGTCGCCCCAGCATTTGACTGCGCCGCCAGCGGTTACGGCGCAGGTGTGGCCTTCGCCGGTCGCCGCCGCCGCCACGCCGCTGTCCAATCCGAGGACATCCACGGGCGTATTGCGGTCGGTTTTCGTGCCATCACCCAATTGGCCGGAGCTGTTATCGCCCCAGCATTTCAGTCCGCCGTTGACGATGGCGCAGGAATGCTCTTTGAGGGTGGGGTCCATGCCAGCCTGACCACCTGTCGCCAGCATGGTGACTCCACCCGCCATCCCGATCACGTCCATGGGCGTGCTGCAATGTCGATTGCCGCCGTCGCCCACCTCGCCCGACCAGTTCGAACCCCAGCACTTGGCCGCGCCGCCGTCCGTCAGACCGCATGTCTGCAGCCCACCCGCGGCCAGCGCCGTCATGCCGTCCGGCAGCGAGGCCACATCCATGGGGATAGGCTGATAAAGCTGGCGTCCCATGCCGAACTGACCGAAGGTGTTGTCGCCCCAGCACTTGACCTTGCCGCCATTGGTCAGGGCGCAGCTATGGTACTTGCCCAGGTCGATAGCCTTGATGTCATTCCCCAGACCGGCCACGTCCACCGGCGTCGTGCGCAGGGTCGTCGTGCCGTCACCCAGTTCGCCGAGGCTGTTCTGGCCCCAACACTTGACGGCGCCGGTCTCCATCAGGGCGCAAGTATGCCCGGTGAAATAGCCCGCCATGGCTGCCGAGATCGCCTTGACGCCGCTGCTCAGGCCGACGACGTCCACCGGCGTCGAGCGATTGGTAGTGGTGCCATCGCCCACCGCGCCCGTCGCGTTCCACCCCCAACACTTCACGCCCCCCGCCTCGGTGAGGGCGCAGACGTGGTTGAAGCCCGCGACCAGCGCGGTCACGCCGCTGCTCAGACTCACCACATCCACCGGCGTGGTGCTGCTGGTGGTGTTGCCGGTGCCCAGGGCGCCGAAAATGTTGTAGCCCCAGCACTTGACGCCGCCGGCCGTGGTCAGGGCGCAGGCGTTGGCGCCGCCCACCACCACCGACTTGACCCCGCTGCTCAGGCCCACCACATCCACCGGTGCGTTACGATTCGTGGTGCTGCCATCGCCCACCTGCCCGGCGAAGTTCTCGCCCCAGCATTTCAAGGCCCCGCCGGTGGTCACGGCGCACATCCCGGCGCCGCTGGCAACCACTTCGGCCACGCCGCTGCCCAGGCCGACGACATCGACCGGGGTTGTGCTCCCAGGCGAGTCGTTGCCAATGCCTAGCCGACCGGTCAGATTCGACCCCCAGCACTTGACGCCGCCGCCGGCCGTGAGGGCGCAGCCATGTCTGCCGCCGCTGCTGATGGCGGCG
>CAYWPZ010000048.1:16647-22155 GCA_964460135.1 uncultured Caldilineales bacterium | reverse complement strand
CACCGAAGGCTTCCCGGTCGTTTCCATCCCCAAAACCATGGATAACGACGTCTTCGGCACCGACTACTGCATTGGCTTTAGCACAGCCGTCACCCGCTCGGTTGATCTCATCACCAACCTGCGCACCTCTGTTGGCTCGCACGAGCGCATCGGCGTGGTGGAACTTTTCGGACGCAATTCCGGCGAGACTTCACTCATCAGCGCCTACTGCGCCGGCGTCGACCGCGCCATCATCTCGGAAGTGCCGTTCGATGTGAAGAAGCTATCCCGCCTGCTGATGGAAGACAAGGCGCGCAACCCCAGCAACTACTGCATCGTCACCATCTCCGAGGGCGCCACCATGGTCGAGGGTCAGGTCCACGAGTACGGCGAAGAGGACGCCTACGGCCACAAGAAACTGGGCGGGATCGGCCTCGTCACCGCCGAGGCCATCAAGGAGATCACCGGCCAGAACATCATCTACCAGCAACTCGCCTACCTCATGCGTTCCGGCGCCCCCGACGCCCTGGACCGCATCGTGGCCGCCAACTACGGCTCCCTGGCCGTGGGCCTGGCCGCACGCGGCATCACCGGCCGCATGGTGGCCCTGCGCGAGGGTCGCTATACCCATGTCGCCGCCGATTACACGACGCGCGGCATCAAGCGCGTCGATGTCGACGAGTTCTACGACGTCAAAGAATACCGGCCCAAGGTTGCCCATGTCGAGGGCAAGCCGATGTTCTTGTACTGAACCGGCGCTACCATGTCCATCCCCTCGTGGAAAACCCTGTCCTCCCGTCTGGTCTACGAAAACCCGTGGACGCGACTGCGCGAGGACGTGGCCGAAATGCCCAACGGCAAGACGACGATCTACGGCGTCGTCGAGTGCAAACCGTGTGTGGGCGTGCTGCCGTTCATCGACGATGACCATGTCGTCATGGTGCGCCAGTACCGCTATGTTTTCGGCGAGGGGCACCGCTGGGAAATGCCCACCGGCGGGGTGAAGCCCAACGAAAGCCCGGAGGAAGCCGCCCGCCGCGAGACGCGCGAAGAGATCGGCTACGATGCCGCCGACTTGCAGCCGATCAGCACCTACTACACCTCCAAGGCGATCATGCGCGAGGTCGCTCATCTCTATCTTGGCCGGGAGCTGAGCCAGGTGGAGGCGAGGCCCGACGAGACCGAATTCCTGGAGGTCGGCGTCCTGCCGTTCGAGCAGGTGCTGGACATGGTGCTGAGCAGCGAGATCCGCGACAGCATGACCGTCATCGCCGTCCTTCACGCCGCCCGCTGGCGCGGGCTGGGCTAAATGGCCTTGCTCATGCCAACGCCGGCTGTTGAAGACCGCCTGAGCGTCTTGCTGCTCGAAACCGGCAAGGCCCACCATCGCGCCTACATCGAAACCGACGGCTACGACCCCGAATGGCCGCTATGGTACGCCGCCCACCTGCAGCCGCGGCTGCGCCAGGAGTTCGGCCTGGAGATGACCCAGAGCGACCTGGTGTACTGGCTGGTTGGGGCCGAGAAGCAAAGGCTGGCCGCGAGTTCGCAGCTGTCTTGGCCAGACTTCTACGCCCGGCAGTGGCGGATAGCCGGGCTGTTCGGCTGACGGCCCGCCAGCGGCGGCAGTTCCATCATCTTTGCCACTCTTGCACCGAGGCCAGCCCATGACGCCATCTCCCACCGCCGAACATCAGCGCCTGGCCGATTCGGAGGCGCGACGGGCCGACTGGAAGCACTGGGGCCCGTACCTGAGCGAGCGCGCCTGGGGCACGGTGCGCGAGGACTACAGCGCCAACGGCGACGCCTGGAACGATTTCCCGCACGACCATGCCCGCAGTCGCGCCTACCGTTGGCACGAGGACGGCCTGGGCGGTTTCTGCAACCGCTTCCAGAACCTGTGCCTGGCCGTGGCGTTGTGGAATGAGCGCGACCCCATCCTCAAGGAGCGACTGTTCGGGCTGGCCGGGCCAGAAGGCAACCACGGCGAGGATGTGAAGGAGCAATACTTCTATCTCGACAGTACGCCCACGCATTCCTACGCCCGCATGTTGTACAAATATCCCCAGGCCGAGTATCCCTACAGCCTGTTGGTGGCCGAGAACCGGCGACGCGGCCGGGACCAGCCGGAATTCGAGCTGGTCGACGCCCTGCGGCCCATCTTTGCCGCCGGGCGCTATTTCGATGTCTTCATCGACTACGCCAAAGCCGACCAGGAGGACATCCTCTGCCGCATCACCGCTATCAATCGCGGCCCCGACCCCGCCCCGCTCCACATCCTGCCCCAGATCTGGTATCGCAAGACCTGGGGCTGGGGCTATGGCCGGCCGAGGCTCGTCCTGCGAACCGCCGGCCCCAACGCCATCGTCACCACCTCGCCGCACCTGGGCGATCGCTGGTGGTATGTCCACCATCCTGCCGACCAGGAGGCGCTGCCGCTGCTCTTCACCGAGAACGAGAGCAACAGCGAGCGGCTCTGGGGCGTCGGCAACGAGACCCCCTTTGTCAAGGATGGTTTCCACGAGGCGGTGGTGCATGGCCGGCGCGAGCGGGTGAACCCTGAGGGGCAGGGGAGCAAGGCGGCGGCGCACTTTCGAGCCGTCATCCCCGCCGGAGGCAGCGAAGAAGTGTGGGTGCGGCTGTCCGGGCGCCCCCTGGCCGCACCCTTCGCCGATTTCGAGGCCGTTTTCGACCGCCGTCGGGCCGAAGCAGACGAGTTCTACGCCGTGGTGCAGCGCCCCACCC
This sequence comes from uncultured Caldilineales bacterium, assembly GCA_964460135.1. Classification (GTDB taxonomy): domain Bacteria; phylum Chloroflexota; class Anaerolineae; order J102; family J102; genus SSF26. The sequence goes on along the minus strand of CAYWPZ010000048.1, from coordinate 19,431 downwards.
TGAGCGAAGACGAACGCCGCGTCCAACGCCAGGCTTTCGCCGGGCTACTGTGGAGCAAGCAGTTCTACCACTATTCGGTTGAGTTGTGGCTGAAAGGCGACCCGGCTTCGCCGCCCCCGCCTGCCGCCCGCCGCCAGGGGCGCAACAGCGACTGGGAGCACTTTTTCAACAGCGACGTGCTCTCGATGCCTGACAAGTGGGAATATCCCTGGTTTGCCGCCTGGGATCTGGCCTTCCACATGCTGCCGATGGCGATGATCGACCCGGAGTGGGCGAAACGCCAGCTGGTGTTGCTGCTGCGAGAATGGTACATGCATCCCAACGGCCAGCTCCCGGCCTACGAATGGGATTTCGGCGATGTCAACCCGCCCGTCCATGCCTGGGCCGCCTGGCGCGTCTACAAGATCACCCGCAAGGCCACGGGTGTGGCCGATGTCGGCTTTCTCGAACGCGTCTTCCACAAACTCTTGCTCAATTTCACCTGGTGGGTGAACCGCAAGGATGCCGAGGGGCGCAATGTCTTTCAGGGCGGCTTTCTGGGTCTGGACAACATCGGCGTCTTCGACCGCAGCGCCCCCCTGCCCACGGGCGGGCATCTGGAGCAGGCCGATGGCACGGCCTGGATGGGGATGTACTGCCTGAACATGCTGGCCATCGCCCTCGAACTGGCCCGCCACCAACCCGCCTATGAAGACGTGGCTACCAAGTTCTTCGAGCATTTCATTTATATTGCCAACGCCATCAACCAGAGCCTGGATGGTCGCGACGGGCTTTGGGATGAGGAGGACGGCTTCTACTACGACCTCATCCATACGCCCGCCGGCCATCGCTTCCCCCTGCGCCTGCGCTCGTTCGTCGGCCTCATCCCTCTCTTTGCCGTCGAGACCCTGGAACCCGACCTGCTCGAACTCCTGCCGCACTTTCGCCGCCGGATGGAGTGGTTCATCAGATACCGGCCGGCGTTGGTGACCAACATCGCCTCGCTCACCCAGCCCGGTCTGGCCGGCCGGCGGCTGCTTTCGCTGGTCGATGCCCGTCAACTCGCGCGGGTGCTGGCCCGGATGCTGGATGAAGACCAGTTCCTCTCGCCCTACGGTCTGCGCTCGGTCTCGAAAGAACACGAGGCCCGGCCCTATGTCCTCCAGGCGGGAGGCCGGGTGCACAGCCTGCGCTACGACCCTGGGGAATCGAGCACCGATCTGTTTGGCGGCAATTCCAACTGGCGGGGGCCGATCTGGTTTCCGGTCAACTATCTGATGATCGAGTCCTTGCAGAAGTACCACCACTATTACGGCGAAGCCCTGCAAGTCGAACTTCCCACCGGCTCCGGCCGCTTTGCCAGCCTGGAGGCCGCCGCCGCCGACCTGTCCCGGCGTTTGTGCCGCATTTTTCTGCGCGATGCCAACGGCCGCCGGCCGGTGTTCGGCGCCGAAGCCTTGTTTCACGAGGACCCGCACTGGCGCGACTTCATCCCCTTCTACGAGTACTTTCACGGCGACACCGGCGCCGGCCTGGGCGCCAGCCATCAGACCGGGTGGACGGCGCTGGCGGCCAAGCTGATCCAGCAGACGGGCGGGGGAATGGCCGGATGATCGACAGTGACGATGGATGGAAAACGAGAGTGATTCCCCTCGACCATCGTTCATGGTCTATCGGCCATCGTCTATCGACCATGTAGGAGCAGGGGCAGGAAGAGGGGCTGGGAGGGCGGGGTGGTGGGGCTGGGCGAGGGCGTTGGCGTCTCGGTGGGAGCCGTCGGCGTTGGCGTCGGCGTGACCGTTGGCGTCTCGGTGGGAGTTGTCAGGGTTGGCATCGGCGTGGCCGTTGGCGTCTCGGTGGCCGTTGCAGTCGGCTCGGCTGTGGCCGTCGAGGTGGGTGTAATCGTCGGTGTGCGGGTGGGTGTGGCGGTGCGAGTGGGTGTGGAGGTGTGGGTGGCGGTCGGCGTTGGCGTCGTCGATGGCGTAGCGCTAGGAGTGGGGGTCGGGGTGGCGTTGGGGATCAGCAGCCAGAGATCATTGGCCGGGCCGATGCCCTGGGCGTCGCCGCCAAAGAGGATGGCGACCGGCTTGCCGCCCGCCCCGGCGTAGTTCTCCACCCAGACCAGATTGTGCGATGGCCGCGGCTCTGGCGCCGGGCCGGCCGTTGCGACCTGGCTCCACTGGCCCGAACTGGCGTCGAACAGCCACAGATCGCCCAGGCGGGCGCCGCCCCAGCCGCCGTGTAGCAGCACCTGCGGGCATGACCCCACATGGGTCATCGCCTGCCAGTAGCGGGGCGCGGGCGCGCTGGCGGGGCTTGCCTGCGCCCAGGTGCGGCTGCTGAGGTCGAAGCGCCAGGTGTCGCCAATGGGACAGGGGCCGTAGCCCGAGGCGCAGCCGCCAAAGAGCACCATCTCCTGTTCGTTGCTGAAGGCGGCGTTGTGCAGGCAGCGCGGCAGCGGTCGCCCGGAGGCAGGCGAAACATCCTGCCACTGGTTGCTGCCCAAGTCGAAAGCCCAGGTGTCATTGAACCGCCCCTGGTCGGTGAAGCCGTGCGAAACAAAGAGGGCGCCGCCGGCCACGCCGCCCGCTGCCCCATAGCGCGGGTTGGGCCGCGCCCCCGTCACCATCACCTGGCTCCAGGCGTTGGCGCTGAGGTCGAGCGCCCAGACATCGTTGTAAAAGCTGCCGGCGCTCAGTTCGCCGGTGCTGATCAGCAGCCGGTTGTGGGCGGCGTCGATCCCGGCCACCGTGCTAAAACGGGCGGGCGGCCGGACGGCCGACCCGGCCGCCAATTCCAGCCAGC
>CAYWPZ010000048.1:0-16637 GCA_964460135.1 uncultured Caldilineales bacterium | reverse complement strand
GACCCGGCCCCCGATCGCCCGCCGAAAACGATCAGCCGGTTGCGGGCGGCGTCATAGACCAGGGCCGCATCGCGACGCCCCGGCGGAGGGTTGTTGACCGGCGTGATTTTCTGCCAGGTCGCGCCCTGGGCAAAGAGATCGCAAGCTAGCGGCGCCGTGGCCTCGGTTCTGGGGCCGGCGGCTGCTGGGGCGCCGGCCATCAGCGCCAGCAGCAGGATAGAGAGGGAAAACAGAATGGGACGGGGGGGCATCGACTCGACCTCGACAATGGTTTCGGGCGGCCGCTGCATGTCCTGGACGGCTGCGGCTAACCGGACGCGCCCGACGCCGGGCCAGGAGGATCCCCAACCTGCCGGCGCACGTGCTCGTACTGTCCCCAATCTTCGCTCACAAAGCTTATCAGACTGTGAACGAAGCCTTGTGGGTTTTCTAACATCGGGCTGTGCCCCACCCCATGAAAAATCTCCAGGTTGCTGGCTCCCGGAATGGCCAACAGGGTTTGCTCGGCCTCTTGCTCGCTCGACATCAGGTCATGTTCGCCGCGCACGAGTAGCACCGGCAGCGTGAGTTGGCGCAGCCGGCCGACGGGCTGCCAGGCATCCAGGTTGCGCGCGCTGGCAACCAGGCCCAGCGGCGTTGTCGCCCTGGCCTCCTCGACCAGATGCTTGAACTGCGCCGATTCGGGGTCGAGGCTGGGGGCGCTGGCATGGATGGCGCGCGCCAGCAGATCAGGGTCGTTGGGCAGTCGTTCGAGCAGGGGATAGGCCTCGGCCGGGGTCTGCACCCCTCCGGCCGGCGTTGGTCCGACCAGCACCAGGGCGGCGACTTGATCGCGGTGGGCGAGGGTGTATTCGACCGCCGCCGGCGTGCTGGTGCTGTGCGCCACCAGGTGGACGCGCCCCAACGCCAGCGCTGCCAGACACGCCGCCAGATCCAGCACCTGGGCCGAGATGTCGAAGCGGTCGATCCGGTCGCCGCCGTCGGAATGGCCGCTGCCCAGGGCATCGAAGGCCAGGCCGCGCCAACCTGCGGGCAGCAGATCGAGGGTCGGCCGCCACCAGGCCGACGTCCCCAGGTTGCCATGCAAGAAGACCAGCGCCGGCGCGTTTCCGGGCGCCTGGCGATAGAAGAAACGTCCGCGAGAAGTGTGGAGGAAGGGCATGGGAGGTGGGAGGCGTCAGGTGTCAGGCGTTAAGTTGAGGTTGTGTCATGAATCGATGCGAGGAGAGCGACAAATTCTCCGGCCGCCGCCGCTCTTTCTCACTCGATTGCGCCGCCGTTCCTTTCGCTTTGTTGACCTTGAGCTCTGGCTTCCCCTGCTCTCCCTTCAGCCGTTTGATCTCATCTTGCAACTGCTGATTCTCCGCACGCAATTGTTGATTCTCTGCCCCTAACTCTTCGACCAGGTTCATCAGCAACACCATCCCCTCACGCGCAAACAGGTCTTTGATCTGGTTCAAGTCAATGGTTGGCATCATGGCTGGCATCGTCCACTTCTTTCCGCAGACCACGACTATACTTGGCCCTTCCTCTTTTGTCCAACCCTGACCCGCCTCTTTCGTCACCCTCTACCCCAAGTTTACGAGCACATACCCTCTTTCGGCGCATGCTAAAGAAAACGGCGGAGGTGGGGGATGAGGAGATTTCTTGTGGTCGAATCCCCCACTCTCCCCATCCCCGCCGCATCGCTTAGCTCCGTCGCCGCGCCAGCAACAACGCCAGCGCGCCGACCCCAACCAACGCCCCCGCGCCCGCCCAGGCCTGCTTGCTGCGCCCGCTGCCCGCCTCCACCCCCTTCGCCATCACCGGGATCGCTGCCAGTTGGGCAGCCGTCTCCGCTTTGACGCGGGCAAAATGGGCCGGGTCAGCCCTCAGCGCGTCTGCCAGGGCGCGGCGCACGGCGATATCCTCGTCGGTGATATAGTCCTCGAACGAACGCAGCCCCGCCAGCTTGAAGTCGTGCTTGAGCGAGAGCTTGTAGATCTCCTTCACCCGCTCCATGGTGATATTGCGCCCCAGGGTGTAGTCCTCGAAGCGCCCCTCCATCGCCAGCAGCGCCGTCTCGGCCAGGCAGGCATAGGAGGTCTTTGGCGGTAGGCCGATGTCGTAGCCGAAATCGATGTCGCCGGGGATCAACACCTCGCCGCTCTCGATCACCAAAACGTCCGGGCGCAAGGCGGCCTCGGCCTTGTTGATGTCCGAAGGCCGGGCCACATCGCAGATCACCGCCCCCGGCTTGCACTTGGTGATATCGATCACCCGCTGGCCAAAGGCGGAGGTGGCAGTGATGATCAGATCGCAGTCCGAGATCAGGTCGCCGGCCTTGGTGGCAATGGTCACATCGCAGCCCGGCGTCTCCCGTTGGATCGTCCGCTTCAATTCGATCAGCTTCTCCGGCTCGATCGAAACCAGCACAACATTGCCGATGGCCTGCGCGATCAGCCGCGAACAGACCGACGCAATCGAGCCGGTGGCGCCCACGATCATCACCTTGCCCTTGGTCAGGTCGGTCGCGCCCATCAGCACCACCGCCCGCTTGGCCGCCTCCAACGTCATGGCTACGGTCAGGCTGTTGCCGCTGGTGATGGCAATGTCGGCCTCGTTGGCCACCGTGATCCCGGCATCCCCCACCACGCTGGTGAAGGCGCCCAGGCCCATGATCCGCGCCCCCTTGCGCTCGGCCATCTTCGCCGCCTGGTTGAGCCGCGCATAGGTGAAACGCTCGCCGTGCTCCATCATCTGCCGCGGGGTTGCGCCCAATGAGAACAGATAACCTTCGATCTTCTGTCCGGTCGTCGGCGATTGCCCGCCGGTGATGCGCGAGATGTACATCGGCGGCATATAGGCCGCCACCCGCTCGACCAGCGCATCGGGCAGGTATTTTGTCCACCTGAAGGCCTTGTGCTTGTGAATGAAATCAACCTTGAGCGGGTGGATGACGAAAGCGAACTTGTTGATCCCCGCCTCCTCAGGCTGCAAAGTGCAGATGGCGGGCGTCCACTGGATATCCGCCATCAGGTCGAGATAGGTGTCCTCGTTCAGCGGCGCGCCGGGATCGGGGCGCAAGGCTACCAGAATGGCCTCGATCGTCGCCGCCGACCACCGGCCTAACCCGTCCGGCTCAGCCAACGACGGCATCATCGTCACCAGGATGGCGGCGCCGCGACGCCTGAGATCCTGCACATCTTCCTCATCCGCCGCTTCCACCACAATGATCTTGTGCTTCAATTCGGCGGGAGCATAGCGACGGATGGCGCCGATATCGCCGGCGATCACATCGGCCCAGGCGAACGGCTCGGCGGCTCGCTCCTGGCCGGGCTGACCCGCCTGCGGGTAGATGCGGCGGAAGGGCGCCTCCTTGAGTTGTTCCAATGTCGGCGCCGCGGCCTGCTCCAGCGTCGTCTTGGCCCCCATGCCGGGGAAGTCGGGCAGGGCGAAATAGATCACCGGGTCGGCATAGCGGATGGCCGAGCCGCGACGACCGAGGGCCTGCGCCAGGCCGGGATGGTTGAGACCGGGCGTCATCAGCACCCGCTTCTGGGCGAAGATGCCCGGTTGAGCGCGGTCAGCCAGGATGACGCCCCAGCGTTCCAGACCGGCGCGAATGCCGCCGCCATCGACCACCGGCGTCATTCTGGCCGCCGCTTTCAGCCTCGCCCCGGCTTCGTGCTCCCGCTGAGCATTGCCCAAGTGCAGATCGAAGGGAATGCCCTCTAGCCCGATGGCGTCGACGCGACCATCATAGGCGGCGATCAGGTCTTCGGCCCGGTTGATGTCGCCCCCGCAACCCTGACGGATGATCTCGACCGGCTGGCCGAGAAAGGAAATGGTCGAGGTCGAATCGGCCTCGTTGAGATGGATGATAAGGATAGTTTTCATTCGTGACTCCAGCAAAACCCGGTTGAACGACCAGGTGAGAACATGCGATGCCAAACTATCGCGCCAGTTTTGGCCGCGCACTATGACGCAGGTCAGGATCGTAACAAAATTGACATGCTTTTCGGCCCCGCCTATACTCGCGCCATGCGCCGGAAAATTCAGCTTGCCAACTTCTTCATCGTGATCGCCATCTTCCTGGGCTTGCTGGCGCCGGCGCTGCCTGTGCGGGGTCAGGAAGGCACACCGACGCCGACCGCGCCGACCGCAGCCAGCACGCCGGCCCCCACCACCCGCTCGGAAGCAGACACCGAGGCTCTGGTGCAGGCCATCCTGGCCCGCCTGACGCCCGAACAGCGCGTGGGCCAGTTGTTCCTGATCACTTTCGTCGGCGCCGACACCGGCCCCAACAGCGCTATCGCCCGCCTCGTGCGCGACTGGCAAGTGGGCGGCGTGGTTCTGACCCCATTCAACGGCAATTTCAGCAACGAAGGCGAGACCGGGGCGGCCGTCACGCGGCTGACCAATGACCTCCAAACCTATGCCCTCGGCGACACCGGCGCCCAAATCGTGCAGCCGGACGGGACACTGAACCCGACCCTGGGCGAGGGAGGCATCCCGGGGCTGCCGCTGCTGGTCGCCATCAACCAGGAAGGCAACGACCTGCCCTACAACAGCCTCAACCAAGGCTTCACCGCCATCCCCAACAACCTGGCCATCGGCGCCACCTGGGCACCAGAAAACGCCCGCAGCATCGGGCAGGTGGTGGGCCGCGAGTTGGCAGCGGTGGGGATCAATCTGCTGCTGGGACCGTCGCTGGACGTGCTCGACAACCCTCGCCCCGAGCTCAAAGGCTATCCCGGCTCGCGCACCTTTGGCGGCGACGCCTATTGGGTGGCGCAGATGGGCAAGGCCTTCATCAGCGGCGTCCACGAAGGGTCGAACGGTCGCGTGGCCACGGTGGCCAAGCACTTCCCCGGCCAGGGGGCCAGCGACCGGCGCCCGGATGTGGAAGTGGCCACGGTGCAAAAGCCGTTGGTGTCGCTCCAGCAGACCGAACTGGTGCCCTTTGCTGCCGTAACCGAGGCCGCCGACGTGATCACAGGCACGACCGACGCCCTGATGACCTCGCATGTGCGCTACAAAGGCTTCCAGGAAAACCCCCGCCAACTGACCCCGCCCATCTCACTGGCGCCTGAACTACAGACGATCATGGGCGGCTTCAAGAACTGGCGCGAGCGCGGCGGGCTTCTGGTTTCGGACAGCCTGGGCGTGCGCGCCCTCAAACGCTATTACCAGGCCTACGAACCCGAGCGCTTCCCCAGCCGCCGCGTGGCGCAAGAGGCGTTCGTCGCCGGCAACGACCTTCTCTTCCTGGCCCAGTTCGACCGCGATGGCATCTGGGAGCAGCAATTGGCCAACATGGAGGATGCCATCGGCTTCTTCCGCCAGAAATACGTCGAAGATCCGGCTTTCCGGGCCAGGGTGGACGCATCGACGGCCCGCATCCTGCGACTCAAGCTCCGCATCTATCCCGACCTGACCTGGAAAGAGACGCAACGACCGGTCGAGGGCCTGCCGTCGGTGCTGAACCAAGGCAACGACCTGGTGACGAAGGTGGCCCGCGACGCCCTCACGCTCATCTATCCCGGCGCCACCGAACTGGCCGACCGCCTGCCCAGCGCGCCCCTGGCTGCAGACCGCATCCTCATCTTCACCGACGACCGACCGCTGGCCGATTGCGCCAACTGCCCGCCCCGTCCCTCGATCCCAACCGACGCCCTGGAGCAGATCGCCCTGCGGCTCTACGGCCCCGAAGCCAGCGACCAGGTGCGGCCCGACCTGATCGACAGCGCCGGTTTCAGCGAACTGGACACCCTCTTACGGCAGGGCGCCGACCTGGCAAGCGTCGCGCCCGAACAGCGCCTGGCCGAAGATCGCTTCGTCGAGTTGAACGGGCTGATCAACGGCGCCAACTGGATCGTCTTTGCCATGCAGGATGTCGATCAGGAGGCATTGCCCAGTTCGGGCGCACTGCGGCGCTTTCTCGACCAGCGGGCCGACATCCTGCGCGACAAAAAGTTCATCGTCTTCGCCTTCGACGCCCCCTACTTCCTCTCCGACACCGAAATCGGCAAGCTGACGGCCTACTACGGGCTTTACAGCAAGATCGACCCCTTCCTCGAGACGGCCGTGCGCGCCCTGTTCCGCGAGCTGTCGCCGGCCGGCAAGCTGCCTGTGAGCGTGACCGGCGTCAACTACGACCTCAGCCGGCAGCTAGAGCCGGACCCCGCCCGGCGATTTCCGCTGGCCCTGCTCGACCCGTCCGTCGACGGCGCCGGCGCCGGCGAAATCGACACCAGCACCGGTAGCCTCGATCTTGCGGTCGGCGACAGCATCGTCCTGCGGGCCGGGCCGGTACGCGACCGCAACGGCAATATCGTGCCCGACGGCACCCAAGTCGAGTTTCGTTTTCAGGATCAACAGGCGGGGATTGAGTTGCCCCGACGCCAGGCATCGACGGTGCGCGGGCTGGCAACGGCCCCCCTCGTCATCGAACGACCAGGCAGCCTGCTGCTTTCGGCCACGGCCGGCGATGGCGCACCCTCGGATGTGCTATTGCTGACGGTGGGCAGCGAGACCGGCGCTCTGGTGGCCACGGCGACGCCGACCATCACCCCCACCTTCACCCCCCCCCCCCCCCCCCCCCCCCCCCCCCCCCCCCACCCCCCCCCCCACCCCCACCCTCACCGCCACACCCCTCCCCACCCACACCCCCACGCCCGTCGGGACTCCGGCGCCGGTGGCGCCGGCCCAGCCGCCGGGACTGTTGGGCGCCGGCCTGCGCGTCAGTCCTGGAGCCTATCTGCTAGCCCTGGCAGCCACCGTGCTGGCTGCCGCCGCCCACTATCTGATCGCCCGCGGCGACCGCCAACCGCGGCCGACTCTGTTGCGCGACGCCCTGCTTTCGGTGGTCGGCGCCCAATTGCTCTATGTGCTCTATGCCATCGGCTGGCTGCCGGGCGCAGAGGCTCTGCATAACTGGCTGGGGACAGCAGCGACGCTGGTGGTCGCCTTCATCGGCGGGCTATTGCCCTTCCTGGCCGACCGCCTACGCACCGAGGCTGGGATCTGAACCATGTCGCCTGCCTCCGCCCCCCACTTCGTCACCCGGACCAGCCTCGCCCCTGGCCTCCTGCTGCGCGACCGCTACGAGATCATCGAACTGATTGGCCAGGGCGGGATGGGCGCCGTCTACAAGGCGGCCGACACGCGACTGACCGGCCGGCTGTGCGCCGTCAAAGAGATCTTGCCGGGGCTGGCCGGCGACGAGAACGGCCTCAGCTCGTACCAGGAACAGTTCTACCAGGAAGCCAGTACACTCGCCCAGCTCGACCACCCCAGCCTGCCCAAAGTCAGCGACTACTTCTCGCAGGAAAGCCGCGAGTACCTGCTGATGGATTATGTGCCCGGCCGTGACCTGAAAGAGATCATGGATGCGGCGCGCGAGCGGGGCGAGTTCCTGGCCGAGGAGCAGGTGATGGGCTGGGCCCGGCAGATCTGCGACGCCCTGGCCTATCTCCACAGCCGCAACCCTGCCGTCGTGCATCGCGATATCAAGCCCGCCAACATCAAACTGACCCCAAGCGGCCACATCAAGCTGGTGGATTTCGGCCTGGTCAAACTCTTGGTCAGCGACGAGAACCGCACGGTGACGGTGGTGCAGGGCCGCGGCACCGTGGCCTACACGCCCCTGGAACAGTACGGCGGCGACACCGGCCACACCGACGCCCGCTCCGACATCTACGCCCTCGGCGCCACCCTCTACCATCTGTTGACACTGCGCGCCCCTGCCGACGCCCGCCAACGCTTCCTGCACCCCGGCAGCCTGACCCTGCCTCGTACCATCAACCCCGCCCTCTCTGCCAACAGCGAACGGGCGATCATGGCGGCCATGGCCATGCACCCTGACGACCGCCCCGCCTCGATCGAAGATTTCAGCGACCTGCTCTTCAGCACGCACGAGACCGTCACCACCGGCAAGATTTACGCCGTCCCCGACCCCACCTGGCGCGAGGCCCTGGCGGCCAACAAACTGCTGTTCACGCTCGCCGCCCTCCTCCTCCTCGCCGCCTTGTTCCTCAGCCTGAGCACTTGAACGCCACCTGGCTTGGGTCTAGGCACGGATGAACACAAATCGGCGCCGATGCTCTTGACCGCCCCGCCCCCCCCACTTTCCACCCCCCCGCCCTCCCCGCCCCCCACCCGCCCCTATGCAACAAGAAGTCGCCATGCTCATCCTCCAGCGCGCAGAAGGCGGCGCCGCCCGCTGGCCGCTCGACCGCAGCCGTCTGCTCATCGGACGCGACCCCGATTGCGAAATCATTCTGCCGGAGCGTGTGGTGTCGCGGCATCACGCCAGCATCGAACGCCGCGATGACGGCTACTATCTGGCCGACAACGGCAGCAAGAACGGCACCTTTGTCAACGGTGAGCCGGTGGGCGAGGGCGTCTTGCTGCGCGATGGCGACGACATCCAAATCGCCCTTCGCTTTCGCCTGACCTTCGTCGATGCCGGCGCCACCGCTCCCCTCAGCGCCGACCTGGGACGCCCAGAGCCGGCCGTGGGTCTGCGGCTGGACGACACCCGCCGGGCGGTGGAGATCCACGGCAAGCTGCTCGACCCGCCGCTTTCGGTTGCCCAATACCGCCTGCTGGCCACCCTGGTGGACGCGCAGGGTGCGGTCATCAACCGCGACGAAGTAGTGCGAGCGGTCTGGCCCGATTCCGAAAGCTCCGGCGTCACCGAGCAGGCCATCGACGCTCTGGTTCGCCGCCTGCGCGAGCGCCTGGCCGAACTGGAGCCGGAGCACCAATACATCGTCACCGTACGCGGGCATGGCTTTCGTTTCGAGAATCCGGTAGACAGGTAGACAGGAAAACCGGGAGACCACTTGTCGCTTGCCACCCGCAGCTTAAAATGTTGATTAAACCAAACGAGTTGCAACAGACTCGAGGTAACCAGGTGCAGAAAGGAGAGAATCCGACTGCCACCTAAGAGGCTGCGAGCCTGCGAGGCAAAGACATCGATCCTCCCTTCTCGACTGTAGCAAAGGACGGACAGGATCAAAGGTGCCTGTCTGTATGGAAGCGACTGGGCATTACGGCGACGAATTGGCGCTATTCCTGCACGAGCATGGCTACACAGTCAGCGTCGTGAATCCGAAACGGATTCGGGCCTATGCCAAGAGCCAATTGCGACACAACACGACAGACGAGCTGGATGCAGCCCCTATCGCTGACTTCTGCCGGACGCAACAGCCCCCGGTTTGGAAGCCGCCAGCGCCAGAAGGGCGGGATTTGCACCGGAGTGATAACCTCTCTGGAGAACCACATCCGCTTTCTCGACGAGGAAATCGCTCGTTTACAACGGCAAATCAATGACCATGTCAGCAAGCATCCTGATCTGAAGGAACAAGTCGACTTGGTTGACTCCATTCCGGGCATCGGCCCTGATACCGCCGCCCAACTGGTGGCTGAAATCAAGACCATTGATGGCTTTGATAACGCCTCGGAATTGGCTGCTTACGCCGGCCTTACGCCCATGCATCGGCGTTCTGGCTCTTCGGTTCGGCATCGCCCCAAACTCAGCAAGATCGGCAATGCCCATCTGCGTAAGGCGCTCTTCTTCCCGGCCATGACTGCCATGCGACATAACCCGGCCGCCAAAGCCTTGCGAGACCGCTTGGCGCAAAGGGGTAAACCGAAGATGCTCATCCTCGGCGCTGCCATGCGAAGGCTCCTTCACATTGTCTACGGCGTTCTCAAACATCGTCGTCCTTTCGACCTTGCTGCTGCTTCATTTCAGTCGCCTGCTCAAACTTGACTTTCTTGACACAGTATCTGCGACCCGCCACCTGCGACTTGCGACCTGCCACCTGCGACTTGCCACCTGCGACTTGCCACCTGCGACTTGCGACCTGCGACTTGCCGCCCTTATACTCCCCCACATCCCCCGCATTGGTGCATGCGATGACTGCAAACTGGACGCTCATCCTCAACTGGATCATTCAGGGCCTCATCCTGGGCGGCTTTGCCCTGGCGGGCGTCTATCTGGCCCTACGCTTGTTTGCTGGGCCGCGATCGGCGGCCGCCGCGCCTCCCTCCCCGCCAGCCGAAGCGCCCTACGTTGCCGATTCCTCGGCCGCTTCCTCGGCCCGGTCAGGCGCCATGCCACCATCCGGGCCGGGCAAGCTGGCGAGCGACCACCACCCCACCGTCGTGCACGATCCAGAAGCGGTGCGACACGCCTTCGAGTTCGGCGATGACAACCGCCTGACCATGATCGTCGAGATGCCCGCCGCCTATCTCAGCGACGAGGGCGCCCTGGTGGAAGTCTGGGTGGATGCAGTGGGCTGGGCCAGGCTGGAACAAAACCAGCAGGTCGGCAGCAAGACGAAAAACGGACAGCCGCGACCGACCACGGCCGCGACTGCCATCGCGCCCGAGCATCTGCAAAGTCATCTCGACCAGGTGCTCCAGCGGCTGCAACTCTCGGCCGACCGTCGCGGCCAACTGCGCGCCATGCTCGACCAAAAAATGCCCGCCGGCGAAGCCGAACCCTGATGCGCGAATCCTCGCCCTCGCTCACCTACTACACCATCGCCGACCTGCCCGCCGATGCGCGCCCGCGCGAACGACTGGCCCGCTATGGCGCCGCCTCGCTGAGCGACGCCGAACTCATCGCCATCATCCTGCGCAGCGGCGCCGAGGGTCTCAACGTCATCGACATGGCCACCGCCCTCATGCGCCATTTCAACTCCAGCCTGGCCGAGCTGGGACAGGCCGGGTTCGAGCAATTACAGGAGCGACACGGCATCGGCCCGGCCAAAGCCTCGCAAATCCTGGCCGCCCTCGAACTTGGCAAACGCGTTGCCCTGGCCAGCCCCGAATCCCGGCCCCAGGTGCAAACGCCCGATGCCGTCGTGCGGCTGCTGGCCCCGGAACTGGCCTTTGCCGAGCAAGAAAACGTCAAGGTGGTGCTGGTGGACACGCGCAACTATGTCATCGCCACCCCCACCATCTACAAGGGCTCGCTCAACGCCGCCTCGGTGCGGGTGGGCGAGTTGTTCCGCGAGGCCATCCGTCGCAACACTGCCGCCATCATCGTTGCCCACAACCACCCCAGCGGCGATCCCACCCCCTCGCCCGAAGACATCACCCTCACCCGCCGCCTGGTAGAAGCCGGGAAACTGCTCGGCGTCGAAGTGCTCGACCATATCATCATCGCCCACTCGCGCTGGCTGAGCCTGAAGGAACGGAAGCAGGGTTTCTGAGACGATTGTTAGCGTTCACAGGCATCTTGTTACGATTTGCACGTTGGCAGAACAACTGTTATACTTGCGCCTTGTCAGGTTGAGATGACCTGATAGCCATCCTCGGCGATGGCGTGTGCGGAAGCTGAATGCTGCCGCCTCGCCAACGCTGACTCTCAAGTTTCATAGCTCGTGACAATGTCGCCTCTGATAGTTGGCATTGTCGCTTCATCGCTCCCATCGCGTTCAGTCATCCGGCATGATGTACTCCCCTCAGGTCATGTGCCTTGACTTTCCTGCTCCCCGGCAGTATTGGCACGCGCGGATTTCGAACGCTGGGTTGGGCGAAGCAGCCAGGGGGAGTTCGCCCAGGGGTAAAGGGTCTGGGGAAAGGAGGCGCCCGACAAGCAAATAACGACAACCTCAGTAGCTTCATGAGCAGACGCTTCTGTTTTGGTTCTCGACATTCCTCTTCTCACTCTTTCTACAACGAGGTAGAACATGTCTAACATTCTGGTTGGCGAAATCATCGGCACCATGTTCCTGATCCTGCTCGGTGATGGCGTGGTAGCGAACGTATTGCTGGGCAAGACCAAGGGCAACAGCTCCGGCTGGATCGTGATCACCACGGCATGGGCCATGGCGGTATTCGTGGGCGCGTACATCTCGGCTTCGGTCAGCGGCGCCCATCTGAATCCCGCCGTCACCATTGGCTTGGCGCTGGCTGGCGTGACATCCTGGGGCAACGTGCCCATCTTCATTATCGGCCAGTTCATCGGCGCCATCCTGGGCGCTGTTCTGGTCTTCCTTGCCTACCTCCCACACTGGGCCGAGACCAAGGACCCTGGCCTCAAGTTGGCGGTGTTCTCCACTGGCCCGGCCATCCGCAACACGGTCTGGAACCTGGTCTGTGAAATCATCGGCACCTTCGTGCTGATGTTCGGCATCCTGGGCATCAAGGGCGTGACTGGAGATATGTCTGGTTCTCCCCTTTCCTTGAATATGGGCGCTCTGGGCATCATCCCTGTGGCCTTCCTGGTTTGGGCAATCGGCATGTCGCTCGGCGGCCCCACGGGCTATGCCATCAACCCGGCTCGCGACCTGGGCCCCCGCATCGCCCATGCCTTTCTGCCTATTCCCGGCAAAGGCAGCAGCGACTGGGGCTACTCCTGGATTCCGGTCGTCGGCCCGATCGTTGGCGCGGTCATCGCCGCCCTGCTCTACGGCGCCCTCATGTAATACCGTATCAAGATAGCTCTGGGGGCGGCTCCTGCTCGGCCGATGTCGCAACCACAAGCGCTCGCGATTCTAGATCGCATCGCTTGACTCAGTGCCATCAACCTGTGCAGCGCCCCCAGGGCCCCGGCCTTTGTGGGAAGTCGGAGGTTCAACCATGAAGAAACTGATCAACAAACCCGAAGATGTCGTTACCGAAGCCCTACAGGGCGTGGCCCTGGCGCACGGCGATCTGGTGCGCGTGCACTTCAACCCAAACTACGTCGTGCGCGCCGATGCCCCGGTCAGGGGCAAGGTTGGCGTCATCTCTGGCGGCGGCAGCGGCCACGAGCCGATGCACGGCGGGTTCGTGGGCATGGGCATGCTCGATGCCGCCTGCCCGGGCGCCGTCTTTACCTCGCCCACGCCTGACCAAATGCAGGCGGCGACAATGGCCGTCGATGGCGGCGCCGGTGTGCTGCACATCGTCAAGAACTACACCGGCGACGTACTCAACTTCGAGATGGCCGCCGAGATGGCCCAGATGGAAGGCGTCGAGGTGGCCAGCGTGGTCATCGATGACGATGTGGCCGTGCAAGATAGCCTCTATACGGCGGGCCGCCGTGGGGTTGGCACCACCGTACTGGCCGAGAAGATCTGCGGCGCCGGCGCTGAAGCCGGCCGCAGTCTGGCCGAGGTCGCCGACCTCTGTCGCAAGGTCAACGGTTGGGGCCGCAGCATGGGCATGGCCCTTACCTCCTGCACCGTGCCTCACGCCGGCAAACCCACCTTCGACCTGCCCGAAGACCAGATGGAGATCGGCATCGGCATCCACGGCGAACCCGGCCGCAAACGCATGGCCCTGCAGAACGCCGACGATATCACCGAGATGCTGACCATGCCCATCCTCGATGATCTGCCCTTCACGCGCGGCGATCGAGCCATCGCCATGGTCAACGGCATGGGAGGCACGCCGGTGATCGAGCTTTACATCATCTACCGCAAGCTGGCCGAAATCTGCCAGGGGCGCGGCGTCAGCATCGCCCGCAGCCTGGTGGGCAACTACATCACCTCGCTGGAAATGCAGGGCTGCTCCATCACCCTGCTGAAAGCGGATGACGAACTGCTCTCATTGTGGGATGCGCCCGTGAACACCCCGGCATTGCGATGGTAGAGCGGGAAACAAGTAGACAGGTAGACAAGTAGACCGGTAAACAGGTAGAGACAATCATCTTACCACCTGCGACTTGCCACCTGCGACTGCCACCCAAGAGAGACCACCCGTGATCACACGCGACGACATCGTTTCCTGGCTCCAATGCTATCGGCAGGTGCTGGGTCAGAACAAGGACTATCTCACCGGCCTCGATTCGGCCATCGGCGACGCCGACCACGGCGCCAACATGGACCGTGGCTTTGCGGCTGTGGTCGATAAGCTGAGCGCCGCCGGCGACAAAGACATCGGCGCCATCCTCAAACTGACGGGCATGACGCTCGTCTCCACCGTCGGCGGGGCCGGCGGCCCCCTCTATGGCACGCTGTTCATGCGCGCCGGCGCCGCCGCCGATGGCAAGATGGAACTCTCGACGGCCGACTTCGCCACCGCCCTGGAGGCCGGGCTGGCCGGCGTGCAGCAGCGGGGCAAGGCCGTCAGCGGCGAAAAGACGATGGTGGATGCCCTCACCCCCGCCTGCGCGGCGCTGCGCCAGGCCGCCGAGGGCGGCGAGAGCCTGAGCGCTGCCCTCGCCGCCGCCGCCGCCGCCGCCGAACAGGGCATGAAAGCCACCATCCCCATGTTAGCCACCAAAGGCCGGGCCAGCTACCTGGGCGAGCGCAGCATCGGCCACCAGGACCCCGGCGCCACCTCCTCCTATCTTCTCATTCGTTGCGCGGCCGACAGCCTGGGCAGCGAGAAGCAATGAACCGAAGCGATCAACCGTCCACCCAAACCATGGCAGGCGCCGTTGCCTGCCATCCTCGACCGGCGTTGCATCCCAACGCCACTGTTTTGAACAAAGGAGTTCGATACCATGTCTAAGTATGTAGGCGCAGTCGATCAGGGCACGACCAGCACCCGTTTTATGATCTTCGATCATAGCGGTGGTGTTGTCGGCGTGCACCAAATGGAACACGAACAGATCTATCCGCAGGCAGGTTTTGTCGAACATGATCCGATGGAGATCATCGCCCGCACCAACGATGTCATGGCCGGCGCCCTGAAAAAGGCCGGTCTCACCGCCGGCGACCTGGCGGCCATTGGCGTCACCAACCAGCGCGAGACCACCGTCGTCTGGAACAAGAACACCGGCAAGCCGTACTTCAATGCCATCGTCTGGCAGGACACCCGCACCGACAAGATCTGCAACGAATTGGCCAAGGACGGCGGCCAGGACCGGTTCCGTGGCAAAGTGGGCCTGCCGTTGGCCACCTATTTCTCTGGCCCCAAGGTGCGATGGATCCTCGACAATGTCGATGGCGTGCGCTCCGCCGCCGAACGTGGCGACGCCCTCTTCGGCAACATCGACACCTGGGTGATCTGGAATCTGACCGGCGGCCCCAACGGCGGCGCCCATGTCACCGATGTCTCCAACGCCAGCCGCACTATGCTGATGAATCTGGAGACCCTGGACTGGGACGATAGCATCCTCGCTGCTATGGGCATCCCGCGGCAGATGCTGCCGACCATCCGTCCTTCCAGCGACCCTGCCATCTACGGCTATTGGAACGGCGTGCCTGTCTGCGGCGACCTGGGTGACCAACAAGCCGCCCTCGTCGGCCAGACCTGCTTTGGCGTTGGCGAAGCTAAGAACACCTACGGCACCGGCTGCTTCATGCTGCTCAACACCGGCACCTCGCCCGTGCCCAGCAAGAGCGGCCTGCTCACCACCCTGGGCTACAAGATGGGCAGCGCCCCGGCCGTCTACTGTCTGGAAGGCTCCATCGCCATCACCGGCGCCTTGGTGCAGTGGCTGCGCGATAACCTCGACTTCTTCGATTTCTCCAAGCACATCGAAGACTATGCCAAGCAGGTGCCCGACAGCGGCGGCATTTACTTCGTTCCCGCCTTCTCTGGCCTCTTTGCCCCCTACTGGCAATCGGATGCGCGCGGCGTTCTCGTCGGCCTGACCCGCTTCATCAACAAGTACCACATCTGTCGCGCCGCCCTAGAGGCTACCGCCTATCAGACGCGCGAGGTGTTGGATGCGATGGAGAAAGACTCCGGCGTCAGGTTGACGGCGCTGAAGGTGGACGGCGGCATGGTCTACAACAACACCCTGATGCAGTTCCAGTCCGACATCCTCAATGTGCCGGTCGTGCGCCCGGTGGTGGCCGAAACCACTGCTCTCGGCGCCGCCTACGCCGCCGGCCTGGCAACGGGCTATTGGGGCAACCTGGATGATCTGCGCCAGAACTGGCAGATCGACCACACCTGGAACCCGGCCATGGACGCCGACTCCCGCGCCAAGCTCTATGCCGGTTGGCTCAAGGCAGTCCAACGCAGCATGAAGTGGCTTGACCAGTAGTTCCCTCTTCCCAGAGACGGGGCGCTTCAGCCGAGGCGCCCCGTTTTTCTGAACAAAACCAATTTGCCTATGAAGCGCATCGAAACTGAAATCCTGGTCGTTGGCGGCGGCGCCACCGGCACAGGGGTGGCCTGGGATGCTGCCTTGCGCGGCTTTCAGGTCGTGCTGATCGAGAAGCGCGACCTCACCCACGGCACCACAGGCCGTTACCACGGTCTACTGCACAGCGGCGGCCGCTACGTGGTCAAAGACCCGGTGAGCGCCACCGAATGTATTCACGAAAATCGGATTCTACGCAAGACCCATACTCACTGCATCGAGGATACCGGCGGCTTCTTCGTCGTCACACCCGAAGATGAGGGCGAGTACCCAGACAAATTCTTCGCCGGTTGCGCCAGCACCGGCGTCGATTGCGTCGAAATCTCGGTCGCCGAGGCCCTGCGCCGCGAGCCGTTGCTCAACCGTCGCCTCAGCCGGGTGTTCGAGGTCCCCGATGGCTCGGCTGACAGTTTCTTGGCCACCCATGCTACGGCTCAGGCGGCGCGGCTGGCAGGCGCGGCCATCTTCAACTATCACGAACTGATCGATCTGATCATCGTGGACGAGGACGGTGGCCGGCGGGTGGTGGGGGCGCGGGTACGGGATGTGGCCCGCGGCGAGGAGATCGAAATCCGCAGCCAGATGGTCATCAACGCCACCGGCGCCT